>NZ_AZES01000075.1 GCF_001434985.1 Companilactobacillus paralimentarius DSM 13238 = JCM 10415 | reverse complement strand
GTGTTTTTATTTTGTCATTTTTCTAAAGTGGCTAACTTGATTATAAAATTCGCCATCTAATTTAATTGAGGTAAGGCCATTTAAAAACTGAAATAGGTACAGAATTGCCGTATTTGAGACATTTTTCTTAATATGTTTCTGAAAATCAGTAGTTTTAGTTTATATTTTTTCACAATTTGATTTACAATTAATATATCTACTTTTTTGGAGGATGTTATGTTAGATAAAAAGATTTATGACGAAATATTTTCACGTTCATTTACTATTCCTATTAGGGTTGTTTTTTGGGACGGGAAAGAAAAGAATTATGGACCAGAGGGAAAGTCTGATATAACTATTAAGTTTAATGACAAAGTTCCTATTTCTGAAGTTGTAAAACATGCTACCCTAACTTTAGGTGAAGCATATATGGATAAGAAAATTGAAATTGAAGGTTCAATCCAGAAACTGATTACTTCTGCTTACACTCAATCTGACAGTTTTATGTCCAGTTTAAAATTGAAAAAATACATTCCTAAGTTTAATCACTCAGAGGAAGGTAATAAGAAAGAAATTCAAGAACATTACGATATTGGTAATGATTTCTACAAATTGTGGCTTGATAAGACTATGACCTATTCATGTGCTTATTTCAGAACTCCAGAGGATACTTTGGAACAAGCTCAAATGAACAAAGTGCGTCATATTTTGAATAAGTTAAATACTAAACCCGGCGAAACAATTCTTGATATTGGTTGTGGTTGGGGAACAATGATGTTCACTGCAGCTAAAAAGTATGGTTTGAAAGCAAAAGGTGTTACATTAAGTCAAGAGCAATACAATTATGTAAATCAAAAGATTCAAGACGAGAATTTGAGTGACCAAATGGAAGTTATGCTTGAAGATTATCGTGAGGTTAATGAAAAATTCGATCATGTTGTTTCTGTTGGTATGTTCGAACATGTTGGTAAAGATAATCTACCTGGTTACTTTGAAACAGTTAAGAGTGTTTTGAAACCAAATGGTAATGCTCTAATTCATGGTATTACTGGTCAACATTATGGTGTTGGTGTTGATGCCTGGTTAGTTAAGTATATTTTCCCAGGTGGTTATATTCCCGATGTTAAAGAAAACGTTGGTCATATTTTAGATGCAGGACTTCAAATTGATGACTTAGAACCACTTCGTCGTCATTATCAAAAAACTGTTGAAATTTGGGATCATAACTTTAATAAAGTTGTAGATCAAGTTGATAAAATGTACGGTGAAAGATTCGTTCGTATGTGGGACTTGTATCTACAAGCATGTGCTGCTTCCTTTGAAAGTGGCAATATTGATGTTATTCAATTTCTTTTGACAAATGGACCTAGTGGTACAGCAATGCCAATGACACGTGAATACATGACAGACTTAGATAAAAAGACTGCAGAATAGAGGTTAAAGTGACTTTACTTTCAAAGAGATTACAAGCCGTTTACCAAATGGTTGATAAAGATACAAGAGTGGCTGATATTGGATCAGATCATGCGTATTTACCAGTAGAATTGATAGAGGAGAAAGTTTGTCAATTTGCGATTGCTGGTGAAGTTGCACCTGGCCCTATGTCACGTTCCAAAGAAGACGTTGATAAGTTTGGATTGAGCAAACAAATTGATGTTCGTTTGGGTGATGGCCTAGCCGTTATTAAACCAGAAGATCAAATTGATACAGTTGTAATTGCTGGAATGGGTGGTATTTTGATTCAAAATATTCTCACACGAGCAACCACAGATCAGTTGTCCAATGTTAAGACGCTAATTTTACAACCTAATATTGGTGAACCGCTGGTACGTCATTGGTTAGTCGAAAATAATTTTGAAATTGTTGATGAAGATATTGTTGAAGAAGAACATCATGTTTATGAAATTATTAAAGCTAACAAAGTTGAACAAGCTAAGCCGCTGAATTCAGCCCAATTTTTAATGGGTCCCGTACTAATGACCAAGAAGACGCCAACCTTTATTGCCAAATGGCAACATAAACTTAATAGTTATCAAAAGGCCGTTGAGAATATGTCCCATGCAAAAAAGATTGATCAAGCCAAAATTGATTTAATGAACCAAGATATTAAATATATTGAGGAGATATTATAATGGTAGAAATTCAAGTTCAAGATATTATTAATCGAATTGAAGAATTTGCTCCATTGTCAATTAAAGAAGATGGTGATCCAACTGGTTTCCAAATCGGCAATCGTAAACAAACTGTTCATCGTCTTATGACGACACTAGATGTTCGTCCACAAGTTGTTAAAGAGGCTATTGATAAGAATGTTGACTTCATCTTAGCTCATCATCCAATTATGTTTCATCCGGCTCGCAATTTGGATTTAACCTCACCACAAAACCAAATGTACCGTGATTTGTTATCACATAACATTGCCGTACATGCTGTTCATACTAACCTTGATAAAGCTCATGGTGGAATGAATGACTGGTTAATGGAAGAGTTAGGTCTGAATAATATTAGTTATTTAAATGAAGATGACGATTATTCTTTGGGACGTATGGGTGAATTGAAAGAATCGATGGAACTAGTTGATTTTGCTAAAATGGTCCGTGATGCCTATCATGTTCCTAATCTTCGTTATGTTAAATCAGATCTAGGTCAAAAAGTTAAAAAAGTTGCCATAATTGGTGGCGATGCCGGAAAGTTTTATCCGGAAGTTATTAAAGCTGGTGCTGACACCTTCATTACTGGGGATGTTTATTATCATACTGCACATGATATGATGGCTAATGGGCTCAATGTTATCGATCCAGGACACCATATTGAAGCAATCTTTATTAAAGAAATGGCAAGTTTGTTAGAAGATTGGAAAAAATCTAATAAATGGGACCTAGATATAGTACAATCAGAAGTAGATACAGAACCATATAATTTCTTATAGGGAGAGTGTAGTAATGGCAATAAAATATGAAAAATTAATTCCTCGTTTTTTAGGATATGTTAAACAAAATACTCGTTCAGATGAAAATTCGACAACGATTCCTTCAACTGAAAGACAAACTGTTTTCTTGAAGAAATTGGCTGCAGAATTGGAAGAAATAGGTCTGAAAGATGTAAAAATTCGTAAGGTTGATTCATATTTGACCGCCGAACTACCATCTAATCTTGATTATAATGTCCCAGTCTTGGGATTGATTTCTCACATTGATACTGCTGATTTTAATTCAGAAGATATCAAACCTAAAATCGTTGAAAATTACGATGGCAAGAGTGTTATTAAGCTTGACGATGCTGGTGAATACACACTAGATCCAAAAGTATTCCCTTCATTAACAAAGTATGCTGGACAAACGTTGATCACAACAAGTGGTGATACACTTCTAGGATCTGATGATAAATCAGGTGTTGCTGAAATTATCACGACTATGGAATATTTGATTGCTCATCCAGAAATCAAACATGGTAAGATTAAGATTGGTTTGGGACCTGATGAGGAAATCGGAACTGGTGCTAAGAATTTTGATGTTCCTGACTTTGGTGCTGATTTTGCTTATACAGTTGATGGTGGCCCTGTTGGTCAATTGGAATACGAAACTTTCAGTGCTGCAGGTTTGAAAGTACATATTACTGGTAAAGATGTTCATCCTTCAGAAGCTAAGGGCATTATGATCAATTCGTTGACTGTTGCTCGTGAATTTGAAGACGCTTTGCCTGCTAGTGAAGTACCAGAACAAACTGATGGACGCCAAGGTTTCTTCCATTTATTAGAAGAAAACGGAACCGTTGATCATACTGATATGTCTTATATTATTCGTGATTTTGAACGTGATGGTTTGGAAGCTCGTAAGAATAAAGTTACTGAAATTGTTAAGCAATTGAACGATAAGTATGGTGAAGGAACTGTTAAGATCGACATGGGTGATCAATATTACAATATGATCGATGTTATCAAGGATCATATGGATGTCGTTAAGATTGCTGAAAAAGCAATGAAGAATTTAGACATTGAACCTGATGAAGCCCCTGTTCGTGGTGGTACTGATGGTTCAACTATTTCCTTTAAAGGTTTACCAACACCTAATTTGTTTGCTGGTGGCGAGAATATGCATGGACGTTTTGAATATGTGGCTGAAGAGTCAATGGAAAAAGCAGTTGATGTTGTTCTTGAAATTATCAAATTAAACAGTGAGAATAAAAAATAAATTAAATTTGACTCTAGCTGAAGGAAGAATCCTTTGCTAGAGCCTTTTTTGTGGTAAATACTTCATAATAATTTTGTTATGTAACCTTAAATTGATTTGAATTGACTATGATGGACAATAATGCTATCTTAACGGTAATAAATAATGGAGGAACCGCGTATGCTGTTCATTTAATAGGATTTTCATTAGAACATGGAAAAAATAGGTCTTGAACCTATCTTATTTTGTGTACCCTAATGCCTTGCGAATGGACGAAAGATACTTTTTCTCTTTTTGTGGTGCAGTGGGTAAACTGCACCCTTTTTTTCGCAAGTTTTAGAGTACCGTCACTTGTGAAGGGAATAAAAAATTGAATATTATTGAAAAATATGGTTTTACAGATGAAATCAAATCATCAGAGAATAATCTTGGAAAATTAATTTGGGCTCGTGTAACTAGCCAGCATCGAGACTTATATCAAATTGTAACTGACCGAGGTTTTTTGCAGGCTAAAATTTCGGGTAAAATGAATCATCAAATTGTTAATACAACTGAATATCCTGCTGTTGGCGATTGGGTATTAATTTCAGTAGAAGCTAACGCAACAGGAATTATTCGAAAACTTTGGCCACGTAAAAGTATTTTAGCCCGCGAGGCTTCAGGTAATGATAGTAGTGGTCAGGTTATTGCCAGTAATATCGATACAATTTTTATTTGTATGTCGTTGAATACCAATTTCAATCCCCGTAGAGTTGAACGTTATTTAACAATGGCTTGGGATAGTGGAGCTACTCCAGTAGTAGTATTGACTAAATCGGATTTATGTAATGATATTACTGCCAAATTACAAGAACTAGAAGACGTTTGTATGGGTGTTGATACAGTTGTTTGTTCATTTGAAATGAAAACAGGATTAGATGAACTATCAGCTTATATTAAGCCTCAAAAAACAGTTGTTTTCATTGGCTCGTCAGGAGTGGGTAAATCATCTTTGATCAATTGGCTTTTAGGAGATGCTGAATTAGAGACTAAAAAGGTTAGAAAAGGTGACGATAAGGGTCGACATACAACAACATCACGACAATTAATACTATTACCAAATGGAGGTATCGTTATTGATACTCCGGGTATGAGAGAATTACAATTATTTGTCGGTAATCTCTCTAAAACCTTTGAAGATATCACGCAATTGGCAAAAAAATGTCGTTTTCGTGATTGTAGTCATCAAAATGAACCTGGTTGTGCGGTAAAAGAAGCGGTAAAAGACGGACGTTTGGATGCTGACAGATTGAAGAGCTACCTTAAATTGCAACGTGAAATGTCCTATAGCAAAATGAATTCACGCCAATTAGAAAATGAAAAGATTAATCAGGCATTTGGCAGTAAAAAGGCCATGAAAAAATCGCGTCAACATATGCAACGAATTAAACGTCGTTAAAATTTCGAAAAATGGGACATCAATTTTGATGTTCCATTTTTTTGTGAAGAATAACAGCACACTTGTAAAATAATATGTTTTACGAAAACATAATAATAAAATAAAAAAACAAAAAAATTATCATACCATCAACCAAAAGATGCATTAATAAAAACTTTACGCAAAAATAGAATTAAAAAATCCCAAATTATAATAACAGAAAAGTACAGTAACTCTACATGCCGTTTGCATTTGAAGGGACATGTAAAAAATGACATTCTTATTAAGATTGGATTATTAATGCCATATTATGTCGGGGGTATTAATAGAAAAAACAAAAAAATATTAATGCTTTATTTATAAAACTTATTTTTAGGGGAGAATATGTTGATAAAAAAACAATTTTTATATGCGACCTTGTTTGCTTCTAGCTGCCTTTTTTCAACCACGGTCGTTAAGGCTGATGAAGACACCAGTAGTCAACAACAAGCAATAACAACACAAGCAAGTACTCAGATAAACACAACAGATAATGTTTCTGAGAGCAATAAGAATTCGGTTTGGATTCAAATTCCTGAGAGTTCAAATGAAGAAGCTGTTCAAGATAATACAGTTAATCAAAATGGAGATAACACTTCTGTAACAACATCGGATAATTCGAATGATGTTCAGTCTCCAGCTACTACTCAAGATAATCAGTCAACTCAGGCCGTTCAAGAAGCCCAATCGACTTATCATGATGAAGCAGTAAATGGTGTATTTACCATTGGTAATAGTGTCGTAAATTTGCATGATAATAATGATCGGCCAATTACGAACCGTTACTTAGGTCCAAATACTGCATGGCGTGCCGATTATCGTCGTACTTATAAGGACAAAGTTTATTACCGAGTTGCCACTACTGAATATGTAGATTCAACAATGGGAACTTACCGTGACTATGCTCAACCATATGACGGTGTTGCCACAGTTGTCTATAAGAGTGGTGCCAGTGTTCATGATTTCCAAGGCTTTGGTGATAAAGCAGTTTATTTGGGAAATAATTTGCCAACCGGTAGTAGTTGGAAAGTTAATAGTCGTGCTCAAATCGGTGGTAAGGATTGGTATCAAGTTGGAAGCAATACTTGGGTGCCACAAGATTATGTTGTCCTTAGTCAAGGTCAGTATCAAGATGCTAAATGGATTTCAGGAGTTCCTTTGATTGCTCAAAGACCTGAATTACCAAATGGTTGTGAAATTACTGCTGTAACAATGATGTTGCAATATGCCGGAGCCAAAGTTAACAAGATGCAAATGGCTAGGGAAATGCCTCGTAGTAGTGATCCTAATTATGGTTATATTGGTCAACCTTGGGATGGAACTGGAATTACAATTTTTCCACCAGCTTTGATGAATTTGGTCGAAAAGTATGCAGGTACAGCCAAGAATTTGACTGGTCAAAATTTCAATGCTATCAAGTATCAAATTAATATCGGTCATCCGATTGTGACATGGAATACACTATATGGATTTCCATATCATGCTTTAGTTGTGACAGGCTATGACAAGAATTATGTCTATTACAACGATTGCTGGACTAATCAAACTCTCCAAATGGGGATTAATCAATTTATCAATAATTGGAACACGCAAAAAAGACGTGCAATAAGTTATTAAGGGGAAAGAAAAAATGAATAAAAAGTTTCAATTTGCTTTTGTTTGTGGTGTAGCCTTGGCTGCAGTTACTTTATCACAACAAAGTGTTAAAGCTGACACAATAACAGATAACGATGCTCAAACAACTGAACAAGTTGCTAAATCACAAGCTGTTTCACAATCACAAACAACAGATCAAACTCAAAACCAAGAACAAGTATCTGATGATACTCAAGTTCAAGCAGATCAAAATAATCAACGAGTTACTCAAACTGAACAAACAACTAACGATGATGATGCTCAAACTCAAAATATTGATACTCAACAAACTGCTCAAGATGCATCAACTCAAGCAACAACACAAGCTAATTCCACAGCAAGTAATATCACACCATTAAAGGGAATCGTTGACACAAAAGGATTCACACAACTTTACACTCAAGATGGTACTGCTATTTCTAACCGCGTACTAGGTGGAAATACTGCCTGGTTGACAGATCAAAAGTTAGTCTACAATGGTCAAACTTTCTACCGTGTTGCTACAAACGAATATGCTAATGCCGACAACGTTATTTTGACATATGGACATCAAAAGAGTGGTGTAGTTCGTGTTAAATCATGGGGAGCTGCAAGTTATTCTCGTAACGAAGCAGGATTTTACAAGAACGGTCAAGCCAATTATGCTGCTAACTCAGTTTGGAAATACAATCGTACAGATAATGCTAACGGTAGAACTTACTACCAAATTGGTAATGATATTTGGTTGAACAGTGATGATTCAGCTGTAGGAGCCGCATATCAAAATCCAAGTGGCTGGTTACAAATTCAAAATAGTCAAATCAAACCTAGTGGTGGTTCTGTTGGTTATGACTTATATAACGGCGTTGAAGGTGTCAAAGTTTGGTTAGTCAGAAGATACTTTGGTTACTCAAATGCACATACAATTTATGATGGATCAGTTGCTTCAAGTGTTAGATCACTCCAATCAAGAAAAGGTCTATCTGTAACGGGTGTCGTTAATTTAGCAACATGGAAAGCTATGGGCTATTCAGAAGCTGATTGGTATGGTATCGATTCTTACGTAGCACCACTTCAAACAAATATTACAAGTACGCGTTCACAACACATTGAAGCCATGATCAACCAAGCAAACAAGTATCTTGGTAAGACATGGATTTCTGGTGCCGGAAGTATGCCTGCTTATGGTGTTGATTGTTCAGGATTAGTTACACAAGTACTTTATGCGTCAGGTATTGATTCAGCACCAATTTCAAACATTCAACATGCACAACCAGGTCATGAATGGAACAGTCGTGATTACTGGTCAGATTCAAGAATTCCACATATTAACTTTAATGACCGTCAAAGAGGAGATTTGATTTTCTTCACTGACCCATCAACAGGAATTATCTGGCACGTTGGTATTTTATTGAACCGTGACACAATGATTGAATCATGGCCATATGCCGTTCAAGTACATTCAATTTACGGTAATCGTGGAAATATCGCTGGTGTTAAGAGATTATTTGCATAATTAAAAATAGTATATATGAGTTGTGCGATACTAAGAGCACAGCTCTTTTTTATGAAATGGTTTATATCTTTTAATGTAAAGAAATTGCAAAACCTTGTTATTTCGCCAAAATTTGTTAAAGTAAAAATATTGAGATAACTATGTATAGTTATCTATAGTAAAAGAGCATGGCCAATTCCATGTACAAAATAAAGGAGAAATTATTATGCCTCTAGTGCACATTGATCTTATTGAAGGCCGTAGTCCTGAGCAATTAAAGGGTATGGTTAAAGATGTTACTGACGCCATTGTTAAAAATACTGGTGCTCCTGCAGAACATGTTCATGTCGTTTTGAATGAAATGGCTAAAGAACACTACGCTGTTGGTGGAATTTTAAAGAGTGACGAAAACTAAAAGCCGAAAGGCTTTTTTTAATTTGGAGGTAAAATGTTAGAATCAGTTTTTCCGAATAAGGACCTTACAAAGCAACAACAAGCGATTTTCGATCAAATACTATCATTCACTAATCAAGGATTGAAAAGTCCTCAGAAGTCTATTTTTCAACTAAATGGGGATGCTGGAACGGGTAAGAGTGTTATTTTAACGCAACTATTCTTAAATATTGAAACATTAGCGAAACAGAATAAGACGGATAATTACTTTCTAGTTAATCATCCCGAACTATTAAAGGTTTATCAAGAAAATGCCGGTGAATTTGGTCAGCTACGCAAAAATCGTTTTCTTAGGCCGACAACTTTCATCAATCGGATGCATAAGAATCAGCAACAGGCCGACGTAGTAGTAATTGATGAAGCTCATTTACTATTAAGTGAGAGTGATAACTACAATAATTTCACGCAAAAGAATCAATTATCAGAGATTATCAAATTGAGTAAAGTTGTAATCTTAGTTTTTGATGCTCATCAAGTTTTGAAATTAAAAAGTTATTGGTCAGATAACTTTTTAAAACAAATCATTCCGAATCAAGTCAACTTTGAGAGTGCAACCTTAACAACACAAATGCGTATGCAGGCACCGCAAAAAGTTTTACAGTGGATCAATGATTTAACCGATAATTTACAAATCACACCTTTAGAGCAAGAAAATACGAACTACCTATCAATGAATAGTACTTATGATTTTCGAGTTTATCACGATGCCGAAAAGATGTATCAAGCTTTAAAGACAAAGAATAAAGAAGTAGGAGAGTCACGAATTGTGGCAACCGCTGATTATCCATCGACTTTGGATGGTAAGAAACATTACGTTAATGAAGGTGAATTTCATTTGCCATGGGATCAGTATAATTATTCCAATACCACTTGGGCTCAAAAGCCAGAAACAATTAATGAAATTGGTTCGATTTATACTGTTCAAGGATTCGATTTAAATTATGTGGCGGTGATTATTGGACCGTCAATCGCCTATGATAAAAATAATCGTATCAAGATAGATATCGATAAGTATGAGGATCAGGAAGCCTTCAAGAAACGACATGATAACGATATTGTTAATTTGAATGACGTTAAGAAAAGGATTATTTTGAATTCGATGAATGTTCTGTTAAAACGTGGTGTAAAGGGATGTTTTGTTTATTTTCATGATTCAAGAATATTTGATCAATTGAAAAAATAGAATATATAAAAAGCCGGCAGTCAAATGATTGTCGGCTTTTTAAGGGTAAACTACAAATATTGCATTATTGATGTAGTTTAATATATTCCAAAATAGTCTTTTTTTCGTCTTTAGTTGCTTCGTAGTCGCCTGACTTCAAGTTATGAACACGTTCAACTGAAAGATGACTTTCGAATGCAAATTGTGTATCATTCATATCTTTATCTTTTTCATACTGAATTATCATTTCAGCAATATTTGGTTTATCCATGAAACTACCTCCAATAAGTTTGTTTAAAACTTAAATCTAAAAGATTGCCCATCTAGTAAATGGCCAATAACGCCACTTAACTTCACCAATGACACTCTTTTTACTAATGAAACCAATAATACGACTGTCCTTTGAAACAGTTCGATGATCTCCCATAACAAAGTAAGTTCCAGCAGGGACCTTATTAGTCTTCTCAACTTTTTTTAGATAAGAATTGCTGTAACGTGTCTTATATTCGGGTGAATTCTTAGCTAGAGAACTTAAAGTAAAATCGTAGGTATAACTATAAGGTTTACCAGCATATAAACTAGTATCAGGTTCCTTTAATTTAGAACCAGCTTTGAGGAAGTCCTCCTTGTATAGTTTACCATTAATATACATTTTGTTGTTCTTAGAAACCACTGTGTCCCCAGGCAAACCGATCACTCGTTTGATATAAAATGAACCGGCTTCGTCTGGAGCTTTCAAGACGATAACATCACCACGTGAGATAGTTGAATGTCTAGCAGCGATTACTTTATCCCCATTTTCAAAGGTCGGTTGCATCGATGGTCCTGTTACCTTGTCATTAGAAAGGATGTACTTAAACCCTAAAAAGAAAATAGCATAGATTGCAAGTGTCATAGCAATAGTTTGTAACCAGAACTTCCAACCTGACTCTTCTTCCTTTTGAGGCCGACGTCTTCTATTATTTTCTGCCATGTTTCACCTCTTATATGTACTAACTAAGATATTACACTTTTTCGTAATTATTGGAAATAAATGTATTATTCTAACTAAAAATTTTAATATTATTTAACTTTTTCATGACAATTATAGCTTTATGTTGCATAACGATTCTAGTAAACTATTAGCGGTATATTATAAATATCGGATCAGTTGGGAGAAAAAATGGATTATATTGATAAATTAAAACAAGACGTGGGGTTATTGCCTAATGGAATGAGATTCAATGTCAAAATTAGATTTATAGAACGTGTTTTTGACACTTTGTCGCAGCAACAATTGCCTAAATATCATTTTCCCCAATTGGAGTTGAGCGAAGATGAAATCACAGACTGCTTACGTCAAAACATGGACATTAAAGAAGCCGACTTTGAGGCTCTTTTGAAAAATTTAGAAACATTTGACCACGATCTTGGTGAATTTCGTACACAACTACAGAATAAGTTTGGTTATTGGGCAACGATCACTCAGGATTTCGTTAAAGAATTAATTACTGAATTTCCAGAACAGAACTTTTTGGAATTAATGGCTGGTAATGGTTATTTATCAAAAGAGTTACGTAATTTGAATGTAGAAACATACTGCACGGACAATTTAAGTTGGGCTAGTCATAATCAAACTGGCAAAAATCTATTAACAAGAGTTGAATCAATGGATGCTTTGCAGGCTTTAAACGAGTATGGTAGTAAAGTTAATAATGTCATTCTGGCTTGGAGTCCTGATCGTGAAGATATTGATGTTAAAGTTTTAAGAAAGGTTCGTGAGATGGACGTAAACTTTTTAGTTATTGGTGAAAAATCCGGTGCTACCAACAGCAAGGAATTCTGGAGTACGGCCAAATTAATTGATGATCCTCGAATTGATCGAATCAATCAGTTCTATTCACGTTATGATTTAGTTCACGATCAACTTTATCTAGTCAAATAGGGTAGAATAAGATACAAGATAAAATAATAGGTGAATATTTATGAAAAAGGTAATATCAAGTATTGTTATTTTTCTGATAGTTCTGCTAACCGGAGTTGCTATCTCAAAAAGTGATTCAATCAAGTACAACAATACAATGAACCGATTAGGTATGAGTGAACAAGCCATTGTTTTGCATACCAAATCTAAAAAAAATTTAGTCACAGCAGTTCAAGAATTGAGCAAGAAGAAGAAGGTTTCATCTTATCAACTGATCTTCTTTGAAAAAAGCAACAGTGATCTGGGATATATATACGGGCATAATAAGATCAATAAATTACCAATAACTTCGGGACGTTATTTTTCCCAAGATGATTTCATCTCGCAAATTCCATTTGCGGTACAAGGTAAGTCTTCCCAATTAGAATCCTACAAACCTCAGGGCCAAGCCTACATTCAAATGGGTGATCGCTATATTTCAGTTATTGGTAATATCGGTTTTGACGGTGCGGATATTCTAAACGGTCAAACATTGATCTCATTATCACCAAATCAACCAAAATCGAAATTACATCTGAATCAGGTAACGACAGTTTTAGATGGTAATGCTCTTTCAAATAAAGAGAGTTTGTCGAAAATTAAGAGTGTCCTACATGCTAAGTCATCCCATAAGTATGTACCCCAGACAGATGATTTTACTAATGCCGAAACGGTTAATAATGGTGAGATGTATCTAGTGGGAATTGTTTTACTATTCGTTTTGATCGTAATTGTTGACTTCTATATCTTAGTTCCTCTGAAATATGATCTGTCTAGATCACATTTAACGGGAGACTTGAAGAACAATTACCAAAATGGTTTAATGATTCGTTACTTAATTTATACATTAGTTCCTTTTATTGCTGGTTATGCTGCAGTTAATTGGAAAATTGCTATTATCAGTCACAATACATTTAATATGTTCATATTAGTTTCTGTGTTAATTACTATCCTAATAGGAATGTCGCAAATAATTTTTACCAAAAAACGGAGTGAATAGTTTAATGAAAGTCGATTTGAGTCCTGACTTTAAAGAAAAATATCGTAATTTAATGGGAGAGCGTGCTGATAAGCTATTTGATGCTATTCAACAAGATAGCCAAGAGGCTTTTCGGCTTAATCCGCTTAAACCTAATTTTAAAAATGTTTCTTATTCTCTAAATCAACCAATTGAATATAGCAATATTGGCTATTTTGGTGAGATAAATGGTAATTCAATTGATCATTTATCTGGCTATGTTTACAGTCAAGAACCAAGTGCCATGTATGTTACGGAAATTCTTGATCCGCAAGAAAATGAAAAGATTCTGGATCTCTGTGCAGCACCTGGCAGTAAAACTACTTATATTGCTTCAAAAATGGCTTCTAAGGGCCTTTTGGTAAGTAATGAGATAAATACTAAGCGTGTTAAGGTGTTGTCTTCTAATATTGAAAGAATGGGAATCTCTAACACTGTTGTCACTAATAATTCTCCTAAGGACTTTGAAAAGAAGTTTGGACAATTTTTTGATAAGATCTTGGTAGATGCACCTTGTTCAGGCGAAGGAATGTTTCGTAAAGATCCCGAATCGGTTAAGTACTGGTCATTAGACTATGTAGAACAGTGTGCTAATCGTCAGCAACATATCCTCGATTCAGCGTACAAATTATTAAACAACGGTGGCTCATTAGTATATTCAACATGCACCTTCTCACCGGAGGAAAATGAACAAAATGTCGATTGGTTCTTAAAGAAATATCCAGACATGCATCTGGTAGATGTTAGGAAGTATTCTGGAATGGAAGATGCTAAACCAGAGTGGGGAAATGACAATCCTGAATTGTCTAAAGCTTTACGAATGTTCCCTGATCAATTCAATGGTGAAGGCCATTTCATGTGCAAAATGGTTAAAGATGGAGACATTGAAGAACCTAAGGAACGTCAAATCAACAACAATTTAAAAAAAGACGATCTCAAGTTTGTTCAAAAATTTGCCAAAACTAATTTAACTACTTTGATTGACAAGAACTGGTTACGCATCAGTGATTTCTTATATCAAGCAGCTAGTTTAGATAGTCGTTTTAAAGAATTACATATCTTGAGAAACGGTTTAAAACTAGGAAAATTCAAAAAAAATAGGTTTGAGCCCGATATCGCTTGGATATTGGCACTCAAACCTGAAATGTTAAAAACTGTTTTTGAATTAGATGATGATCAATTTGAAAAATATCTCCATGGTGAATCGATCATTTTAAAAGAACGTCCTGATTTCGATAATAAATGGATTGGTTTGTCTTATCAAGGTAAACTCTTCAGTTGGGGACGTTACAGCAATTCCCAAATAAAAAACGTCTATCCCAAAGGATTAAGACGGTAAAATAATATTACGTTGTTTAGCATAATTTATTAAGTTTCCATCAAAGATGATGGGAGCTTTTTTTATATCCGCAATTGATTTAGCACCGATAGCAGCCATAATTAAGCGCAACTGTTTAACGAATTCATCAAAGAAGATTTCCGTTTCACTTAAAGAATACTTTTGTAAGTGGTGTAAGACTAATCCGGACATACCAACAGCACTGGCACCCATACGAATTGCTTTGATGACATCCATTGGTGTTCTAATGCCACCAGAAGCAAAAATAGTCATTTTATTTTGGTAGGGAATAGACTCCAAAAGTGACTCCACAGTTGAAAGCGAGAATCTATCTAAATAAGTCAGATCCAATTCATGATTGCGAGCACTCTCAATTTGAGCAAAGTCAGTTCCACCGAAGCCTGAGATGTCCACGTATTTAACGCCAACTTTATAAAGGTCGGCTAGATTATCTTTTGACATTCCAAAACCGACTTCTTTAACAATTACGGGTACATCGACTGAGGCAACAATTTGTTTGATATTATCCAACCACATGAATTCTTTATCACCTTCAGGCATTGCTAATTCCTGTAGGACATTCAGATGAACTTGTAGAGCACTAGCTTTTATCAGATCGATAGCTGTTTGGGCTTGTTGGGCATTAACCTTGGCAGAAACATTGGCAATTACAAATCCTTCCGGATTGTTATCCCGCAGAACGGAGAAAGAATTTTTAGTTTCTTCAGGTAAACGAAGATAGACCCCCATTGAACCGCTAGACACGGGGATATTTAGCTTATTCGCTAGTTGGGATAGTTCAGCATTAAATCTGGTCGATTGTTTGGATCCACCAGTAATTGCGTTGAAGTATATAGGTAAAGCCATTTTTCGATTTATAAATTGAGTTGAAAGATCAATCTGTTTCAAATTCAATTCAGGTAAGGCATTATGTAATAACCTAACACCATCAAAATCAGCAAAAGCCTCGTCTGTGAAGTATTTTTCAGCTAAGAAAAGATGTTCAACTTTACGTTGAATTTGGGCATCTTGTTTAGGCATGAGCAATTATTTCTCCGATTTTTAAAGTAAGAGGGGTGATTCCAACTTTTTGCCACTCTTTTTTCAATTCGGCGACATTTAAGTTCTTATCACTTAAGACAATTCCACAATCGCCACCACCGGCACCAGAAGTTTTAGCAGAACCGCCGAGTTTTTCAGCAATATCACAAAGATCGGTTAATAAATCGGTTTCAATGTGAACGTCACTAAATTCAGCTAGATCATCTAGCAAAGAACGATACTTGCTAAACATCTTTTTGATTAAAGCCGAATCATTGTTTTTAAAACCTTTAATTAATTGTTCAACATTTTTACGACTTTCTTGCAAGAAGTGTTGATACTTTTTAACTTTTTGAGCTTTGGTCAAGGCGATACGGTCAACTAAGATAGAAGTTGACGCTGGAGAACCAGTCCAACCGACTGTTAATTCAAGGTCTTCAGGTAATTCTAAACTTTGAATCTTTAGTTGGGGCCAATCTAAGGATAAAATTTCAGTAATACTGTGATTGCGAATCATGTTAAAGATCCAGTTTCGGTCAGGAGAGTAATAGGCTACAATGCCACCAAAGGCACTAGCAGCAATATCTCCCAAACTTCCATTTCCTTGAACTGATAAGTGTGAAATAGCAGCAATTTTGTAAATATCCATCGCTGACAGATCTAAATGATAAAAGTCGCCTAAAGTTTTAACTACGGCAACGGTGACGGCTGCCGATGAGCCTAGACCATATTTTTTACCATCTTGGGAATCGAGTTCACTTGTAACTAGTAAGTCATAGTAATTCAATTTTTTACCACGTTCTAGGGCGTATTTTTCAATGAACTTAATGGCTGCCAGAATGTATTGGAGTTGACTTTCAGAATCATCAAAGACTAGTTCAGTTCCTTGACGGTTCCAGTGAATGAGTTCCTTATTTAAGTTTTTTGACTGGATAGTTCCACCATTTTGAGTCTTATTAACGGTAACGGTGACGTATTTATTTACTGATGTAAGAACTGCGGGGAATCCTGTTTCAACAACAGCGTATTCTCCAGCCAAATATAATTTTCCAGGTGCTTTTCCTGTAGACAAAATATCATACCTTTCAATTTATATCAGATGTATTGGATGCCACTACCGATATTAGCAACAACGCAAGATACATTGGATAATTGTTCCTCAATGTATTTTTGAACCTTAGTAATCGATTCATTAGTACATATAATTTTAACATTTGGACCGGCATCAATTGTAGCATATGCGAGGATGCCTTTTTGACGTAATTCTTGAATTATTTGAAAAATTCGAATCGTCTCTGGTTCGAAATATGTAAATGAAGGATTAGCTGAAAGCGTTAAAGCATGCATGCTCATAGCGTTGTGTTCGGCAATTTCTCCAATCCTTTGGATATCTTTTTTAGCAATCGCTTGCTTAATTTCTTTTATCTCTGAAGCCACTAGTGTAACCCAATTTGGGTAAAAAGGGGAGGTTTTTACGCTATTCTCCATCCCTACGGTAGAAGAAATTTTTTTACTACCCTTATTAATAACCACAGATAATAACGTTAAATCAATTTGAGGATTTTCGTCAATAGGTGCAGCAAAAGAAGTTTCATTACTGTCTCCAGCAATCCATTCAACAAAACCACCATAGATTGAACGGCTAGCGGAACCGGACCCATTGCGAGCTAAAATTGAAAGTTCTCTTTTATTCAAGTTTAATTGCTTTGTTTCATTGATAGCCGCCGCTAACGCTGCAAAACCTGAAGCTGAAGAGGCAAAACCAGCTGAAGTGGGAACATGATTAACTGTGTCCACGATAAAATGATCATCAAAACTATAGAATTGACGAACCGTATCTAAGTATTTGAGAATTCGCTTGTTCTGAGTCTGATCCAACAGTTTATGGTTCAAATAAACTGTATCATGATGGTCATTAACTATTGTTACTTTGGTATCGGTATAAAATCGGTCAAGTGTTAGTGAAAGACTATTAGTACACGGTAATTTCAGGATTTGATTCTTTTTACCCCAATATTTGATTAAAGCAATATTTGTAAAAGCACGTGCTGTTCTAACCAATGTCTTCATCCTCCGCATAAATTGATAATGGTTGAATCCAGGTTTGTTCAGCTCCAGATTTGATCAATGCTTTTTGAATCATTTGAGCATTTTTCAAGTTTCTAGCTAAACAGATGATACAACCACCACGACCACCGCCAGTAATTTTACTACCTAAAGCCCCAGCGTGGTTAGCAGCTTCAATTAATTTGTCTGTTTTGGGAATAGCTAGATTCAATTTAGTTAAAGCTTCATTGGCCAGAGTAAAGACCAAACCTAATTTTTTGAGATTACCTTTAATAAGGTAATTACTAGCTTGAGTGGCATAATCACCTAATTGTTGTAGGTAAGCTCCAATTTTCTTAGGATCTTGATCGTACATTTTTCTGACATCAGCAACAGTTTCTTTAGTACGACCTTTAACACCAGAATCTGCAATAACGATGAATCCCTCAGAATTAAAATTAAAGTGTTCAGGTTCTACATCTTTACCAAATTTAATCGGATCATCTGAACTAACTGTCAAAGCATCCAAACCACTAGCTTTACCATGAGTAATAGTTTCCGATTTATTGACGTAATCTAATAATAGATTATGATTTAAATCTTTTTTAAAAAAATCGAAAAAGGCACGTGTAATTGCGGCCACAATCGCAGCTGAAGAACCCATACCACGTTCGATTGGTAATCCACTATCGATGTTGATCGTATAATTCAAATGTTCTTTGTTTAACTCAGAATCTAATAAGTTGATTAAATACTTTACGCCTGACAATGAATCAGGAATCTTATCTATTTTCCCTGCATAGTACTTTGAAATTAAAGAATTTTCTTTACTTTGTTGCATTTTGACGATCACGGGGGTACTCAACAAAGGGATTGCAAAAGCAGGGTAGCCATAAACTACCGCATGTTCTCCCATTATGATCGTTTTCCCATGACTTTTTCCTATTCCTTTAAGCACATGCTCACCTCAATTTCTCTAAGTCTTTATTTTATACATCTATTGATGCGATTTCCACTTTCAAACGACCAACTATGATAGAATTTTTTCGGGTGATGAATAATGACATTAAATTTCGTACTAGGTAAAAACCAATTTGATCATCATAAAAAGATGATGGAATTGTTCCAAGAGGATTATACCAAGGATCCAACGGGACAATTCTTCTTTTTAGTACCGAATCACATAAAATTTGAATCAGAAGTTAATATTTTAAAATACTTTCAAAAAGATAATGATTCATTAATTGCAACTAACAACGTCCAAACCTTTTCATTCTCACGATTGGCTTGGTATTTTTTGCGTGACAGTAGCGATTATAATTTAGAAACCTTAACACAAACTAAATCAGCTATGCTATTGAAGAATATTGTTCAAGAACATAAGTCTGAATTAAAAATATTTGCTGGGATGATTGATAAACCAGGATTTATTGACCAGATGATTTCCCAATTTAATGAATTCATGAATGGACAAGTTCAGCCAGATGATATTGATCTAGCTTTGAACTCAGAACAACAGGGGATTTTTGTCGATAAAATTAAAGAATTGAATCTTATGTACGGAGCTTATTTAGAACAAATTCAAAACTACAATACAAATGATTTTCAATTGAATTCATTAGCTGATTTTTTGAATACCAAGATAGGGACGTCCCATTATTATTTCTATATCGAAGGTTTTTCATCTTTCACAGCAATAGAATCCAATTTGGTTAAATCAATGTTGGTTAATAGCGGTAGTTTGAATATTTCATTGGTACTAGACCAACCAGTTTTTGATTCTACCGATGAATCGGACTTTTTTTTCCGCCCAGCTGCAACTTACCAACAACTCCATGACATGGCTAAGCAGAATCGTATTGTAACCAGAAACTACTTTGCCGATGAAAAGAGAATCAGCCCTGATTTGAGTAAATTGGAGGACTACTGGATTGAATCTAACATTGGTGGTATCAAAAAGAGCGGTTTAGATAGTCAAAATTCCGTTCAAATTTGGAAATGTACTGATAAGCAAACCGAAGTTTCAGCTATTAGTACATACATTCGCCAATTAGTAGCCACTCAAGATTATCGTTATAAAGATTTTCTGATTGTGGCACGTGATTTATCTGAGTACGCTTCATTTATCGAATCGTTTATGGAGAATAACCAAGTACCATACTTCATTGACTTACAAAAGAAAATGGCTAATCATCCCTTTAAACGCTTGATCGATTTACTATTTGCTATCGTTAACCGTGGTTTGCAAGTGGATGACGTAATTAGCTTATTGCGGACTGAATTGTTAATACCTGAAGCTTTTAGAGATGATCTACAGATTTTTCGTCAGGCGGTCGACTTAACTGAAAACTACGTTTTGACTAATGGAATTACTAAACGTGGTTGGATGGGAAAAAGCTTTAAACCGGATGTTAAATTAGATCCTGTAGTCGATAAAATTAAAATTTCTGAATATCAATTAATCAATCAAATTAAAGAATTTGTAAAGAATATTTACAGTCAACTAGAGAAATTTTTGAAGAAAGCACATTCCTCGATTGATAGTGTTAGTTTTCTGTACAATTTTTTAGAGCAGAATCATGTCTTCGACACACTGTTATTGTGGCAAAAACAAGCGACTGAACAAAAAAACTTAACTTTAGCTAATCAGCCAGAGCAAATTGTCAGCTTGTTCAATCAAATCTTGGATGAATATATTTCAGTTTTTGGTGAACGTGAATTTGATTCAAAAGATTTCATTGAAATTTTGGATGCAGCTTTTGAAAACGCCACTTATTCACAAATTCCTTCAACCTTGGATGCCGTCAGTATTTCAGAAATCGGAATGATTCAACCTAATAATCGAAAAGTAACATTTGTTTTGGGTTCAACAACTAATAACATGCCTGGAACAACCGTTTCCAATGATATTGTAACCGATGACGAACGTCTATTCCTCAATGGTGAATTAACTGATGGAAAATACTTGAATGAACCAGATGAGGTCATGAATAATTCTGAACCATTCCTACATGACATTACTTTCACAACTAGTTCTCAGCGTTTGATCTTTACATATCCTAATTTCACTGAGGATAACAAGCAACAAGATTTATCCAGTTATGTAGTTCGAATTAAAAATCATTTCCGTTTAACTGAACAATTAGTGCTATTGAATCCATCAAGCGATGATCAATCCGAAAATGAAGTTATCCGTTACTTAGGATCTAAAGCTTCCAGTTTAAATTATTTAATTCGTGTTTCACGTTCTGCATTAGACAATAAAACTGACCTACCAGATGCTTGGAAGTATGTTCGTGGCGTCCTGTTAAACGAGGAACCAGAAACTTCAGAATTTGCTTTGAGTTCATTGAATTATCAAAATATTCCACAAAGCTTAAGTTTAGATACAGTTGAAGCCTTGTATGGTAAAAATATCAATGTTTCTATTTCTCAATTAGAAACTTTCTATATGAATGAATACGAGTATTTCTTAAAATACGGCTTAAGATTAAAACCTAGACGTTTATTTGAAATTACACCAGCACAGACGGGCTCAATTTTTCATGCGGTTTTGGATAGCTTAGTTAAGTATCTGCATCAAGAACAGGGACGATCATTGCGTGATATGTCTGATGGAGATATTCAAAGCTTAGTTACTGATTTATTTGCTGCCCAAATTGATTTACCAGAGAATCGAATTTTTAATTCTTCTGCCCGCATGCAATATATTGCTGACAAACTGAAAACTACTTTGATTCAATTGGTTAAGAATATGAAATTGCAATTCTTACGTAACAGTTCTGAACCCGAAAAATCAGAAGTTACTTTTGGTCGTATCAACAATAAACAGGATTTACCTGGTCTTTCTTACCAAATTCCAGGGGGACATTTAGTTAATGTTCGTGGAAAAATTGATCGTATCGACGAAATGGTTTTGGATAACATCACTTACTTAACGATTATTGATTACAAGTCAGGTAATAAGAGTTTTGATTTTTCACAATTCTTAGACGGTATCACAATGCAGATGCCAACCTACATTCAAAGCGTCCTAAATAATCTTCATCTCTTAACAGATCGTAAAAATGCTAAAGTAGGTGGAGCTTTGTATGAACATATTCAAAATCCTCTGATTACCTTGGATCGTTCCTTGATCAATACTAAGTCGTTGGACGATTCCGCAGATATTCAAGATAGCGACATTCAAAATAAAATCTTCAAAGAGTTCCAGTTAAATGGTCTGCTGGTCAATGATGAAGAATTACTGGCTAATATTGATACTCAAGCTCTTACTAAGCAAGGTAAGGTTGCTAAAACTTCGCCAGTCGTAAAAAAGGGAAGTAACAATGTTATTTCCCAAGAAGATCTATTCAGAATTCTGAACTATAACGACCACCTAATTCGTCAAGCAGGAGAAAAAATTTATTCTGGTAAATTGAATTTGAATCCGTTCCGCTATGGGCAAATGACTGGTTTACAATACAGTGATTATCGACCTATTTTTGAGTTTGATGCAATGTTACCAGAAAATGAATACCACGATGTTATCAATTACAATAAAGAAAATGTCATTAAAGAAATACAAAATATTTTAGAGGATGGTGAAGAGGATGCCTAAATGGACTGATGATCAAGAAAAAGCCATTTATCATCGTGGGCACGATATTCTAGTTTCAGCAGCGGCTGGTTCCGGTAAGACGACCATTTTGATCGAACGAATCGTTGAGATGTTAAAAGACGGTGAAAATATTGATAATCTTTTAGTAGCCACTTTTACCGATGCAGCAGCGTTAGAAATGAAAGAACGTCTTCTAAAACGAATCAAAGAACTTGTGAATGATAAAAGTTTGAATGCAGAAACTCACAAACATCTTCAAAAACAAATTTTTAGAGTTCCCATCGCCAATATCAGTACTCTACATGCTTTTTGTTTGAGCATTATCAAAAAGTTTTATTACGTTATCGATTTAGATCCCAATTTCCGTTTATTGAGTGATACAACTGAACAGTCAATTATGAAGGAACAAGCATACGATAATTTACGAAATAAGTATTATGACAAAGATGATGCTGACTTTATTAAATTGACTGATAATTTTACCGATGACCGTAGTGATGATGGCTTAAAGGATGTTGTTTTTAAACTGTACGATTTTGCGATTACTAATGCTGAAACGCAACAATGGTTGGATAATTTGATTGCCACATACCAGTTTACTGATAGTTTTTCCGAATCGAATTTTTACAAAAAAGATGTTGTTCCTCAACTTAAACAACGGTTAGAACAATTGATTGAATTAGCTAATCAGGGAATTGATCTGGCAGGTGAAGATGAATTAGTTAACAAATCACTCTTTGAAACTTTCGATGTAGCCAAGAAAAATTTGGCATCTCTGGAAGCTGAAGTGGGAGTAAAAACGTATTCTGAGATTAGAGCTGAATTAATTGGTTTCAAGTTAAAAACTGCTAAGCGCCTTTCTAAAGATGATAAGGAAGGTAACGATCTTACTTTTTTGGAAAAATCTAAAAAAGTACGTGACCAATTAAAACGTCAATTAGATAAACTATTCAATAATTTTTTTGTGCAATCAGAAGCAGGCGTTCAAGAATCATTGATACAATCACAAACCATTATTGCCAAGTTAGTAGAAGTTGAACGTGGTTTTATCAAAGAATATGATCGCTTGAAAAATAATAGTCATACTTTGGATTTCAATGATTTGGAACATATGGCTGTGATGATTTTGCAAACACCAGTCGACAATCATATGGTGGCACTCGATTATTATCAAACTAAATTTCACGAATTGATGATCGATGAGTATCAGGATGTCAACGCTATGCAAGAAAAAATCATCCAACTCTTATCAAATGACGACAACCACATCTTCATGGTAGGGGACATTAAACAGTCAATTTATGGATTTAGGCAAGCAGCACCATACATTTTTGCTCAAAAATACGAGGATTTTCAAAATTCAGATAATCCTAGTGAATTGATTCAACTATCTAAAAATTTTCGTTCGGCCGAGTCAGTTGATGATTTTGTTAATCAAATTTTTAAACGAATCTTTGATAAAAAGATTGGGGATATTGACTACGATGACAAATCTAAACTGATTCCTGGAACTAATTTTCCAGATACAGTCGATAGTGAGAACGAGTTCAATTTAATAGTGAATAATGACGATGAAGATATTGAAAAGCGTCAGTTATTGATTGAAAATGCTGCCAAACGTATTCAAGCTTTAATTAAGAGCCAATATCAAATCTATGATGGCAAGAAAGATGAAATGCGAACTATCAAGTATTCCGATATTGCAATTCTTTCTCGAACTAAGGAAAATAATACCGATTTGATCTCTTATTTTGCTAAAGCTGACATTCCTATCATGGTTACTGATGCTCAGAATTATTTTCAAACAACAGAACTACAGATTATGATGTCAATGTTAAACATTATCGATAATCCTTATCAGGATATTCCACTAGTAGCTGTGTTACGTTCGCCAATTGTGGGATTAAATGAAGAAGAACTGGCTGAGATTCGTCTCGTGGATAAACAAGAGTTTTACTTTACGGCTTTAAACGAATACTTACACGCTGAGACATCAAAAGAGAACATCAGAAATAAGGTTCAAACTTTCTTGTTACAATTGGAAAATTATCGTGATTTTGCCAATAAGAATTCTATTGCCCGTTTGATTTGGAAGATTTATCAGGAAACAGGTCTCTTAGAGTATGTTTCAGGGATGCCTGGTGGTAAACAACGTGCTGCTAATTTACATGCCTTGTATCAACGTGCTAATGCCTATGAAGAAACCAACTATAAGGGGTTACATCAATTTATCAATTTTATTCAACGAATGCAGGATCTTGATAAAGATTTGTCACAACCCAATAGTATTGAAGCAACTGATGACACGGTTAAAGTCATGACAGTCCATGCTTCCAAAGGATTGGAATTTCCAATCGTAATTTACTTGGATATGGCTAAACAATTTAACAAGCTTGATTTTCAGGGTCAAACTGTTTTTGATACTGACCAAGGTATTGGTATCACGCTAATTAATAGTCAAACCCGCTTGAAATATAGTACTATTCAACACAGTGTTATTAGTAATCGTCGAAAAGTTGCTACAACTTCGGAAGAGATGCGTTTGCTGTATGTAGCCTTGACACGTGCTAAGCAGAAATTAATCATGTTTGGCTTTACCAAAAAAGTTGAAGATACAATCAATACTTGGGATGAAGTTAGTCCTAAAACCGGTGTTATCAATGAAGCTATTCGTCTAAAAGCTAATAATTTTCAGGATTTAGTTGGTATTAGTACTTTATCAGATGAAGATCGAGAAAAAGTTTCCGATGAACTATACCTAAATAAAGATTGTAACCTGCGTTTGAACTTGATCTATCCAGAAATTAAAGATGATCTGACTTCTAAGATTATTATTCCTAAGAAGGTTCCAGTAGAACCATCGGATTTATTTAAGAAAACTGTCAAGCAGTTGCTTGATTTTAATTATCGCTATCAAGAATCGGTTGATACAACGGCTTATCAATCAGTTTCTGAAATCAAAGGTCTGTTTGCTGATCCTGATGATGAGAATATGGCTGAAGATTTACTGGAAGATAAGTCTCGTTATAATTTAGGTTCATTTGCAAAACCGCAATTTTTAACAAAAACGAAGAAAGTTACTGCTGCAGAGGTGGGTAGTGCCACTCATTTAGTTTTACAAAAAATCAATTTAGATAAAACACCTGAAATTGCTGATTTTCAAGATTTAATTCAACAAATGATTAATGAAAAACTCTTAACGGAAGAATTGGCAGAAAAAATTGACAGTCAAAGCTTAGCCGACTTTTATCAAAGTAATCTTGGACAGACAATTATTGAACATCATGATGATGTTAGTCGGGAATTTCCTTGTTCAATTTTAATGCCAGCACAAAAATTGTTTAAAAACTCTTCAAAAGACTATTCTATTAACGATAAAATATTAGTTCATGGTATTATTGATGGAGTAATTGAATTAGATCATGGAATAATTATTTTTGACTATAAGACTGATCATGTAACTGACCAAAATTTTGAAGAATTAGTCTCTAAATATTCCGGACAAGTCAATTTATATGCAGAAGCTATTTCTGTGATTAAGAATAAACCCGTTGTGGGTAAATATCTTTACTTCTTGAAGATCAATAAAGCTATTGATTTACAAGAAAAATGAAGATGAGAGGTGAATGATTTGAAAAATTCTTACGCTGTTGTTGATTTAGAAACAACCAATTCTAATTGGCATGACAACGGGCGTATAATTCAATTCGGCTGTGCCCTTATCGAAAACGGTGAAATAACACATATCTATGATCAAAAAATCAATCCTAAAGTACCGATTCCAGGTCGAATCACGGCTTTAACGGGATTGAGTGATGATGATGTTAAGGATTCACCAACATTTGAAGAAGTTGCACCTGATATCTTTAAACTTTTAAAAAATCGAGTTTTTATTGCACATAATGTGAATTTTGATTTGACCTTTTTAAATCGAGAACTTAAACGTATCGGAATGAACCAACTCAATGTCAAAGCTATCGATACTGTTGAATTATCGCAAATACTTTTTCCAACCATTAGTAGTTATAAACTACAAGATTTAACACATTATTTGAGTATTACACATAAGAATCCACATAGTGCTAACAGTGATGCTCACGTTACCGCTGAACTATTTTTGATTATTCTAAAACGAATTCAGCAATTGCCAATTCCAACTTTACAAATGTTAGCTAAATTTGGTAAAAATACTATTCGTGAAACTAATTTAGTTTTCAAAACTATATTGGAGGAACGCGAAAAGAATTCACGTTCTTCAGTCCTACCGGCTTATTTGTATGAAAAGAATGGCTTGATTTTACGTAAAAAAGATTTTCATGTTAGTGAAAAAATCGATCACACAACTAAATATCCACAAACTCGTGAAGCAAAAAAAGAGTTATTAGATGGAATTTTAGATTATCGTGTCAATCAGTCAAAATTGATGGATAACATTTACCATACGAGTCAACACCGTGATAAAGTTAAAAAATGGAATCTGATTGAAGCACCGACTGGCGCTGGTAAAACATTAGGTTATCTTTTGCCATTATCCTATTTGGTTAATATTGATCAAAAATTAGTTATTGCGACAACAACAAAGGTTTTGCAACAACAAATCGTGGAACAATCGATTCCGTTGCTTAATCAAGTTACTGACAATGAGTACCACGCTGAAATAGTCAAAAGTAGCTATAATTTTATTGACCTAGATCGTTTCTACGAGGCTTTAGATAATTACCGTCTGCATAGTCATACGGCAATTTTGAAGATGAAAATTATCGTTTGGCTCACAATGACAACGACTGGTGATTTGAGTGAACTACATTTGACTAATTACAACAGTCCCTTGTTCAGTATTATTCGTCACCGTGGTGAATCTAAGGAAAATACTATCTTTAGTAATGATGACTTCTGGCTTTACCAACAAAATCGTTATTTAGAGTCAAAGATTCTGGTCACTAATCAGGCTTTCTTGGCCCGTCACTTGGATAGTCAATATTGGGGTAAAAACTCTTATTTGGTTATTGATGAGGCTAATCATTTTGCTGGAAGTCTACGTAGTGCTAGTTCGCCAACAATTGATTTTCTCAAATTGAACGAATATGTTAAGAAGATAAGTGATATTCTCTATCAAAATCGTGTAACTTTACGTTATGCTTTCACTGAAGTAACAACACAATTGTGGAATTATCAGGATTTGCAAGGGATGGAAACTCATTTTCAAGCAATCGACGAATTAATGGAACGTTTGGAATATAATATTTTTGGAACTTATGTTCAAAATAAAGTTAAATTCAAGGATCGTGAAGATTTCGTTTCAATTTTAGATAGTAACCATAAATTTGGCCGGAACAATCCTAAATTATTTGAATTATTGTCTGATTTGATTGTTGAACTGTCACTCGTCTCCAATCGTGTTGAGACTTTATTCGATCAATATAACTTTCAAAAGAATTTTATTTCGGTTGAACTCTCTAAAGTTATTTCAAATCTAACAATTGAGAATAACAAGCTACGTGATGTTATTTTAAATTTGGATGACTTACTACAAGCCATTCAGGAAAAGGATACTAAGTTCGGTGTCCAAATTGATATGCGTGATTATTATGAAGTCAATACGCTTAAAATCAGTTGGCGCCAATTTGATATTCAAGGTCTAATTGAAGCAACTACGGAACGATTCAGTCAGATTTTTGCTATTGGAGCCGCGATTACGATTCAAAAAGATTTTTCACATTTTATTTTGGATACACAATTGAATCAAAATCAGATTAATCAAATGGTAATTTTGCCTGATGCTAATAGTATTTCGAAGAATAGTAAAATTTATTTGCCATCTAATTTGCCTGATATTCAATCCTTAAGCAGTGAAGAGTATTACGCAATGGTGACGAAATATATCGTTGATGTTTTGGATAATCTGGACCATCAAACTATGATTCTCTTTAATTCATTGAATACCTTGAGTAATGTTTACGATCGATTGATGGAAACCGACGTCAAAGAAAAGTGGGAAATCTTAGCTCAAGGGGTCACAGGCTCAAATGAGAAGATCAAGAAACGCTTTGCTATTGGTCGTCGTTCTGTCTTACTTGGAGCCAATTCCTTCTGGGAGGGAGTCGACTTTCCTAAGAAGATGTTGGAAATTTTGATTGTTACGAGAATTCCATTTGAATCACCTGAACAACCAGATGTAAAAATCAAACAGGATATTTTGAAGGAACAAAATCTTAATGTCTTCAAAGTTGATTCTTTGCCAAACGCTATTCTGCAGTTACGACAAGGCTTAGGGCGTTTAGTGAGAACACCAAACGATCGTGGCGTTATTTTACTATTAGATAATCGCATTTTAACTAAGAGTTATGGCAAAACAATTTTGGATTCCTTGCCAAAGGGTCTACCAGTTGTTAATGAAGATATGGATACGATTAAAAAAGATATAAATGAGTTTTTGAATTAGCCAAAAGATTGCTATACTATTCTGGTAACTGAGAAAAGGAAGAACTTATGAATAGAAGTACAAAAGTTTTATTGACCATATCTTTGATCGCACTTGCTATTGTGTCAGTACTAACGTATTTAAATCTTTCATTTGCACCATTTTCAAGTGCAAAGTCACAAGCTAACGATATTGCAAAGGAAAAAGCGGGAATCGTTCAGCCGGACTATTTCGGTAACTATACCCGTAAAAAACAATATTATGCAGTTGGTGGTTTAACCAAAGGTCAAAAATATCGTTATATTATTATCAATGCAAAAAGCGGTAAAACAGAAATCGTCAATAAGAATACAGCACCCGTACGTCAAACAGTTATTGCTGATGTAGCTCAACGTTATGGTGCCAAAAAGATTTTGCATATCAATTTGGGACTATACAAGAAAAAGCCAACTTGGGAAGTAGCTTTCCAAAAGAAGAATGGCAGTATCGGTTATAATTTAGTTGATTTCCGTACAGGTAAAAGTATTCAAATAATAAATAATATTTAAATCAAATAAAAAAAGTCGAGATAACATGTTCTCAGGCTTTTTTTGTTAATTGGAGTAATTAAGTATGGAAGATGAATTATTCAATGAATTTGTGGAAAGTGGTAGCACTAGTATTAATAATTTAATTCTGCAAAACTATCATAATTTGGGCATGACTGAAAAAGATTTAATTGTTTACCTAGCCCTTTCCATGTATGCTCAAAAGGGCGTTACTTTCCCAATGGCAAAAGATTTGGCTAAAAATACCGGCATGGATGAGGCCAGCATTTACACTATCATTCAGGGTCTGATTAAATTAGGCGTAATTGAATTAAAAACAATTATGGATCATCATCAACAGCGAGATATTTATTCATTAACGCCAATTTATCATCGAATTAAGAGCTTACTGCAGCAGGAACAAGAGTCTAACCAACAAAATCGTTTGATGTCGGAAACCGAAGAATTATTTAGAAAAATTGAAGTTGAATTTGGGCGTCCTTTATCACCAATTGAACAAGAACAAATTCATCAATGGATCGATGACGATCATTATAGTGTTGAATTGATTGATCTAGCTTTACGCGAAGCTGTATTAAATCAAGCTTATTCGTTAAAATACATGGATCGGATCCTTATTAGTTGGGAAAAGAGTAATATAAAGACAGCAGAACAATTACAAGACCGTCGAAAGAAGTTGGGATATTAATGTTAAAAGATGAACAGATAGTTTGGGCCATTCGTCAAATGGAAGACGATGTCGGACCTGTAGGACCATCGCTAGATTCAAGAACACCATTTCAATATTTGATTTCGGTAATCTTAAGTGCTCAGGCAACAGATGTCTCAGTTAATAAAGTTACACCAATTCTGTTTGCTAAATATCCAGAACCTAAGGATTTAATGAATGCTGATATAGAAGACGTCGAACAGATTATTAAAAGTGTTGGCTTATTCCATAACAAGGCTAGAAATATTATCAAAACAGCCGGTGTCGTTCACACAAAATTGAATGATATTGTACCTGAAACTAGAAAGGGTATTATGGAGCTTCCCGGCGCTGGTAGAAAAACTGCTAATGTAGTCTTAAGTGATGTCTTCCAACAACCAACATTTGCCGTAGATACACATGTTTCGGCTATCTCTAAGCGACTACATTTTGTTGATCAAAAAGCCAATCCACTACAAGTTGAAAAGAAAATTGTTAGTGTGATGCCTCCCGAAGAACTACATCAAGCACATCACACAATGATTGAATATGGACGCAAGTATTCTATGAAACTTGATCCTGCCAAAGAGACTAATCAGTTGATTATTAAATGCGATAAATTGAATGCTGAAAATGAAAAAGATTAAGTAAATAAAGTAGTGTCGGAAATTTTTCTGATGTTACTTTATTTTTTTACAGCGATATACTATTAGTATCTTGAAAACGAATACAAAGGAAAATTATTATGACTAAAACAATTATGTTAGCATGTGCAGGCGGAATGTCCACTTCATTACTTGTCACAAAAATGAGAAAGGCTGCAAAAAAAAGAAATATTGATGTTTATATCTTTGCTACTGCTAGCGCTGGATTGAAGTCAATATTTGAGACAGGTTTTAAGAGACATTCAGAACCGCGTTTAC
>NZ_AZES01000074.1 GCF_001434985.1 Companilactobacillus paralimentarius DSM 13238 = JCM 10415 | reverse complement strand
ATGAGTTCTTTTTTATTTTCTTCTTACTCGTTGCACTTCAATTGTAAATTCGTCATTCAAAAAATAAGTTAAATTATTCTATGAGGACTAATAATGTAAGGCTTGTCTTTTATGTAGAATTTCTAATTAATAATTCCTTTCGATAAACTAAAGGACTGTGATTATAACGGGACTTAAAAACCAGTGAAAATGATTTGGCACCAGCTATAGCCTGATAAATGAAATCTGTAGGATCATTGGAACGAGGTGGATCTTTAAGTTCGGTCTTCTAATGACTTTGCTGCGCAGGCTAAGTAAAATTGTAACATTTAGAGATTTTTTAGTGCTATATAATCAAATAGAACTTTCAATTCTTAAATACCCCGTCATGCCGGGGTTTTGTAAAATATACAATTTTCAACTTTTAGATATTAACAAAAGAAAATATATTATATATCGATAGATATGCATGATTAAATTTAGTTAGATCTATAATCCTTAAAGCCTTTATATTTGAACTCATCATTGATAAAAATATGGGGGATACACCTAAAGCCGAGCCTATTTGTCTCACTACGCTAATGACACTTTGTGACGATGTAAGTAATGATCTGCTAAAATTAGAAGCGGCCAATATATTTATTGGGCCTGCAATTATACCAAATCCAATTTATTATTTAATAATACTTTGCATAACTAATTTGAAAAATTTAATTTTTAGTTTTTATCTAAAAGATTATTCATAATGGTTCCATGCCGAATAGATATAAACTATCTTTTGTTCTTCATCAACTGAGTAAACCACTCTATGTTGAATGTTAAGCCTTCGAGAATAAAAGTTATTTTCCGGTGGAACCAATTTTTCAAAGCCATCAGAAGGATCATATGGATTCTTTGATAACTTTTGGACTATTTCATCGAATTTTTTCCGTAATAAACTATGTTTTAACTTTTTTAAATCACCGTTAGATGACTTGCGAAACCTTACTTGGTATTTAGACATTAGATTCTATCCCAATCAACACCATTAGTAATATCCATATCTCCAGAGTCATCATTTACGGCTTTGTGTACTTTATTAAGAGTACCATCATTCATGAGGTAGAGTGTTTCTTGTAGTGCCTTGTAATCTCTAGAACTCATAATTACAGCACTGTCATCTTCAGATCTACCATTGATTTCAATCGGAGTAGAATCTTCATTCACTGATTTAATTATCTTGTAAAAATCTTTACGCGCTTGAGTTGGATTGACCATTCTTTGCATGTGATTCTAATACCTCCTTTTTAACTAAGACACATTATAAGGTACGCTTTTAAGTACGTCAATTATGTGATTTCTAAAAATAGATATTTATGGATTACACAAATATATTTGCTATTAGAAAAGTCCCGACAATATTCAGTTCCTTTGTTTTGAACCACTCGTATAATGGCCTATCATCCAGAGCTGCTTGATAAAGAATTATAGGTAAATTTGAAACTTGTTTTCACATACATAAAATGAATTTTCTCTGAAAATTTTCAAATAAAAGTTTCTAAAATCAACAGTTGAATATGTCAACTAGTTGTTCTATACTTACTTTGTAAAGGATGGTATTTCTATGAATAAAGATATTGAAAAAATTAGAGATTTCAACCGTTTTTATGCTAATTACTTTAATCGTTTTGAAAAGGAATTATATCAAGGCTTTCCCTCAATGAATGAAGCTCGGGTTATGGCTTTTTTGCACTTCCATCAATCTAGTACAGCTACCGACATTCAAAACGAATTAGGTTTTGATAAGGGCCAGCTAAGTAAGATGCTGACAAAGTTGGAAAAAAAAGGTATTTTGAAACGTACTCTCAATCCTGAGGACAGACGGCATTACCTTTTAGATTTAACTAGTACTGGTGAAGAGCTGCATAAAGAACTTGCTGACAAAGCGAGAGACTATTTAAAGAATATTTTTAAAGATTATACCCCTTCTGTTTTAGAAATTATTGCTAATGACGTATCTGAAGCACAGATGCTTTTTCAGCAAACAGAAGATATTAAGGTTCGTCGTGGTAATATGACTGATTTAGGCTTTATTGCCGATTTACATAGTCGAATTTATTCTACTGAAATACCGTTTAATTCAATTTTTCATAGGTATGTCTTACAGACTTTAGCCGAATTAGCGGATGACTCATCAAAAAGCCTTATCTGGATCGCACAATTAGGTAGTCGAAGAGTTGGAACAGTTTCTCTAGTGCAAGATGCCAATGGCAAATATCAGTTACGTTGGTTTGCCGTTGATCCGGACTACCAAGGATTAGGAATTGGAACTAAGCTTTTGAATACCTTAATAGATCAAATCAAATTGGATAATATTGATGAAGTCTACCTTTGGACAGTTGATGAGCTCACAGGAGCACGGAATCTATATAGAAAATTAAAATTTAATTTGATTGAATCGAAAGTAAATAATAATTGGTCTGATCACCCTATTCATGAAGAAAAATGGTTATATCGTAAGGAGAATGAAATTATGGCTGATGAAAAGACAGAATTGATGCGTTTAATCGATACCGCTTATAATAATGTTCAAAATAATAAATATGGAAACTTTAGAAAAGAGTTATTGAAGTATTACACAGCTTTAAACAATGATGAGGATTATATTAAGGTACTGCTTGGCTTAAGGTCAGCTCTATTACAAGCCGATTTAACTTTAAATCTCAAGCAACGTATTTCAGGGTTACCAGGTGAATATAGCGATATATTTAAGTTCATTGAACCACAATTAAAGAAAGTCGATTCGAAAACGATAGATAAGTATTCTCATTATGGATTTGTTCCTCTTAAGTTGGGGAGTACAGTCAAGTATTTTTAAACTGTAAATAAATATAGTCAGACATATTTGTTTTCCTATTTCATTTAATATTAGTGAATTATTTGAGCTGTTAATTCATTGGCTTGATTCTTCCTTGATTTTTATGTAGCAATGTTGAAGAGTTTTTGATGAAGATAATACGATTATTACAGAAAAAATCACCCTCAATCTAAAAATAGATAAGATTGAGAGTGATTTTTTTGTTAGTGAATTGTTTTTTTCAAAACTCTAAAGCGAATGAATTTTCCTAGTTCAGTAATGGCTAGAACAATAACACCAGCCATGATTGGGATAAACCAGCCGTAATAGAAATTGATATTAGTTGTTTCAAAGATTGATTGCATAAATGGCAAGTAGATAATTCCTAACTGTAGAACGATTAAGATTGCAACAATTATGAAGGCCATCTTATTTTGGAAGAAGTATTTAGAAATGACCGGATGATCATTTCTTAAGTTGAACAGATAGAAGATCTTACCAAAAATAATGATATTCAATGCCATTGTACTACCTACAATTGCTGGCAAACCTTTACCAGTTAAGAAATCAAAGGCCCAAATGCCTAATCCAGAAATTAATAATGAAACATAAATTATTTCAAAGGTGTCTAGTTTGGTCAATAATCCTGCTTTAACATTTCTCGGACCACGTGCCATAATTCCGGCTTCCGGTGGTTCAAAGATGAAAGCAAATTGAATCGTTAAAGCTGAAACCATATTGATCCAAAGTAATTGTGCTGGATAAAGTGGTAATTCTTGTCCCATTAAAATACTGATAACAACAATTAAACCTTCAGCAAAACTAGTTGGTAATAAGAAACGGATTGTTTTACGGATGTTATCGAAGACATGGCGCCCTTCACGTACGGCTACAACGATATCGGAGAAGTCATCATCGGCTAGAACCATGTTAGCTGATTCTTTAGCAACTTCGGTACCCTTAATACCCATAGCAACACCAATATCTGCTTGTTTCAAAGCTGGTGCATCATTGACACCATCCCCTGTCATGGAGACAACGTGATCATTAGCTTGTTGTGCTCTAACAATACGTAATTTGTTAGCAGGAGTTGTCCTTGCAAAAACGTTATAGTCATCAATCTTGTCTTTTAATTCTTCATCGGACATAGCGTCAATTTCCGGACCAGTAATGGCTTTAACAACGGAATCTAGATCTAACTTTTTAGCAATGGCAGAAGCAGTATCAGGATGGTCACCAGTGATCATTTTGACTTTTATACCGGCCATTCTTAATTCATGAATTGATTTTCTAGCTTCTTCACGAGGCGGATCAATGATCCCAACCATACCTGCCATATTAAGGTTCTCGATAAGATCCTTAGAAATATTATCAACAGACGAATCAACTGTTTTATAGGCCAAAGCTACAACTCTAAGACCATCAGTTGATAATTCTGTGATTTTTTCGTTCCAATAAGTTTCATCAGTGCCCTGTTTAGAAGCATTAATGATAGTTGTTGGCGATCCTTTAACCATGAGAATTCTCTGATTGTCAAAATCGACTAGTCGAGCCGAATAACGAAAGGCTGAGTCAAATGGTAAAGAATCGATTTCGTTTACTTCAGGATCTTTCCCAGTAAGCTTACGGTAGAGTGTTGTTAAAGCACCATCAGTCGGTTCACCAGTTAATTCCCAACGATTATTTTCAAAATGTAGTTGGGCGTCAGTAGTTTGACCAGCGATATTGACCAACCACTTCATACCTTCATCTTTTTGCCAGTCATATTTTTCAGTACCTAGTTCCAATTCACCATTGAAATCAAGACCACCATTAGCATCATAGCCGACACCAGTAATACTGAAAGTGTGTTCTGGGGTAACAGCTTTTTTAACAGTCATTTCGTTTTTAGTTAAGGTACCAGTCTTATCAGTATTAACAATATCAACAGCACCTAAAGTTTCAACTGCGGGTAATGACTTGACAATTACCTTACGTTTGGTCATCTTACGTGTCCCCATGGCCAAAACAACTGAAGTACTTGCAGGTAATCCTTCAGGCATAGAACCAACCACCATAGTGATAACCGAGATCAATAAAGTTGGCAAACTATAAGTATCAAGGAAGTACCCAACTACGAACAAAAGTACCGCAATAATCACAATGGCAACTGACAAACCGAAGCCCAATGAGTTCAAGTTACGCATTAGTGGTGTTGGCTTCTCTTTAACTGTTTCAACAGAATCTTGAATTTTACCAATTTCAGTATCACCAGCAGTAGCAATAACAATACCTAGTCCAGAACCACTAGTAACAGCGGTTGAAGCAAAAACCATATTCTGACGTTCAGCTAATGGCAACTTGTCCGCATCCATTGGTTCCTCAATCTTATTGACCGGGTTGGTTTCACCAGTTAAAACAGATTCTTGAATACTTAAGTTATCGGCGGAAATTAGTCGCATATCAGCTGGAACAGCATCCCCGGCTTCTAGGTTAACTAAATCTCCAACAACTAAATCACGAGCATCCAATTCCAATTTTTCGCCATCTCTAAAGACAAAGTTCTTAGAGACCAACATTTCTCGAATTTTTTCCAGAGCGTTACCGGCTTGCTGTTCCTGAATATAACCAATAATAGCGTTGGCAATAATGACTAATCCAATAACAATTGAATCGGAATAACGATGCATTAAGAAAGTCATAATGGCTGCAGCAGCTAAGATATAAATGATACTATTGTTGAATTGTTTAATGAATTGAACGAACTTAGAAACCTTCTTGGCTTCTAACTCATTTTTGCCATTCTCTTTAAGACGCTTTTCAGCTTCAGCAACTGTTAATCCATTTTCAAGGTCAGTTCCATATATCTTTTTTAACTGTGCCTCATTTAATTTCCAAATTGTTTCCTTGTGACTCGGGGGAAGATCCGCTTGGGATTCTTCATCATTTTGGTACGAATTTTCATCTAGCATTTAATATTTCTCCTAATTATATCTATCTGATGTTTTTTGATATTTAATCAAAGTTAGAAAGACCAATTTTCTCACATCCCTTTCAATACAGTATTTAAAAACTAATTAACTGCTTCTTATATGATTAATATATAATATTTTATCTTAATAGTGTTAATAAGTAACTAATAAAATTTTAATGGTCCGGAGAATACTCTTTTGTTACCTTTCAAAATCACTTTTCTGCTTTTACAAGAATAATAAAACTCCTTACAATTTATCTGTAAGGAGTTTTTGTTGTTAGAAATCATGTTCAATTTTTCGAATACGATGAAGTACATCATCTGTACTAGGATTACTGATACCAAATTTTTTGCTTGGCAGGTAAAGCTGTTTTAAAATGATAGTAGTATTTTTTTGAAGTTGCTTGTACACAAAGAAATAACTAATTAAAGATTTTCCTTAAAGAAGCTAGCAAATTTATCAAATGGAATCAAATTCATTTGATCATATAAGTCAGTGTGTGTAGCACCTGGAACAATAACTAACTCTTTTGGATCTTTCAAACGGTTATATGATTCTTCGGACATATAACGTGAATGAGCTTTTTCACCGGTAACGATAAGGACTGGTCGTGGAGAAATTGTTTCAATATGTTCTTGCAAATGGAAATTGTAATAACTCCATGGAGTTGTAGCAGTCCAAGCTGAAGCTGAATTAACTGAACGGGGATGGAAAGCATGACCACGATAGTAATTAAAGAACTCTTTTGTTACAGAGTCAGCACTAGCTGGTAAGTTTTCTGGGAATAGAGTATCTGATTAAAGTGGTTTGTCATTTCCATCAAATGGTAATTCGTGTAATCCGGTAGCAGATGTACCCTTTTCAGCATCTTCCCAACGTTGGTTTGCCAAAGTTTGCTTTTCGATTTCACGTTGTTTCTCAGTCTTAGAATTATTTAATCCCATCCACATAGAATCGGACATATCATACATAACTGATGTGGCGACAGCTTTGATACGAACATCGATTGATACCGCAGTTAAAACATGACTACCCAAACCACAGATACCAATAGCACCGATTCTCTCTCGGTCAATGAACTTTTGAAGTCCAATGAAGTCAACCGCAGCGGAGAAATCTTCGACAAAGATATCTGGTGAGGCAACATTTCTAACACTACCAGAACTTTCTCCAGTAGTTGACTGATCAAAAGCTACAGTAACAAAGCCTTTTTCAGCTAATGTTTGAGCGTAAAGACCGCTTGATTGTTCTTTGACCGCACCGAATGGTCCTGAAATAACAATGGCTGGGTATTGTTTATTACTATCAAAGTTCAATGGTAGGTATAGATGCCCTGCCAAGATAAAGCCAAAGCGATTTTTAAAACGAACGTTTTGTACGTCAATTTCGGGATTAATTTTGAAAACTCTTGTGTCATTTGCTAATTTACTCATAATTTATTTTCTCTTTTCTTCTCATTATATATCTTGTTTGATGGGACGAATGATAATTTCGTTGACGTCCATGTTGTCTGGGGAATCAATTGCAAAAACGACGGATTTAGCAATATTTTCCGCGGATAAACCAATTTGATTCTCTACTTCTATTTCAGCTTTTTGATTATCAGGATTTTTAATTGATTTATATAATTCTGTAGAAACTGAACCCGGTGAAACTATGGTTGTTCGAATATTGTTGTTGTGCTGTTCTTGACGTAATCCTTCCATGATTGCTCTAACTGCAAACTTAGAACCATTATAGACGGCTAGATTAGGAACAACTACATGTCCAGCTACGGAATCAGTTGCAATGATATGACCTGATTTCTGCTTGACCATAGTTGGTAGAACAGCCGCAATTCCATTTAATACGCCAATGATATTAACATTTAAAATCTGTTGCCATTCGTCACGAGCACGATTAATTAATGCATTAACTGGCATTATACCTGCATTATTGTACAAAACATCAATATGTCCAAATTTCTCATTAGCCGTATCGACCAAGGCCTGAACTTCTTCAAATTTAGTGACATCAACACTTTGAGTAATGATTTGTTCATCTGGAAATTCAGCTTTTAAATTATTTAAGCGGTCCAACCTTCTAGCACCGATAACTAATTTTGCATGGTGCTTAGCTAATTCTCTGGTTGTTGCGGCTCCAATTCCACTGGATGCCCCAGTAATAACAATAACTTTATTTTCTATATTCATTTATTTGTTCCCTTCTTTGATGATGTGTGCTGGGTTGCCTGAAACAGTTACGTTTTCCTCGATGTCGGTTGTTACAACTGAACCAGCAATAATGATGGCCCCCTGGCCTATTGTGACGCCGGGTAAAATTGTTACATGACCACCAATGTTGACATTTTCTCCAATTACAATTGGCTTTTTTTCGAAGTGGAGTAATCGGTAGTCAGTAAAGTTGTATCAGGGCCAATGATCACATCATCCCCAATTTTGATAGTTCCAATATCAATCATTGTGACGTTGCAATTAATAAAAATGTTCTTTCCAAGTTTAATATTGCGACCATAATCAGTATGAAATGGTAATCTAATTTCATTAGTTGGATCTAACTGATAACCAAATATTTCGCTTAGCAACTGATTGGTTTCCCGTGAACAAGTACGACCAGTATTTAAATGTTGCAATAAACGTTGGTTTTGATCTACTAGACGAGAATCAAGCTTGAATAAATCTGTTTGACATGTCATCTTATGTGCCCCTTTCAACTGAATGACTATAGTATAAAAGAATTTGCTATATATTTGAAATACTTCTAAAATATAGATAAGCATAATTAAAAGTTATAGGAGAAGTAATGATGGAATTACGTGTATTACGATACTTTTTAGCCGTTGTTCAAGAGAAGAATATTACTAAGGCTGCCGAGAAACTGCTTATTTCTCAACCGGCGCTATCCAAACAATTGTCGGATTTAGAAAATGAATTAGGTGCAAAATTATTTATTCGTGGACATCGACAGATCACTTTGACCTCCGAAGGCGAATACCTTAGTTCCAAAGCCAGTGAAATCATTGATTTAGCAGATAAAACTACAGCTAACATTTTGACGGATCAAGTGATTGGTGGAGATTTGACGATTGGTGCTGGTGAGAGTGTCAGTATGAAACGAATTATTGATGTTATGGGAAATATTAATCAAGATTATCCTGATGTTAAGGTTCATTTGGTCAGTGGAGACGCTAATGAGATGGAAAGTAAATTAAATAATGGTACTTTGGATTTTGCTGTTTTCATGGGTGAACGAGATTTAAGCGATTTTAATTATTTGCAAATTCCTGAAATTGATCAATGGGGCGTAGTCATGAGACAAGATTCCCTACTCGCCTTAAACCAAGTCGTTACACCAAAGGACTTGCTAGGTTTGCCGTTGTTGATCTCATCCCAAGCTATGACTAGTAATCGTTTTGACAATTGGTGGGGAAACTTAGGACCACAAATGAATATCACCGGTACATTCACTTTAGCCTTCAATGCGGAACTGTTGGTTGAGAGTAGTCACTCTTACATGATGACCTTCAAGCACCTTTTAAATGAAAACAACAATGAAGAGTTAGTTTTTCGACCATTGGAGCCTGAATTGACAGAACCAATTACAGTGGTCTGGAAGAAAAATACTGTGCTTTCAAAAGTTGATCAACTATTTATCAAACGATTGCAGGCTTCACTTCAATTAGATTAAATCATTGATATAACCAGGCTTGAGAGAATATTCAAAGTGTCTACGTCTAGAAGTTTACCCTGAGACCTCAGGGCGCTATTATAAAATTGTGCTTAGGGCATAAAGGACCTCTTTTATCAGTATGTTTCTTCCCTGTGTTGGGGCAGAAAATAATATTTGGTTGTAATTCTTATATAAGATTACAGGTCTTTAAAGTTCAAGATGAACAATACGTTTTTTTAACTTGAAGGACTGAATTGAAGCCGATGTGGCTGTGTGGTTTAAAATGGACCTCCTACTTATTGAAGTAGTTGTCTAACCCTAAATGGGATCGAGTTACATGTTAAATATGCTTGAAGCATAAGAAAACCTCTTTGTTGATATACTTCTTCTTTTCAATGCTAGGTAAAAAACATCTAGTGTTTGATGATTGATCTTGGTTATGATTCATTTTGAAGACTTAGTCGAACTACGGTTCGCAGTTCTTTAAGAAAAAAAGATGGAGCAACTCCAGCAATTTGGGTCAGGGACTGTCCTTTAATAATTTATTGGATAGTCTCTTTTTATTTGTTCATTTTAATTTGATTTATCTTTTTTCGAAATATCGATAACATTAAATTCTATTTCTCTAGTTACTAATCAATCGACTGATTTTAGTGCTTCAAGCATATCGACACGATTGATCTTTCGAGCCATTAAGAACATGACTATTGCGGAGAAAATTAATGTCAGAATTCCAGAAATAGTAAAATTACTCCATAATAGGTTCAATTTTGCCATAGCATTTTCAGGTGGCAGAGTTTGCATTATATAATTATGTAAATAATAACCACCGATATAACCGCCCAAAATACCGATAATTGTTAATAATAAGGTTTCTCGGTAAATATACATAACAACCTCGAATGGGTAAAATCCTAGTACTTTGATGGTTGATAATTCAGGGTTAGTAACATCAGTAACTCTATATGCGGCTTGACCACCGGCTTCTTTGATATCTTGACTGATTTCTTGTAAACGATTTTCACGTCTAGCTCCTAAAACGACTTTGACACCATTTTTAGCTAACAATTTAGCTGTTGCTTCTCCAATACCTGATGATGCTCCTGTAATTACGACTACTTTATTTTCAACTGACATATTTATACTCTCCCATTTATTATTTTGTGATTCTTAGTAAAATGATGGTTTATTCCATTCAGTATTAGGTTCGACTACACCAATGCTCTCCGACTTATATAAATCAGGCTTGGCAATAATATTGCTAATCAATTTAGCAACTGCTTGTCTAGTAATTTGAGTTCCCTTCATAGGTTGACCTTGAGGAACGATTTCATAACTATAATTGCTATCTTGGTTGTACAGCCAAGTCATTCTTAAGAACGTATAATCCAAATCACTATTATCAATGATTGCTGCAGCTTTTTTATATTGGTATAATTGCCCATCATTCTTGCATTCCATTTACCAAACTTACCAGCAACTTCATCATAAATTCCTAATCCGCCCGCAACAATCAGGTGCTTAACATTCTCTTCTTTCATAACTTTAACGACATTTTGATTGGTATCAATAAAATGTGCCCCGTTGCCATATAGACGATATCTTGATCTTTTATACCTTCTCTTAAGTCTGATAGATTGTTCCAATCATCATCGATCAAAGTAATCTGTGGATTTTCTTTATATTCAGTCAATCTTTGTTCAGCACGCCTGGCGAATAAAGTAATCTGATTGTCAGATTTTTTCAGTAACATTGGAAGTAAGTATTTTGAAATGTTACTTGTAGCTCCCAATAGAATTATTTTTTTCATAAAGCTCTCCTATCTTATTTTTTATTCAAAATGTGGTGATAATTAACTGCATCGACTTTTTTAACATCATGTTTATCAAAAAAACAATTTTTTCTCCATAAGGTACTAAGTTGATTGTTCTTTTGCCAACAAATTTCCATGTGCCCAAATAAATATTTTTGTCATGATGATTGATCCAAACACCGACCATATTCTTTGTCCCTAATTTTTTTAACTGTTGAAATATAACTCATGTTCTTAGTGGTCAAAGAATCATCACTAGGTCCAAAACGAAAATTAATAAACATTAAGATACCAACAAGGATAATTGCTGGTAAAGCTTCCTTAAACTTTTTGTTCATATCATGCTTTTTTTATAATTCGTTCTTGATTACAAATACTAGTATAATAGTTTAAAAAATATTTGAAGAATCTGATAATTGATCCAGTATATAACTTATAGTTCACACTATGTGCAAATTAAGCTTTGAATTTGTTAGGTACTTCTATTGAAGGAATTAGCAAAGTTAGTCCTCTAAGACAAAACATTATCAATTTTAAGCAAAAAAAGAACCTCTCCTGATTATTGGAGAGGTTCTTCTGTATTTTTGTAGTTTTCTTGACCGTTCAGACAAAGAAACTATAAGTTTTCCAATCTTTTCATCAAATTAGAATGTTTACTATACAATTTACTAGCTGTTTCTTGAACATTGGGGCGTACTTTTTCAATCTTTTTAAAGGTTATTTCTTTGCCATCCGTCGATATAATTTTTTCAAAATAAGTATCAATATTGGCGTCGAGAAGCTCTCTGTCCTTTTCTGAAATTCTAAAAGCATATGAATCACCATTTTTAAATAGCTTAATATTTTGTTTCAAATCTGCTGAATTAATAATTGATATCGCCCCCTTGTGTATTCATCATAATACATAAGGCTGACTATTTTTTCAACCGCTCTGGGATGTATTGTTCGTAATCACTAATTAGCTGTTCATGTTCAACAAGCTCTTCTAGTGAACTGATTGATTCCATCTCCCTAAGTAGATTATTTCAGAATTTTTTGAAATAAGTATTCTTAAAGAATTATTTTCCCCACGAGAATTGATCGAATAAATTTTCTTTCAAACCATCAATACTGGCAAAAGCAAGGTCGTAGTTCTAAAAGCTTTAAATAAAACAATTGATGATATCGTTCGACATCTTTTATCGGAATCAGAAAACCGTTGTTTTTGAAATATAGGTTAGATAATTGCTGGGCACGAAGAATTAGTAAAAATGATCGCATTGTTTACACTGTGACAAAAAGTTCCATTATTATTATCCAATGTCACTATCATTATTAGTCAAAAAGAAGTCTATAGGACTCTTTTTAGTATTTAAATCAAACTATGTTGACAGACGCATTCTATGGAAACAAAGTATATAGTTGACCATCTAAAAAGCGAACTTGACCGTAGAATTAAGATTTGCTAAAATCATTTCTTTATTGTAAAAATAGGGGCTATTTGTAAGAAATAACCCCTTTAAAATGTTGACGTAGCAAGCCAAAAAAATTACAATTAATACCTAGGGGTTATTTATTAAATATACTAAATAATAGTCCCTACAATCGAGAAACCTATTAAACCGGCATTTTAAGTAATTGTGTTCTAAAATTACTATCAATTGTTCTGAATGGAGAAATAATGAAACAATTAGTTTTACCAATCAAAGACAGTAACATTTTAAGTGAAGTTCAAGATACGTTATTACGAAATTTTAAATACGGTCGCAGGAATTATACGATCTTTCAAACCGGTAAAGCTACCCTACTTCGAGTCTCTGATGTTTTAGCTTTGAAATATGATGATGTTTTCGATAAATATGATGAATTGAAGAAAACGGCATTTATCCATGATAAGAAAACTGGAAAACCCAATACTCTATATTTGAAACCTATCACTCGTGATCTATTGATTTACCAAAAATGGTTGTTAGAGAATAAAGTGAATTCTGAATGGTTGTTTCCTTCAATGCAAAGACCTGAACGACACATAACTGAAAAACAGTTTTATAAAGTGATGGCTAAGACCGGTGATTTGCTGAATATTAATTATCTTGGAACACATACGATGAGAAAAACTGGTGCTTATCGTGTTTACGTTCAATCGAACTACAACATTGGTTTGGTGATGCGTTTGTTAAATCACAGTAGCCAACAAATGACTTTAGCGTATTTGGGACTTGACCAAGAATCTCGTGAGGCAATGTTAGATCAGATTGATTTTGGATAAATAAGATTTCAATCAGATTATGATGCTTTTCGTATATAATTTAACTAAAAAAAGGATTCGGTATTGTAAAAATTTCAATACTGAATCCTTTTTTTATTTTGTTTATAGATTTACATAACGAAAGGTTACATAACATTAATTAAAATAAGTTGTTTAAAATTAAATTGTCCAATCCTAAAAATATCAATTTTTATCGACTATATTTACTTTGAAATCTTAACAACAATTTTTCCAACCGTATCGTGATGATACAGTTTTTCCAGTCCACTAACTAATTGATCGAATGGCAAAATCTCAGTAATACAAGGATTTAATTTTTCCTGTGCGACTAGGTTCAATAATTCAGTCGCCATAATTCCTAAATCTCTTTTTTGAGAGTAACTGTTACTTCTATGTGCTCCACCTAGATTTAAAGCACTGATAGTAATACCCCGCTGAGCAAGAAAATTCTGATCGATTGATTCTGGAGCTTCGTTGATCTAAACTAATTGTCCGTTATAAGCCAGTCGTTCTTCAATATATTTAATTTTAAATAAAAATTATCTTTTAATAATTAAACTTAACACTACCAAGTTGTTTAACTGTTTGTGGATCGTGCATATTTCCAAACAAACTGACCCCTTGATCCAAATTTTCCATTTGTTTCATTTCTGAATTATTCAAAGTAAAATCAAAAATATCGGCATTTTCAATAATTCTAGATTCATGAACAGACTTAGGAATAACAACAATATTACGTTGGTTCAACCATCTCAAAATCACTTGACCATTTGTTTTACCATGCTTATCAGCAATTTTCTTGATTGTAGGATTAGTAAAGATACCTTGTTTCCCTTCAGCAAATGGTCCCCAAGCCTCTGGTACAATATCGTTATCTAACAACCATTGAACACGTTCGGGTTGAGCAAAGAAGGGATGTAATTCAATTTGATCAACCGCTGGTTTGATTTCATTGTGCATCATCAAATCTTGTAATCTATCATTTTCAAAATTAGCTACACCAATAGATTTTAATTTTCCTGCCTTATAGGCATCCTCCATTGCTCTCCACGAGCCATAAACGTCGCCAAGTGGTTGATGAATTAGATATAGATCAATATAATCCAAGCCTAATCTTTTTAGTGAAGCATTAATAGCTTTTTGAGTATTTTCATAACCAGCATCTTGTACCCAAAGTTTAGTTGTTACGAACATCTCTTTTCGATCGATACCACTTTCTTTAATTGCTTCGCCTACAGCACCTTCATTCAAATAAGCTGCGGCAGTATCAATTAAACGATAGCCATTTTTGAGTGCTTGTAAAACGGCCTGCTTGCATTCATCATAATCAGGAATTTGAAATACTCCAAACCCTAGAGTAGGCATTTCAATACCATTATTTAATGTAATTTTTTTATCCATAGTTTTCTCCTAACCTTCGTTGATCCCCACACTGGATCTATTATCTAATGTGTTATTTTCGCTTAATTTAACAACATAGTCGGCAATACTATTTCTGGAAACATCATGTCCACCAAACGGTTCACCTTTTTGTGTAATTTCGTAATTAACAGGACCATTGGTATACCACCCGGGACGAACGATTGTATAGTTCAAGTCTGATTGTTCAATTAAATCAGCTGCTTCTCTGAATGGTCTTAAAATACTGTTGCTATAAGGTTCTGGAGAGTCACCTAACCAAGAAGGAATCTCTTGATATATGCCCATAGTTGTAATGAATACCAATCTTTGAACATTCTCTTGATCCATAACTTTTACAATATGTTCAGCAAATGTCTTCATATCACCACTTAAGGCCACGAAAACGAAATCCTGACTTTTTACTGCCAATGCCAATTCAGTATCATCTGTTACACTTCCCGAAATGGCTTTTTCTCTAGAGGTATTTAATTTTAATCTATTAACTCGTCTAGAAAACAGCGTTAACTGAGCATCTGTTTTTCTTAAAAACATCTGTCTTACTGCATTTCCAATTGAACCGGTTGCTCCAATAATTAATATATTTTTCATAATAGTTTCTCCAATTAGATTATTTAATATCTTCTGTATGCCAGATAAAGTTTGAATTTCGTTCAGAAATTAACCATTTTCCATTAACTTTTTCGTATTTATCTTGGTATCTAACACCTTCACTAGTTGTAACTGTTTTGTTTTCTTCGTTAGTTTTAACCAAAACAACATAGTTATATGCCACACCGTTGGCATGAGTTTCATCAATAAAATCAACAGTTTGTTGACCACTCATATGGAAGACTGATGAATATTCATCCATTGAAGAACTAAAAGCATTAAATATTTCTTTTCTACCATTGAGAGTAAAACTAACTTTGCCATCGTTGATGATATTTACTACACCGTTTTCAGTGAAGAGTGCGACTTGCTTGTCATTTTCTTTAGTGTCAGAGTAGTTTGAAAATAAATCTACCAATTGTTTTAATTCGATACGATCTGAAATTTCTTGTGTGTTCATAATATAAATCTCCTCTGTTTTTATTAACTCTCTTTGTTTACAAAATCTATTATGGGGCGTGATCAACTATAAAAAAATGGTCAATGTTTTTTATTTAGTTACTTATGCCACGCTTTAAAAGAAAGAGTGACATTAAATTTTTAGCGTTCCTGTTTAACAGGTTCTTTTCTAGTGAAATTAATAATAATAGCAACCACTACTAAAACGAATCCAATGAACATGATGGTGTGCATACCGTTGAATAAGATTGTTCTTAATTGTGGCAATAAGTTTTGTGGCAATGTCTTAGCAGATGATGCATCAGTTAATTTATTGATCATCCGGCTAGTAATTTTGCCTCCAACTTGATTAGCAGTACTGATACTCAAAACAGCTCCAAAAATAGCAGACATAAATGTTTGTCCTAAAGTTCTGAATAACAAGCCAAATGTTGTTGAAACACTGATCAGTTCTTTTCTAACACCATCTTGAATTGAAACTTGCATTGGTGTAAATGAAAGTCCCATTCCGAACCCTTCAAATGCACCACTGACTAATAACCACCAGTATGGAGCATTCTTAGTAGCAATAATCATCGCTAAAGCTGAAATTAGAATACTGAAACTACCAATCATAACGATTTTCTTGTAGGATATCTTTGGCATTAAGTTTGCAGTCAATCTGGTTCCCAGCAATAGTAAAACTGAACCACCGATTTGTGTTAAACCACCATAAGTAGCATTGGTACCAAGTAGTCCTTGTGACCACATTGGAGCATAAACACTATATCCAATAAAGAAACCATTAATCAAAAACATAATGACGTTTTGAGATTGAATCCGCCAGTTCTTTAATAATTCAGTTGGTACTAATGGATTCTTTTTAGAAGATTCGATTCGATAAAAAATAACCATTAGAATCAAACCAATTACTAATAGAACTACTGCCCTTGTTATACTTGAGGCAATTGAATCACTGGCAAATAATAGAACAATTAGTGTTAAAATCAACATTCCTGAACTTAAATAATCAAATGACTTGTCAGTTATCTCCGTTCTATTTTCTTTATAACTAAATTGAAGCATCAATAATGAAATAATTCCGATTGGTAAATTAATAAAGAATACCCAATGCCACGAAAGTGTATCGACTAACCAACCACCAATTAGTGGTCCTACTACGGTCGAGAGCGTGTAAGAAGCTGTAACCCAGCCTAGTGCTCTAGCACGTTCTGATGGATTCGGATATAGATCCGCATAGATAATAAATGGAATTGAAACCATTCCTCCAGCGCCGATTCCCATGAAAGCACGTGCAACAATCAACATAATCATATTTGTTGATAAGCCCCCGATAACGGAACTAATTACAAATAATAGTAATGAGATTTGAAAAGTTAGTTTCTTTCCAATAATCTCCCCTACTCGTCCCCACAGAACAGTGGTAACGGCTGTTCCTAGTAGGAAAATAGAACTGATCCATCCGATTAATCTAATACCGTTTAAATCACTAGTAATTGCGGGCAATGCTGTATTAACAATCGTCGCATCAAGTCCACCCATAAAATTAGCAATCAACAAAGCGACCGTTGCTATTGTCACTCTTCTTTTTGTCATCATATTTTTGATATCCCCTTAATACATTGAAGCCTGTGACAAAACTATTTGCCATTGACCATTCTTTTTAGTTAATTCAGTTCTGGACTCCAAAGTCCAAGTATTACGAAAACCATAAATCCTTGCATCTAGTTCATTTCTGGAAACAACCTTTGCAAAATCACCGTTCACCTCGACTTGCATTAATTTTTCTTTATTACTGAAATAATGCATGCGTCCTATCTTGATTTGTTGTAGCCATTCTTCCTTGGTCTGATCTGTTCCAGTGATATGAATAAAATGTGCATCTGGCGCAATCACTTTATTCAATATATCTATATCTCCAGTAACCATACCTTGTACTTGTTGACGAACGGCTAAAGCTACCTTTTCTTCTTCACTTATCTTTATAGTCATTGTTATTACCTCATTGCTTTCCTTTACGATGTATTCATTATGCAATGAATTAAATAGCAAAAAAATGGGCAGTATTTCTCAAAGAGTGACATAAGTAACCTTTTCCAAAAAAGAGTGTCATAAAGTTAGTCAATTTGAAAATTTGGACATCAAAAAAGCAGATATCTATTTGAAATATCTGCTTTAATTACTTATTCTGTTTCAGAAAATTATTAACGCCACCCTGCATCAATAGAGTAGCCGACTCAATCACGTCTTCAAGAGGTTCTTGTTTACCTTGACTGACCCATTGTTTATAAACGTTTAATCCTGTCTGCTCGACAAAATTCAATAGAGCATTTTGTTGCCAGTCCGTCATTAAATTAAATTTTTTGGATTCACCCCAGGTAGAATTCATTACATTATCAATCATTTGTTGGCGAATTCCTACGTAGTTTCCGACTACACTGGAAGTTATTTTGTCATACGCTTCACCTTGATCAGCTGAATAAGTAAAAAACGCTCTAACACTTTTTGCTAAATCTTTTGGATACTGATATTCCTTTATTTCTTTTAGATATTCCTCAGCATATTTAGCTTGCATTTCTGTCAATAAATCATCCAGTGTTGGATAGTAACGGTAAAATGTCTTTTTGTTAATTTGAGCTAGTTCGGAAAGTTCCTTAACCGTAATCTTTTGATATTCTTTCTCACAAATCAGTTTTTCAAATGCTTTATATATATTTGAAATCGTTCTCTGAACGCGCAGATCTTCATAACCAGTTAATTTCATTTTTAAAATCTCACCTCAAATAAATATCTAATATGTAAACTTCTATATAAAATAAAAAGTTCGATATTGAATTTTTTCAAATTCACATCGAACTTTTTAATTAAGAGATTGTTTTACCACAGCCTCTTACTCATAATTTCTAGTTTAAAGTTAGTTCATTTTGTTGAATCCAAGCGTTAGTACCGATGCGGTACATCTTAGTATTAGTTGTTGGATTAACAGTTCGACGATCGACAATCCATGAAGATCCAGGAGTTACTGTATATCCAGCGTAGATACCGCTGTCGTTGTAGACTTTGGCAGTAGTTGTAGCTGTAACAGTTGTTCCTGATAAGAATTTAGCCCATGGTAGAGCGTCATCAGCAGCAACAAATCCATTAGTACATACATGATAGAAGAAATTACCATCAATAATTGCAATAATATCTGAAGCCCATGAAGTATCAGGTCCTAAAACAAGATCAACACGCTTATTACCATTACGATCGTAAATAGGAGTCATCTTGTTCTTAGTAGTTACTCCACCTCTTATATCAGCTACAGCATAGTTATCACGACTAACATAATCTGCATTCTTACGGTTAGCATCAGCAAGATCATACTTAGAAACATTAGCATAATCATTTTCATTAGTTAAGTAGTATGAATAGATGTCTGAAGCGTCATACTTATCATGAGATGCTTGATCATTACCCATTTCTTGTGCAAAGTAAACCATCCCATTGGAACTAACACTTACACCAATTCCTACATAAGTAATATATGGATTAAGCATATTCTTTCTATGACCGTAATTAGGTTCAGGATCATAAGTTTCACTATAAAACTCATGTGTAACCTTTTGGGCAATGGCAGTTGGATCTGATGTACCTAACATTGAATATGGCATTTGAGAAATATTTTCCTCAGCATCCAAATAATATGGATACATGTTAGCTGAATTCCAGCCAGCATGGTTATCAACACCAGTACTTGTGAAGCCATCAGTTCTTGATTGAGCGTAGTTGTTTAATGTAACTACAGAAGTCAAGGCTGGAAGGTCATTTTGTGCACGCAAACGATTTAGTTCAACTAACATTGCTTTTTTAACCGCTACAATGTCAATATTGTTATAAGTCGATTGTGTTTTGGCAGTTGTTGAAGCTGCAGAAGTAGTATCACTGTTACTGTTAGTTGTACTTGTTGTATCATTAGATGGTGTCTTAGTTGCCGGACTCACAACTTGATTGTTTGTATCACTGTTGTTATTTGTAGCAGTTGATACTGTTGCATCCTTATCAGCAGTATTGGCAGTCGTAGTACTACTATCAGCTGCAGTTGTGTTTGTAACAGAAGTATTGTTTGTATCAGTCGAAGTTGTTGCATCGGCGTAAACAATATTTCCTCCCAAACTCGTTGCAAGAAGTGCACTAGCGGCTACTAAAATAGCTGCTCTCTTAGTTTTAGAAAACATGATACTCCCCTTTTCCCTATGAAAATAATGGATACATTCATTTTAACTCAATAAAAACATTTATGAAGCATTATTTATAATAAATATTTTATATTATTTCAGTAAAATAAAAAAGCCATATGGCTTTCAATTATGCTTTATCAAAATCCTTGATCCAAGCAATGGCCAACGCATCTTTACCTAAATGAGCACCGATGACGGGTCCAAAGTATGAACGATCTAGTGTAATATCAGGGTATTTATCATGCAACTCACTTGCCCATTGATCTCCATCCCTTTTATCGTCAGCATCGATTACCAATAAACGTAGTGGATATGGAGCCTCATCCATGGCCGTAGCCAATTTTTCTTCAGCTTTTAACTTGGCCTTTTTCATGGATCGAGCTTTATCATAGGCAACAATTTTGTGATAATTATCATCAAATTCTAGTAATGGTTTAATATTTAACATGGTTCCAATGACAGCAGAAGTATTTGATAATCTTCCGCCTTTAACTAAATTCTTTAAGTCATTTACCACAAAAGACTCACCAATAGAGCTTCTTAAGTCATCTAGACGTTCAAGAATCTCACTAAGTGGTTTATCTTCTTGAGCCATTTTGGCTGCCTCTTGAGCTAGGTAGCCCATTAGGCGTACAGTAATATGTGAATCATAAACGACGACATTGATATCATCAATTGTCTGAGCAGCACTCTTAAGGTTATTTACAAAACCAGAAATAGTGCTTGCCAAATGAATTGAAATTACGGTATCATAGCCTTCTTTAGCCAGCTTGTCGTACACGTTCATCATTTCACCAATTGAAGGTTGAGCCGTTGAGGGTAACTCAGGTGATTCATGTAAGAGTTTGTAGAATTGAGACGTAGTAATATCAATATCTTCACGATATGTTTTAGTATTAAATACTACCTCTATTGGCACAACTGTTATATTATATTTATCGACTATTTCTTGTGGCAAATAAGATGTACTATCTGTTACAATGGCTATTTTCATAAATTTATCAATTCCTTGTTTGGTTACGTATAATGATTGTATAACCATTAAATTATATCATATTCAATCGAGTTTATATTTGTTACACTGCAAAAGTTTCAGAATTTATCACGCAATATAGAAAGGAAGTCAATTATGTCCTTTGACGGAATGTTTACCCATGTGATGGTAAACGAATTGAATCAGAATCTCCGTGGCGGTAGAATTGCTAAAATTCAACAGCCGTTCGCTAACGAATTGATCCTTACAATTAGAAGTAACCGTAAGAATCAACAATTATTATTATCAGCTCATCCCTCATATGCAAGAGTTCAGATTACGGATCAGCCATTTGCTAATCCCGCTAAACCTTCAACTTTTGTTATGTCGCTAAGAAAGTATATCACTAGTGCTATTGTTCAAGATTTTAAACAATTGAATAATGATCGTATCGTAATCGTAGATTTGAGTGCTAAAAATGAATTGGGCGATATTCATGAATATCGGTTAATTACCGAAATCATGAGTCGACACAGTAATATTTTTCTCGTAAATAAAGAGAATGGAAAAATTATTGACTTAATTAAACGTGTTTCTCCAGAAAATAATAGTTTCCGTGGACTTCTTCCCGGGGACGATTATAAGTTACCGCCTGCACAGAATAAAATCAATCCATTTTCAGCGAAAAATGAAAATCTTCAAGATTTATCGGCAGCCGATATTCGTCAAAAGTATGAAGGTATTGGTTTAGATACATCATATGAGTTGGAAAAATTTATAGCAGCTGGCCAAACTTTAGATGATTTCATGAATTTATATGAAAATCATTTAATGCCTAATACAGCCAACACTAAAGACAAACACAAGTTAGGTTTCTTCCCTATTGGTTTTAGCAATACCACGACAGAAGTTAATACTTACGCAAGTTTAAGTGAGCTTTTGGATAATTATTATTTAGATAAAGCTCGAGTTGATCGAATTGAACAGCAAACCAAGAGCATTACGCATCGTTTAGATATTATTTTGAAAAAAGATAAGTCTAAGATTAAAAAATTGAATAAGCAATTATCACAGACTGATGTGATGGCTAAATACAATCTTTATGGTGAATTATTGACGACATACATGTCACAAGTTAAACGTGGTTCTAGCTCAATTGTTTTGACTAATTACTACAATAATGAAGAGGTAAAAATCAAACTGAATCCAGAGTACTCCCCTTCTGACAATGCTCAACATTACTATAAAAAGTATCGTAAGTTACAAAATTCGATACCCCATGTTCAAGAACAATTGGATATTACTACGAATGAAGTCAACTATTTGGAATCAGTTTTGGCATCTCTTGAATACGTAGATATTGAGGATGTCGATGGTATTGTTGATGAACTGGTTGATTCAGGCTATATCAAGAAGAAACGTCGTAATGCTCGTAAGAAACGTAAGAAGCATGTTGGTGAAGATTTCCAATCATCAACGGGTGTTGATATTATTGTTGGTAAAAATAATATTGAAAACGACCAATTGACGATGAAATTATCACAAAAGAATCACTACTGGTTCCATGTGAAGGATATTCCTGGTTCACACGTTATTTTGAAAACAAGTGATCCTGATGAACAATCAATCACTGAAGCCGCAACAATTGCAGCCTACTATTCTAAAGCTCGTGATTCGAGCAAGGTTCCAGTTGATTATGTTAAAATCAAAAATATTCGTAAACCTAATGGTGCTAAACCAGGGTATGTTATCTTTGAAGGTCAAAAAACTATTTTGGTTGATCCTGATCGCCAATTAGTAGCTGATTTAAAAGCCAAATAAAGCAGAAAAGGAGGCTGTGACATAAGTCTCAAAAAATAAAAGCTGATGAATGAGATTCTTATTTCA
>NZ_AZES01000073.1 GCF_001434985.1 Companilactobacillus paralimentarius DSM 13238 = JCM 10415 | reverse complement strand
GTGTTTTTATTTTGAGCTTTTATTGAAAGTGGCTAACTTGATTATAAAATTCGCCGGATTTATCTTCCGGAGAAATATTAGTTTTTAATATTAGTGAACATCCAACAGTTGAGTTTGCCATCAAGACAAAACTAAAAGGAAAGCCACCGGTAAAATACCGAGAATTTTCCTTTCTAAAAGCAGCATAATTAATTATCCAAACTTAAGGGTTCAGATCAAGTTACTCCTTTTTATTATTCCGCTTATAATTCTACGAGTGAACTAACAAAGCTATCAAATACCTAATTATTTAATAATCTTTTTATTCTTGTCCTTCAAATTAACTAACAAGATGATTCCAAATAAAATCACTGTAACTAAGAAAACATTATGCATACCTTCAATAATAATTTTTTGCATGATAGGAATTAAGTTACTAGCTGAATCATGATTGGAACTGATAAATCCATTAACTTGTCCCAAACTCACCTCTGCATGATTACCAACAGCTTGATTGATCGACAAGTTAAACACCAATCCAAATACTCCTGTCATGATGGTTTGTCCCATCGTTCTTCCTAAAGTTAACATTGATGAGGCTGTTCCAACCTCAGTATCCGAAACTACTTCTTGTGAAATCAGTGTATTCATTGTAATTACAATACCTAACCCCGTACCGGTGACACCAGCAATTACATAAAACATAATCATCGGAAAATTAGTTTTAGCAAAAACTAAGGTTAGATAAAACAGCATTTGTACTATAACAATTGGAATAGTAATTAATTTAGGAATAATTCTTTTCACTAAGCTCCCCACAAAGAATGATGCAATCAACCACATTACTGGACTCGGTGTAACTGCCAAACCAGCGACAGAGGCAGTAACTCGATAAACTGATTGTAGCCAAATAGGAAAATAAACTTGAAAACTTATTTGTATCCCACTTAGTAATAATGCAGTCAGAATTTGAATTGTGAATAATTGATTCTCAAAAAGTTGCAACGGTACAATTGGATCAACTGACTTTTTCTCGAAGTGTACTAATGCTATTAAGGATAATGAAAAGACCAGTGCCACAATTATGATATATATTATATTTAATTCTTGACTACTTAACATTTGGAATAGAAACAAAAGTGAAATTAAAGACAATGATAAACTCAAAATCCCTTTATAATCTATTGGCCGATGTGTTTTAGTAGTCCTTTTACTTCCTAGTCCAAACAGAATCAATACCAAAACTATCAAGCCTAAAGGTACGTTAATGAAAAAAATCCAATGCCAATTAAGTTTGTCAACAATGAAGCCACCGATAATGGGTCCTAGCAAGGCCGAAATTCCCCAAGCTGTATTATTTAAAGCCAATTTACTGGAACGTTTATCATAGGAGTATAAATCCGCAATGATGGTGAATGTTATTGGCATAATTGCACCAGCACCGATTCCCTGAATAGCTCTGAACAGTATCAAAAGGTAAATATTAGGAGCAATTCCACAAAGAAATGACCCTAAAGAAAAAATCATCAATCCAACAATAAATATCGGTTTACGGCCTAACTGATCGGACAATTTTCCATATATGGGAGTACTGACCGCTGTCGTTAACAGATACATTGCAAATACCCAGCTTTGCATTGACAGGCCGTTTAATTTACTAATAATTGTCGGCATAGCCGTCGTAATAATGGTTGTTTCTACTGAGGTCATAAACGTAGCAATAAAAATTGCAATCATTGTCAACAACAAGTTCAATCTTTTATTTTTTAACATAATAACATTTTCTTTCTTAGTTCGATGATCATCGAACTAAAGTACAAAATTTTATAGGGTATCTAAAAAAAATGGCAAGAATTCGGTAAAGGCATCCATATTAATCGACAAATATTTAATTTGCGCTTCTTTTCTAGTATTAGTCAAACCAACTTTACGCAGTTTCTTAAAATGGTAGGAAACGGTTGATTTGCTAAGATCCAATTTTTCACCGACTTCACCACAAGTCAATTCACGATGCGCTTGATATAGAATTCGAATCATTTGTAACCGATTGGGATCTGACAAAACTTTAAATATCTCTGCTCTTTGAATATCTTTTTTATCTATTTTCATAAATCTATTGTAAATCTTCTTCTAAAATATTTATAAAATATAGTATTAAAAAGACGATTTGGCATTTATTAGTCGCCATGTTATTGCAATGACACGATTCTTTATATAACATATTTAATGATGAAAGCTTCATATTAATAGAAAAGAGTGATCTCATAATGGAAAAAACGTTGGTCGTCAACGCTGGTAGTTCATCCCTAAAATGGAAACTGTTTGAAATGCCATCCGAAAAGGTTCTAGCAAGTGGTACCGTAGAAAGAATCAATGCCCCTGCTTCCTTATTTAAAATGAAATATAACGGTAAGAAGTTCGAGAAAACACAAGATAACTTAACTCAAAATCAAGCCGCTCAAATGGTTTTTGAAGAGTTACAAAACTTAGACATTATCAAAGATCTATCAGAAATTACGGCTGTAGCACACCGTGTCGTTGCTGGAGGTCAGATTTTCAAGCATGCTGTTGAAATTACACCTGACGTGTTGCAACAAATTAAAGATCTTAGTGATTTTGCACCCCTTCACAATCCTATGGAAGCTAAGGGAATTGAAACAATGGCTGAAACTTTGCCTAATGTTAAACAATATGCCGTCTTCGATAGTCAATTCTTTACCGACTTACCTGAAAAGAATGCTATCTACAGTTTGCCATATAAATTAACTAAGAAATATCAGATTCGTCGTTATGGTGAACACGGTATTTCTCACACTTACTTGACCAAACGTGCCGCTGAATTACTTAATAAGCCACAATCAGATGTCAACTTGGTAACCATGCATCTAGGTAGTGGTGCATCACTCGCCGCTGTTAAAAATGGTAAAGCCTTTGATACTTCAATGGGATTCACACCTCTCAATGGTGTCACAATGGGAACACGTTCCGGAGACATCGACCCAGCCTTAGTGCCCTTTTTGATGAAAGAATTAAAACTTGATGATCCTAATCAAGTTCTAGATATCTTCAATCAAAAATCTGGTCTCTTAGGTATTGCTGAATTCTCTTCCGATATGCGTGACATCAAGGCCCAAGAGGATACCAATGAACAAGCCAAGTTAGCCATTGATATATTTGTTAACCGTGTTGTTAAATATGCTAGTAGTTTCCTAACTGAATTACATCGTGCTGATGCTCTAGTCTTTGCCGGTGGCATTGCTGAAAACAATGCTTGGTTAAGAAAACAGATCATCAATGAGCTTTCTATCTTTAATATCAAACTAGATGACAAATTGAACGAAGCCGCTCAAGAGGGACTCATTAGTAGTCCTGATTCTGCTATCAAGGTTTTCTTGATTCCTACTGATGAAGAACTCATGATGGTTCGTCAAGTTGCTGAAATTCACAATTAAAATTTCTTATAAAAAGTGTTAGTCATAACGGCTAACGCTTTTTGTTTCTCAATTTTGTGAAACAGCATATCAATTGACAATACATTTTGTCTGGTTTATTTTGTACTTATGGTCAATTGATGCGAATTAATTATGTCAACAATGACTTTTTGTAACATGCATATTTTACTAACAATAAAAATAGTTTGTAATACGAAAGGAAGTTAATTTAATTGCGGAGGATCAGTTCAGAAAAAGTAGAAAAAATCGGGACAGTCGCGAGCGCCATGTCCGTTCTGATGTATGTTTCATATATTCCCCAGATTATATCCAATCTATCTGGTACTAAGGGGAATCCTATACAACCACTCGTTGCTTTTATCAACTGTACTATTTGGACAGCATATGGATTACTCAAGAAAGAAAAGGATTGGCCAATTGTTTGGGCTAATATTCCTGGTATTTTTCTTGGAGCAGCAACTTTCATCACTGCAATATTTAATTTTGGTTAAAAAAACATCTATCTAGAGCGCATAAATTTTATGCTACCTCTGAATAGATGTTTTTTAAATTTTATTTTAATAAACCTTTTTTAACTAAATAATCACGAGCCACAACACTGGCCTTTTTATTCTTAACACTGACTTGATAATTCATCTTCTGCATATCTTCAGCAGAGATCTTACCAGCTAACTTGTTCAAGCTCTTAACAACTTCAGGATTTTTTTTAGCAAAGCTCTCATTCATCAAAGGAGCACCCTGATATGGTGGGAAGAAATGCTTATCATCCTTCAAAACCACTAAATGATATTGTTGAACTTGTGGATCTGTCGTATAACCATCTACCAAATTAACGCGATCATTAGCAATCGCCTTGTAACGTAAAGAAGGTTCCATTCGTTTAACGTTAGCAAAATCTAAATTATATTTCTTCTTCAATCCTAAATAACCATCAGCCTGATTAGAAAAGTCAGGATCGAATCCGGCAATAACTTTATCACTTACTCGTTGTAAATCGCTTAACTTGGTAACGTGATACTTTTTTGAAAATTCCTTGGTCACAGCCAAATCATAACCATTTTCGTATTCCATTGGTTTTAAGAAACTCATATTTTCTTGCTTCGACAATTCCTTTTTAGCAATTTGATAAGTTTTTTCCGGACTCTTAGGCGTTGGTTTATCGTATTTTACTAATGCTTCCAAAACAGTACCCGTGAATTCTGGATAGATATCAATATCTTGGCGTTTTAATGCCTTATATAAGAATGTTGTTGCACCAAAATTAGGTTTCAAAGTAATTTGAGCCTTAGGATTATCCTGTTTGATCAAGTCCTTATACATATTAATCAATATCTCTGGCTCACTGCCTAATTTACCAGCAATTGTAATTTGGACTGGTTGTGGTTTTACCATTTGATAAACCTTGTTGCCACCAAATCCTAATAACATCAATAGTATTATCACACCGCCAGCATAAATCCGACGTTTTGACGAGCCAATAAATTTCAAAAGGCCACTGAAAATAAAGGCTAACAGGGCTGACAAAACACCACCGATAATTAGATAGTAATTATTATTCTGTTGAATACCCAGCATAATATAATCCCCTAAACCACCAGCACCAATAAAAGCGGCTAATGTGGCCGTACCGATAATCATAACTAAAGCAATTCTGATACCAGAAATAATCATTGGTAAGGCTAATGGAAATTCCAAACGTTGTAATCTCTTCCACTTTGACAATCCAAAGGCAACCGCAGCTTCCTCCAGATTAGGATCAATATTGGTCAATCCTGAATAAGTATTTTGATACAACGGCATGATAGCATACATAGTTAGTGCTACCACTGCTGGCACCGTTCCAATTCCTACAAGTGGAATTAATAATCCTAACAAAGCTAAACTGGGAATAGTCTGAATAATTCCAGCAATTTGTAGTCCCACTTCACCAAAGCGACGATGGTTCCGTAATAAGATAGCTAATGGAATTGCAATTAGCATGGCAATCAATAGTGAAATAAAAGAAATGCCAATATGTTGATACAATGATTTTAAGATTTCAGTACGTTGACTGACTAAAGTCTGTAGTAACATTTGCATTATTGATTGTCCCCCTCTTTTTCAAAATATGCTAACAATTGCTGAGGGGTCAATGAATAAGCCTTATTCTGATAGCTAAACTTTATCTCAGTATGATCTTTTAAACTGTTAACTAATTCGCCAAACTGCTCCACCTCAGGATAATCAGTTGAGTTTTGAATTTCTGTTAAAACTTTGGACCCAATCAAGAAATCCATATTCCACCAATGTGGTGTCTTAGTACCAAAGAATTTCTTAACGAAATCATTGGCTGGATTTTGCATGATCTCATGTGGTGTTCCTACTTGCTGGACCTCACCTTGATTTAAAATGGCAATCTTTTGACCCATTCGCAAAGCCTCTTGCATATCATGTGTTACAAAGACAACTGTCATCTTATATTTGGCATGCAATTTTAAAACCAAATCCTGTGATTTACGTCTCAAGACAGGATCTAAAGCACTGAATGATTCATCCATCAAAACTAATTTAGGACTAGTTGCTAAAGCGCGAATAATGGCAACACGTTGCTGTTGCCCACCAGACAGTTCATCAGGCATCCTTTTAGCATACTTCTTAGGATCAAGTTCAACCGACTCTAGTAATTCAGCAGCACGTTGATGGCGTTCTTGTTTGGAAACACCCTTTTGTTCCAATTGAATTGCAATATTATCTTCAACATTTAGATTAGGGAATAGACTACTATCCTGCAATACATACCCCATGTCTAAACGTAATTTTTGCACATCATAGTCTTTAATCTTCTTATCGTCAAAATAAACATTCCCATCAGTAGGAACTGTTAGTCGGTTCAACATTCTCAATAACGTAGTTTTTCCACTACCACTGGGACCAACCAAAACAAACAATTCACCATCATCAATTGTCAAATTGATATCATGTAAAACGACGTTTTTCTCGTACTTCATTCCGACTTCTTTGTAGGTAATCAAATTATTTCCCCTCTCTAATCAACTTACCCTAATAATAAATATCTTCCAACTTTTAAACAAAAAATTAGCATAATAATATTTACGAAAATTTCAATAACAAGTTAGCCACTTGGACAAAATAAATTGAATCCAAGTG
>NZ_AZES01000072.1 GCF_001434985.1 Companilactobacillus paralimentarius DSM 13238 = JCM 10415 | reverse complement strand
TTTTTATTTTGAGCTTTTATTGAAAGTGGCTAACTTGATTATAAAATTCGCCAATTATTTTTTTCTATTTGATACTAAAAATGTTACACAACAATTCTAGCTCGGTATAATTTACTTTTGCAGACACTTTTGGCTTGATTGTAGGTTTGATTCTGGCTTAAGCTACGGTAAATTTGTAAAATATAATTACAATTAATGGAAGGGGATTGCGACGATGGATGATTTGTTTTACACACGATATTTAGATCATCTTAAATCGTATGTTCACCAGACACCTGAAAAAAAGGCAATTATATTGCTAGGATACATTCAAAGAGATTTTCTTCGATATTATCGTCGAGGTGACTTAATAGATGGATTTAAGTTTATAAAGGAAAACGTTAAAAGAAATGCTGACTTAATGAGGCATTTATCTATAACTCAAATAATTTCTCAAATCCACAGTTTTGTGGATGATTTGGCGCATGAGGGTATTCAAAATCATGTTGAGATTTATCCGTTTTTGGAACTACAACAGAAGTATCATAATTTATCCTTTTCAAGTCGTTTAGAGCCAACATTAGATATCATTTATTATGTTAATACCAATATTTATCATAAAGTAACCGTAAAGGATGTTTTGATTCACGCTAATCAGTATTGTAATCCAGCTAGAGCGCAAAGAGATTTCAAAGCTGAAATGAACATGTCAATAAGTGAATTTATTAGTGCTAAGAAGATCAGTACAGCACAGAAATTATTGAGAGAGACCGATGATTCGGTTCAAAAAATTGCTGAAAAATTGAAATTCTATGATTTGAATGATTTTTCCAAACAATTTAAAAGAAAAGTTGGAATATCTCCATTAATGTATCGTAAAAATAATTATCAGGAAGAAAACAAATAGGTAATTAATTTAAAAAGGAATCAATATGAAGTTTAAATTAGTTCTTTCTTAAACTTGATTGTAACTAAATACCAACTAATGAGGGTTCACAATTTTTTACTACTTGGTCCCTTAGTTCTAGTATTATCTGGTATTTTAGTGTTTTTAATCTACGAATATAGAAACCTTAAATCAAAAAAACGCCCTCCATTGAGTATTCAAGATATATTCTTTACTTGAATCTCTTAATAGAGGTCGCTTTTATTTTGTAAAAATTATTTCATCTAAATCTCCATAAGTAGTATGTTCAACTAATTCCTCATCAGTAGGTGTGAATCCAAACATTTCATAAAACGCTTGAGCAATCAGATTATCTTTCAAAACGATTAGATAAAATTTATTGAAGTCATTCTGTAAAATATTTAGAGCAGATTGGAAAAGTTTTTGACCAATGCCTTGATGTTGAAATTCAGGTAAGACATAAAGTGAATAGATTTCCCCGTAGCCAACATAATTTTTACGGCGTGCCGGTCCATAAGTACAGATGCCGACTATTTTTCCAGCAACGGTAGCGATTAAAGTATTGTTGATACGTTTTTCAGGATGCCAGATATCGGTTGTTAAGTGGTCCAAAAATGATTGTGGAACTATACCGATATAAGCGTAATTCCAAGTTTGATAATAGAGTTCTTGAATGGCTTTAAAATCAGTTTGTTGATTGGTTTTGACTATTTCAAAATTCATTTTAATCTCGACTTTCAACGGTAGTATTAACGCTTGCGAAGTTACTCAATTTTCCAACAACTAAACCTAGTACGAATCCGGCCAATGTTAATGTAACCCAACCTAATCCTAGATTTGCTAACGGAATATATTGATGATAATATCTTAAAGCTAATTTGACAAAAGTTAGGTTAGTGACAGCTGCGGGTGAGGCATTTAACATATCGAAGATAGCGGGTAGAATTGTGAATGCGATGGTCATTTTGTATACCACACCGGCATAAGGTTTAGCATGGACAGTTAAAGAAGTTAGAATCAAAGCCAGTGACAAAGGATATAGAAGCATCAACACTGGCAATGACCAAGCAATGATGTTATCGAGTCCAGCGTTAGCGACAATAAATGATAGAAAAGTTGTAACTCGCAACCATTCTAGATAACTAACTTTAGGGAATAATTTGTGAAAATCTTGTGAGAATGAAGCAACCAATCCCATAGCTGTGGTGAAAACTCCCAAAGTAACTAAAACACCGAGAAAAGCTGTTCCAAAGTTACCGAAATAATAGCTGACAATACTTGAGAGAGCATCCCCACCATTAGCTGACAATTTCATTTTGTTTAAACTAAAGGCACCTAACAATACTAAACCGAAATAAACTAAAATTTCTAAACTGATACTTAGAGAACCAGCTTTGGCAGTTAAACGAGACATTTCTTTATCTTTGTAACCTAGACCTCTGACTGCATGAACGAAGGTGACGCTTAAGGCTAATAGAGCAACGGCATCGATAGTATTGTAACCTTCGAGTAAACCATTGACTGAAGGATTAGTTTGATAAGCTGAGGTTGGCATATGGTTCAAACCACCCATAGGTTTTAGAAAGGCCACAACAAAAATGATTGCCAACAAAATTAAAAAGATAGTATTGAGATACTTTCCAACGTACTTTAATAATTGACTTTGATGTACCGTTAAAATATAAGCTAACCCAAAGAAGAGAGCGGTGAATAGGAACATACCGACAGTATTGAATTTTGCAGGTAAGAAGGGTTTGGCCGCCATTTCATAGGCCATAGCAGCAGTCCTTGGTGTTCCAAAGAATGGTCCAATTGTTAAATGAACAAGAACTAAAAAGATAGCAGCATAATATTTACCAACTGGGCGAGCCAAATCATAGAGGCCATCACTCTTGGTAACGACGACTGCTAAAATGGCTAGTAATGGAAATAATGAGCCGGAAACAGCAAATCCTAAAGCCGCTGGAAACCAGTTATTACCAGAAAGTTGTCCCAAGTGAATTGGGAAAATTAAATTACCCGATCCGAAGAACATTCCGAAGATCAATGAGCTAACAATTAACAGATGCCAAACCTTATGTTTAGGTTTAGTTTCCCCTGAAAAATTATAATTAAAATCATCTTGCATATGATACACGCTCCTTTTTGAATAATATAGATGGTCTGAAATGAAGGTTTTCTGGGTTGCCTTTAAATGTTTAAAATCAGTAAAAGCAAGGAATACGGGCATCTTTAGATGCCCCCATAACAGTCTCTAAAGTGGCAAAGCCACTAAGAGACTATAAAAAAAGAACCCTTCTCCAACTAAGGAAAAGGGCTCAAATAGAACGGTACCACCTTTTTGGGTATTCAAAGAATACTCACTCACTTAACGGACAATCATCCGCTAGCCTGATAATGGTGGCAACCACGAAAACCTACATTTCGGCCTCGAACTCAGAAATGATTTTCGAAATTCCTGTTACGGTCACTTTGCACTTAACGTGACTCACTTAGCGAATTCAGGATTCCTACTTTTTTCTTCAACGTTTAATGACTGTATTATAGGCATTCATAATTTGAATATCAAGTATTTTTCTAATTTTATTATAATTATTATAATTTATTGGGCGTGCGATTTAAGAAATGTTTGGCACCATCTATAACGTGAAAGTAGGTCGCTAACTTGAACATATCGGTATTTATACTCTTCAGAAAAGGCCATTCACGTAACGAACCCTTGATGACAGAATTGTTTTGTTCAATAAATTCTTGTCCAATTTTTTGTGGTTGATCATTAAAGGCTCCAGATTGATAAAGATAATTAGAATAATCAAAAAAATATTTAGCAGTTTGTGGATCATTAATGTTATTACGCAGAATTCTAGTTCTCAAGCGAATAAAACTGACACTGTTACGCAAGACTTGACGACTTGTATTAGAGCTGGATAGATAAGCAAAGAGTTGTTCAAAAAACTTTTGATAAGCGTGAACTTCACCACTATTTAAATAGGCTCTAGGATGGTTCTTGAATGGATATTTCCAGTTGCTTAAATTGTATTCCCATTTTTGACCGATCCAGATAGTAAATGGGAGTTCATAGAAGACTTGCGTCATGTCCTGTTCAAAAACTTCGTTAATAATTTGTGAGTAATCATGTGGCAAAAGCCGGTTAATTTGTCGACGTAATTCAGGAGTGATAAATTTTACGTTGTCATTATCATCTGTTAGTGCAAATAATTTTTTCCAAACATCATCGGAGAAAAGAGTTGGCTTAACATGTTGAATCAGTTTTAAATTAACTGGTGCAGAATTGAGTGTGTAGCCGGCATCAAAGCAGTAATCCATTAGTTGCAAAGTTTGCACAAAATGTCCGCCTAAAGAATGTCCTAAGCCGTAAATCAAAGTTTGTGAAGCAATATTGTCCTCAATATAACGCATAAAATCACGAGCAACATTGAGTTGGCTGAGATTCTTGTCGCTACCAACTAAAATGGCGTTGACATTGTAATCCCAGTCTTTATAAGTTTCCAGAACAGCTTTTTCAAAACGTTTACTACGAGAACTGACCGTATAATCGACATTGACCTCAGTTCCCTTGAAAGTAACGTAACATTCTTTTAATCCGTCGATAGAAATTTCAAAAGCGATTCCGGAGAAACCACATTCAGCTGCTTCGGGAATAATCTCACGCGCATCATAAGATTTTACATAATCTGGCATTCGATGCACTCGCGTATAAATAAGAAAACGTAAGTAATTTTCAGGCTTAAATTCCTCGTAGAGATAACGGTCGTAATCAAATTGAAGCAACTTTGTTCGAAAATCGTTATCATGCAATAATTCGCCAGCTTGATAAGGTTCTTTGCGTAATTCAATTGGTAAGAGGTGGTGAATTAAGAGAATTACGTAGATTTGATTCAAGTAACCATGGCAGAGATTGAGATTTTCATCTTCAATTTTGTCTATCAGTTGTTTGAGTTTGTTGATTTTTCTATCTCTAGAAGGGCGTTTTAATTTTTGCTTACTGTGATTTTCATCAATATTTTTAAGTTTTAAAGCTTTATCAATTAGTTGGGGATGAATCGTTTTATTTAAAGAAAATTCGGGAACACGTAAATCAATTACTTGATTTAAAAGTAGATTGGTCAGACGTGTTTTTTCTTTATTTAAGTAAGAATAACTAAATTGAAGACGTTTGTTTTTGGGCAAAAGTTGCTTGCTATCAGCTTTATTGAAAGTTAAAGGTAAGTCCTTGTGAGCACGGAAATTAAGTAAATCAATTTGTTCATAAACATGATTTAATCGGTTTAGAGTACTTAATAGTTCTTTCATTAAATCACCTCTCGTTACTCTTATTCTAACAAATTGTTGATATATAAGGAATTGAGAACCTTTTGGTCAAAAATGATTTTATTTTTAAAATTATTTCACATTTGTAGTACTTCAGACTTGTGCTATGTCACAAACGTGCTATAATATAGTTGTGGAGGTTGAGGATATGCGAATAGATATTAAATCATACTTAGAAGATAATCATTTAACAATTTATGTAATTTCAAAGAAAAGTGGGTATGGTTACACGACTTTGCATAAATCCTTTAATAAGAAACAATCTTCCGCCACACCGCTCAATTTGCGCGATATAGAGGCAATTGCCAAAGCGCAGGATACGGAAATGTGGAGAGTTCTGCGTGAATTGGAGTTGCATTATCTGAAGTGAGGAGGCTTTATATATATGGCAAGATCATTTTGGGACGACGATCCATTTAACGATAATATGGACGAAATATTTAATAGACTGATGAATCAACAAAACGGCAATTCACAAGCTAAGTATTATGTGAATGGTCATGAGTTGACTCCAGAAGAATTAGCAAAATATCAAGAGGCAAGAACTATAGGACAAAATATTCCAATTAGTGATAATAGTAAAAACAAAAAAGGTACCATTTTAGAAAAACTCGGCCGTAATTTAACTAAGGAAGCTCAACAAGGACTTCTTGATCCAGTTATTGGTCGTGACAAAGAGATTCAAGAAACAGCAGAAGTTTTAAGTCGTAGAACTAAGAATAATCCAATTTTAGTTGGTGATGCAGGTGTTGGTAAGACTGCGGTAGTTGAAGGTTTAGCACAAGCTATTGTAAAAGGTGACGTACCTGAAGCAATCAAGGATAAACAGATCATTTCGATTGATTTATCATCTCTTGAAGCTGGAACACAGTATCGTGGTTCATTCGAAGAAAATATTCAAAACTTGCTAAAAGAAGTTAAAAAAGCAGGCAATGTGGTCTTATTCTTCGATGAAATTCATCAAATTATCGGTGCTGGATCTTCTGGTTCCGATTCTGGTAGTAAAGGTTTAGCTGATATTATCAAGCCAGCCTTGAGCCGTGGAGAGATTTCTATTATTGGTGCAACCACACAAGATGAATATCGTAATACGATCATGAAAGACGCTGCTTTAGCAAGAAGATTCAATGACGTAACAATCAACGAACCAAGTAAAGAAGCAACATTGGCTATCTTGAAGGGATTGCGTAAAGCCTACGAAAATCATCATCATGTCAAATTACCAGATGAGGTTTTAAAGGCTGCTGTAGATTATTCAGTTCAATATATTCCTCAAAGATCCTTACCTGATAAGGCAATTGATTTGATTGATATGACTGCTGCTCATTTGGCAGCTAAAAATCCAGTTACTGATAAAGTAAGTTTGGAAAAATCATTGAAACAAGCTGAAAAAGATAAGGAAGAAGCAGCTAAAAAGGAAGATTATGAGAAGGCTGCTAGTTTGAAGAAACAAATTGAAGATCTTCAGGCTAAACTCGATAAGGGTGACGAACATTCTGATGAGCCAGTAGCAAAAGTTAACGATATTGCAGAATCAGTTCAAAGATTAACCGGTGTTCCTGTTTCTCAAATGGGTGCCAATGATATTGAGCACTTAAAGGGAATGGGTAAGAGATTAAAAGGCAAAGTCATTGGACAAGATGAAGCTGTAGATATGGTCGTACGTGCCATTCGTCGTAACCGTGCTGGTTTTGATGATGGAAATCGTCCAATTGGTAGTTTCTTATTTGTTGGACCTACTGGTGTTGGTAAGACTGAGCTAGTAAAACAGTTGGCTAAAGATATGTTTGGTAATAAGAATGCCATTGTCCGTTTGGATATGAGTGAGTATTCTGATTTAACCGCTGTATCTAAATTGATTGGTACATCTGCTGGTTATGTAGGTTATGAAGATAACGGCAATACTTTGACTGAAAAAGTACGTCGTAATCCATATTCCATCGTATTACTAGATGAAATTGAAAAAGCTAATCCACAAGTTTTAACATTGCTTCTACAAGTAATGGATGACGGTCGTTTAACTGACGGTCAAGGAAACGTAGTTGATTTCAAGAATACAATCATCATTGCAACTTCTAATGCTGGATTCAGTGATAATACTGATAAAGATAAGAAGTTAATGGATAAATTAGCACCATACTTCAAACCCGAATTCTTGAATAGATTCAATGGTATCGTTGAATTTACTCATCTATCCAAAGAAGATTTAAATCAAATCGTTGATTTAATGATTGATGATGTGAATACCAACTTGGCTAAGAAGAATATCACTTTGAAGATTACTCCTGAAGCTAAGGAATGGTTGATCGATGAAGGTTACGATGAAGCCATGGGTGCAAGACCATTACGTCGTGTTATTGAACAACAGATTAGAGATAAAGTTGCTGAATACTACCTCGATCATCTTGATGTAAAGAGTTTACAAGCCGATCTAGTTGATGGAACTATTAAAATTTCTGAAGTTAAATAATATAAAAAATTACCGTTACGAACGTTGTAACGGTAATTTTTTTTGTGTAGATTAGTAAATTAATGTTGAAATTTATTTTTAAAGTAACATTGACACGCCTTAATTAAAGCGCTATCATTTTACTTGAAATCAATAGTAATCAACTGGGATTGTTATAGTAATGTACATGAGCTACACAAAACCCACTTAACCTTTATATAGGGTTAGGTGGGCTTTTTTTATGGAATTTTATTAAAAGGGGTGATGGAATGAGAATAAAAAAGATTTTAAATAATAATGCCTTTATTACTCGAAATGAGAATCACCAAGAAATTATTGTTATTGGAAAGGCTATTGCTTACGGAAAACATTTTAATGATGAGATCGATGAAAATAAAATTTATAAAACCTTTGAACCGGTGAGTAAAGGTGATCGCAAGCTCATTTTGGATATGATTAATGATATTCCGGTTAGTTTCTTTCAAATAGCTAAAAGGATCGTTGATAAAGCTAATCAAGATAGCAAAATAAGGTTAACGGATAGCGTTTATATAGCCTTAACTGATCATATTTCCTCAAGTGTTGATAGAGCTAAAGAAGGCTTATTTTTAACTAACCAATTTTTATGGGAAATACGTAGTTACTACCCTAAAGAATATGATTTGGGAATGTGGGCAATAAAACTGATTGAACAAGAATGCCAAGTAAAATTACCAGAAGATGAGGCAGGATTTATTGCAATTCATATTATCAGTGGTGAGCTTGGGAATAGACTCGATGATTTCAGGGAAGTTATTAAATTTATAAAGAAAGTGACCAGCATTGTTACATATCAAATGTCTATTGATGTAGATAAAGAATCACTTGATTATAACCGTTTTGTAACGCATCTTAAATTTTTTTGGCAATATATGATGTACAAAAATGAAAAGAAGTCTATTGGTGATTTGAGTAATGATATGTTGAAGATAATTAAGGGGAAAAGGATTGAAGCTTATGAGTGTTCTTTGAAGATAAAAGAGTTTATTAAACAAACTTATAATTATGAACTTAATAATGAGGATTTATTATATATGACTATTCACATTGCAAGAATCACAGAAAATTCAGAGGAGAATTAAAATGGAATATGAAGCTATGAATAAAGAAATTATTCAAGGTGTTGGTGGAAAGAATAACATAAAATCGGTTGTTCATTGTGCTACTAGATTACGTTTCGTTTTAAAAAATGAATCTAAAGCAGATGATGAAAAAGTAAGAAATATACCAGGTATTTTACAACTAGTTAAAAAAGCAGGTCAATATCAGTTAGTTATTGGTAATAATGTAGAAGATGTCTATAACGAGCTAGCAGATATGTTAGATTTAGACGACGATTCAGACAATTTTGATAACTCTAAAGACGATCGTAATTTATTTGATAAAATTATAGGCACTATAACAGGTTCAATTGCACCAGCCATTCCGTTATTGGCTGGTGCTGGTATGGGAAAAGTATTGTTATTAGTTTTAACATTATCAGGTCTCTTGTCAGAAAAAAGTCAAACTTATATTATGCTGAATTTAATTTTTGATACTGGATATTATTTTATGCCAGCATTTATTGGTTTTTCTGCAGCAAAAATATTCAAAACAAATCAATTTTTAGGAGCATTCATAGGTTTGGTAACTGTAAATCCTAATTGGGTAGCTCTAGTAGCAGCTGGAAAACCTGTTCAATTTTTAGGAATGCCAGTTAACTTGGTTTCTTATTCAGCAACATTGATTCCCGCTATTCTTTCGGTTTGGATTATGTCTTACATAGAAAAATTTGTTAAGAAGATAACACCGGGCATGATTAAGGTGTTCGCTGAACCGATGCTAATTATGCTTATAACGGCACCACTTACTTTTCTTGTTATCGGACCTATTGCTAATTTGATTTCAGTTGGTATTGCAAATGTAAGCATGTTCTTATACAACAATGCTGGATTCGTTGCTATTCCCGTTTTGGCTGCATTGTACCCATGGTTGGTATCAATTGGAATTCATAAGGCATTGAGTCCAATTAGTATTCAATTAGTTGCAACTCAAGGGTTTGATCCAATCATCAGAGTCGTTGCCTTATGTTCAAATATGTCACAAGCGGCTGCTTCATTAGCCGTTGGATTGAAGACAAAGAATAAACAACTTAGAGGATTAGCATTATCATCAAGTGTTACAGCCTATTTGGGTGGTATTACTGAACCAGCAATGTTTGGTGTCAATTTGAAGCTTAAAAAACCAATGTATGGAGCTATGATTGGTGGTGCGGTTGCTGGTTTATTTGCAGGACTTATGAAAATGAAAGCTTTTGTCTATGTAACTCCAGGATTATTAAGCTTACCAATGTGGGTATCAAAAACCGAGAATTACGTTCTTTTAGCTGTTGCGACCATTACTATTTCGAGTGTAGCCACATTTATCGCCACATGGTTAATTGGATTTGAGGATCCTGTTAGCGATAAAGATGCAAAGGTGAAAAAAGATAAAGCTGATAAAATGATTACAGAAAAACATACAATTAAAAGTCCAGTTATGGGTAAAGCAATTCCATTGAGTCAAGTGAATGATGAGACATTTTCTAGTGGCATTATGGGTAAAGGAATTGCAATTATTCCGAGTGAAGGTAAAGTATTTGCACCAACGAATGGAGTGGTATCCGCTGTATTTGAAACTAGTCACGCTATTGGAGTTCATTTAAGCAATGATGCAGATCTATTAATTCATATTGGAATTGATACTGTCGAGTTGAAAGGAAAATATTTTAAGACTTTAGTAAATAAAGGGGAAGAATTTCATGCAGGACAGGAATTATTGGAATTCGATATAGATGGTATAAAAGACGCAGGCTATGATCCAACGGTAATGGTTATTGTACTAAATAGTAAAGATTTCTTGGAAGTATTACCTATACCAGAGTCAAAAAATAAAGTAACAATCAGTAATGATCTATTAATGCTGGCATAATGGAGGTCTTTATGAAATATTATCATACGAATACAAATTTTCTTTGGGGAGTTGCGACTGCCGCCAATCAAGTAGAAGGTGGTTGGAATGAGGATGGAAAAGGTATGTCTATCGCCGATTGTCTTAGATATCGTCCTCAAATTGATATAAGGGATTATAAATCCGTAAATTCTATGGATAGTGAGGAAATAAAAAGAGCCCTTCGAGATAATTCAACAAAGGGATGGGCTAAGCGACATGGTGTTGATTTTTATCATAATTATCGTGAGGATATTCGACAATTGGCAGAAACAGGAATCAATACTTATAGATTTTCTATAGCCTGGTCTCGAATATTTCCTAATGGAGATGATTCTAAACCTAATAAAGCGGGATTAGATTATTACTTAAACTTAGTCAAAGAATTAGCTAAATATGATATTGAACCAGTAGTAACATTGTCTCATTACGAGATGCCATTAAATTTAGTTTTGAACTATGATGCTTGGTATGATCGTAAGTTGATTAGCTTTTTTGAAAAATTTGCGGATACTGTGATTGATTATTTGCACGAATACGTAAAGTATTGGATTCCAATTAATGAAATCGATAGTATAATTAGACATCCATTTTCATCTGCAGGATTGGTAGAGGATCGTTTCCAAAATAAAAATTTCAGTAACGTTATTTATCAGTCTATGCACCACCAATTTGTGGCCGCCGCAAGGGTAGTTCAGTATTGCCATAATAATTATCCAAACATGAAGGTTGGATGTATGGTAACTAGAACTATGGTTTATCCATACAATAGTGATCCACAAAATGTACTTCAGGCCTCTAAAGTGATGAGAGATGTTTATGCTTTTAGTGATATTCAAGTTAGAGGAAAGTATCCAAATTTTCTTTTGAAACAATTAGAAGAAAAGAACATTCGCTTAAAAATGGAATCAACAGATGAAGAAGATTTGAAGAAAGGATCTGCAGACTTTGTCGCGTTTAGTTATTATTCTTCGGTTTGCACAGCGTATGATGTTACAGGATTAAAAGTAACAAAAGCTAACAGAACAATGGGAGTTTATAACAAATATTTGCCTGAAAGTGATTGGGGATGGCAAATTGACCCGATAGGTTTGAGGTTATCACTGATTGATTTGTACGATAGATATCAAAAGCCATTGTTTATTGTAGAAAATGGTTTGGGAGCGGTAGATGAGCTGGCATCGGATGGAAGTGTACATGATGATTATCGAATAGATTATCTCAGTAAACATATCAAGCAAATGTTGATTTCATTAACTCAGGATGGAATTGAACTGATGGGATATTGTATTTGGGGAACGACTGACATGATTTCTGCATCTTCGAATCAGATATCTAAAAGATATGGATTAATATATGTTGATTTAGATGATGAGGGTAATGGAAGTTATAAGAGATATAAAAAAGATAGTTTCTATTGGTATAAGAAATTATTGTCGTTTGGAAGTGAGATACCGTTTTCTTTTTTTAAAACTACAAATGTTAGTGTAGAAGAAGTTTCATTGAAAATTAGATAGTAAAAAAATCGTTACGAAATTAAAGTCGTAACGATTTCGAAAATTTCAATAACAAGTTAGCCACTTGGACAAAATAAATTGAATCCAAGTGATATCAGTATTTGAAGTTTATAAATATGTCTTTAAGCGCCACAGGAACTAGCAAAGAGTTCTTGTGGCGTTTTATAGTTCAATAACTTTCTAGGCATATTGTTGAGCTTAAATTCTATGTCTTGGATTGAAGTCAATATTTGAGACAGGTTTTAAGAGACATTCAGAACCGCGTTTA
>NZ_AZES01000071.1 GCF_001434985.1 Companilactobacillus paralimentarius DSM 13238 = JCM 10415 | reverse complement strand
TTGGATTCAATTTATTTTGTCCAAGTGGCTAACTTGTTATTGAAATTTTCGAATGTAATTCGTTGGGTATTTAGGCAAATTTTATTATTCATTTACACAAAAAAGTAGTTTCACGCAATTATTCATTTAATACAAATATCAACCCTCACCCTTTAATGTCCAATTTAGCCTACTATCCAACCTAAAAGAGGTTTCGGAAAATTTTCCGAAACCTCTTTTTGAATACTATTTAACTACGATATTAACAATCTTATTAGGAATAACGATTACTTTGACAACGTTCTTGCCGTCAGTAAACTTCTTAACTTTTTCATCAGCAAGAGCCAATTCTTCTAGCTTATCTTTGGCTGTACCATTAGCAACTTCTATCTTATCTCTAAGTTTTCCGTTAACTTGAACAATGATTTCAACTGTATCTGAAACTAATTTACTTTCATCGTATGTTGGCCATGCAGCGTATGATATTGATTCAGAATGGCCTAGCTTATTCCAAATTTCTTCCATCATATGAGGAGCAATTGGTGCTAATAATTTTACCAATCCTTCAGCATAAGATTTAGGCATTGATTCAACCTTATGTGCTTCATTAACGAAGACCATCATTTGAGAAATGGCTGTATTGAAATGCAATGCATCATAATCTTCTGTAACTTTCTTAACTGTTTCATTGTAAACCTTATCCAGTTTACCGTCATTTTCATCAGTTAGGAAACCGTCACGCAATGTGCTGTAATCATCATCATTAATAAAGAGGTTCCATACACGATCCAAGAACTTGGATGAACCGGAAAGTCCATTTTCGGACCAAGCAATTGAAGCATCCAAAGGTCCCATGAACATTTCATAAGTTCTCAATGTGTCGGCACCATACTGTTCAACAACATCATCTGGATTAACTACGTTACCCTTTGATTTGGACATCTTTTCATGACCCTTACCCAAGATCATTCCTTGATTAAATAACTTTTGGAATGGTTCTTTAGTTGGAACAACACCCAAATCATATAATACCTTATGCCAGAATCTTGCATACAATAGATGCAAGACAGCATGTTCAGCACCACCAATATATAGATCAACTGGTAGCCATTGTTTCAACAAATCATAGTCAGCTAGCTCTTTGTCATTATGTGGATCAATGTATCTCAAATAGTACCATGATGAACCAGCCCACTGTGGCATTGTATTAGTTTCACGACGACCTTTACGGCCATTCTTATCAACTACATTTACCCAGTCAGTTAAGTTAGCTAATGGACTTTCACCAGTACCAGATGGCTTAATATCACTATCTTCTGGTAACTTAAGTGGCAACTCGTCTTCAGGAACAAGTGAAGTCGTACCATCTTCCCAATGAATAACTGGAATTGGTTCACCCCAATATCTTTGACGTGAGAAAACCCAATCACGTAAACGATAATTAACTTTCTTTTCACCGATACCTTTATCTTCTAGATATTCAACCATACGATTAATGGCATCTTCCTTATTCAAGCCATCTAGAAAATCAGAGTTAATATGCTTACCATCACCAGTAATTGCACCATCTTCAAGATTGCCTTCAATAACTTGTTTCATTGGTAGATTGAATTTCTTTGCAAAAGCAAAATCACGATCATCGTGGGCAGGAACGGCCATAACAGCACCTGTTCCATATGTAACAAGTACATAATCAGAAATCCAAACAGGAATTTTTTCACCATTAACTGGATTAATCGCATATGCACCAGTGAAGACACCAGTTTTTTCATCATTCAAGTCAGTTCTATCAAGATCAGACTTGTGTGAAACTTCTTCCTTATAAGCATCAACAGCTGCTTTTTGCTCTGGAGTAGTAATTTCATCAACAAGTTCATGTTCAGGTGCCAAAACCATATATTGAACACCAAAAGCAGTATCTGGTCTAGTAGTAAAGATATTTACTTTCTTATCATGATCTACTAATGGGAAAGTAATTTGAGCACCAACTGAACGACCGATCCAATTTCTTTGCATTTCCTTAATACTTTCGGGCCAATCAATGTCATCCAAGTCATCAATTAATCTGTCAGCATAAGCTGTAATTTTTAGCATCCATTGACGCATTGGTTTTCTAATAACTGGGAAACCACCACGTTCCGTCTTACCATCAATAATTTCCTCATTAGCAACTACAGTTCCCAAGTCTGGAGACCAATTAACTGGAACCTCTGCTTCATAAGCTAAACCCTTTTTGTACATTTGTTCAAAAATCCATTGTGTCCATTTGTAGAACTTAGGATCAGTTGTTTGAACTTCACGATCCCAATCATATGAGAAGCCTAATGAATTAATTTGACGCTTAAAGTTTTGAATATTTTTTTCAGTAAAATCTGCTGGAGTATGACCAGTATTCAAGGCATATTGTTCAGCTGGTAGTCCAAAAGCATCAAATCCCATGGGATGTAAAACATTGTAACCCTGGGCACGCTTCATTCTGGAAATAATATCTGTAGCTGTATACCCTTCTGGGTGACCTACATGAAGTCCTTGACCTGAGGGGTATGGGAACATATCCAAAGCGTAAAAGTTTTTCTTGTTTGGATCAGTTGTAGTCTTGAAAGTTTCGTGTTCCTTCCAATACTTTTGCCATTTCTTTTCAACGGTATTGTGATTGTACATATTTTTTCCTCCTATACAAAAAAAATCCTATGATTAATATAATCATAGGACGAGTTATCGCGTTACCACCTAAGTTCCGTACCTAAATAAGTACGACTCTCAAAATCCTTAACGAGGATCAAGCGTAGCCACTTACTTAAGTTCGGCAACTATCATTAGTGGACGAGTTCGAAAATAAAAACTTACGCATTCACACCACCATGCGCTTTCTGTAAAGTATTTTATAATCTACTACTTCCGTTGCTTTATATCTTATACCAATAATGTTTGTCCGACAACCAATAAATCCGAATTAAGATTATTTAATTTATTAATATTATCAATCGTTGTCCCAGCTTGTGATGCAATGGAGTCAATTGTGTCACCATTTTGAACGGTTACTGATTTACTAGTCTGACTGCTTTTGTCACTACTGGAATTATTATCACTATAATCATTTTCAACATTGATAGCAGTTGAATCTGAATCCGAATTATCGGATGGAACATACTTCTTTACTCCGCTACGTTCATCCTGAACAATAACTGGAGCTTGTTTACTTCCATAGACATCACCAACATTTCCCTTATCACTATCTTTGTCAGCTTCAGTCTTATTAGAAGTATTAACCAAATTGCCATTATTGGCTGTATTAGTCGTATTAGTAGTTGTAGTTTGATTATCAGTTGTAGTAGCCTGACTAATGATCAAAGTCTTGCCTGGATAAATATAATTATCAGTCTTAAGATTATTCATATTCATTAAATCTTCAACTGAAATATTAAATTTAGTAGCAATTGTTTGCAAAGTATCATCTTGAGCAACTGTATAAGTCTTGGCACTAGCATCATCAAATTGAGTTAAATTATACTTTTCAATCATACTATTTAGTTTAGATGCATAAGTTGTATCGGTAGCATAACGACCTGTCAAAAATTTAGTAGCATCTTTATACGAATTAGTATTACTCTTCCAAGCACCGGCGTACAATTGCGAATTACCCGTTGTTCCACCTCTTAATAGTGAAACGTAATCTTCAAGCGATTCCTTATATGATGGATATTTTCTGAAGTTAGAACTAATTGAATAGAGACTACCAGTCCCATCATCTTCTTGTGTTCCCATATTAACTGATGCACCGTTATATTCACCCTTAATGCCAAATAGATTATAATTAGGTGCACTAGCTAAACCACTAGTTCCCCAACCACTTTCAATCATGGCTTGAGCAATCATAACTGACGCATAGAGGTCGTTGTTTGAGGCAAGCTTTCGAGCAGAATTACCAATATAATCAATAAATTCTTGATCCCCTACACCCTTGGAACTAACTGGCGTAGTTGTTACAGCTGAATTTTGAGATATCAAATTATTTACAGATAAGGCTTCAGCTTTAACAGGTGTTGGAGCAGATACATTAGCAATTTCAGCTACTGCAGCACCAACAAACATGCTGGACCCTAATATAGTCATATTCTTGCGCAAGTTTGCATTCTTACTTTTTTTATTATTTAATCTAGTCAATCGACTATCTTCAAGTCTTCTTTCACGACGTGTAATAACCATAAGTATTTTGCTCTCCCTCAAAATCTTTATCTTTATTATATTTCTTAACAAAATCTTAAACAATAGAGAGACTAAAAATTATGAAAATATCTAAAAAAATATCCCTTTTATTAATCATTTTAGTAATATTTTTTACCTTTTGGAGTATAAATGTAACTTTAAAAAGTAAAATCATTACTCAGTTTGACACAAATCTTATACAACAAATCTACCATCATAATCAATTTTCATTGAGCATCTTTAGACCAATTACCAATCTTGGTGACACTTTTCCCACAATATTGATTGCAGCAATATTCTTTATTCTATTAGTGATTAAGAAATATTACTACGCCGCTATCTATTTAGTCCTGAATAAAGTCGTCGTTGCTCTATTCAACAGTCTAATAAAAAACACAATAGAACGACCTCGACCAAGTCATTACCATTATGTTTTCGCTGGTGGTTATAGTTTTCCAAGTGGTCATTCAGCAAGCTCATTTGCATTATACATATCACTTTTAATTATTAGTCTTCATATTTTCAAACAATTAAAAATCAAAGTATTTATTAGTATAATGACAATTATTATGGTATTACTAGTTGGTTACAGCCGAATTTTTTTAGGTGTACATTATCCCAGTGATGTTCTAGGTGGTTATACACTCGCAGCTATAGTCATAACTTTTAACACTCTATTATTTAGAGCCAAGGATCTTTCGATTCTTCAACTCAAAGGCATTAAGAATTAAACCCAATATTAATAATACAAGAGATGCAACGTAGATATTGTGCAATCCTGAAAAAAGAATTTGTCGCATTTTGGGCAAAAGTTGATGTGGCAATGAGTTAGCTGTTTGTGGATCAATCAACTTATTCATCATATCAACCGATATATTCTTATTTTCGGCTGCACCACGAGCTAAAGCAGTATTTAAAATGATTCCATAAACGGAAACCATCATGGATTGACCAATAGTTCTCAATAAAGTATTGAAACTAGTAGCAACCCCAACATTCTCGGGATCAACTACAGTTTGAGCTGTAACTGTAGTCGTAGTAATCGTTAAACCGAATCCTAATCCGGCTACTGCAGCTAAACCACAAAAATAAACAAACGGCGTTGTAGGACCTGCCATTAAGAGCAAACCATTAGCAATTGCTAGGAAAAAGAGACTGATATAAATGACACGATTGGGTGCCATTTTTTTTATCAAAGTTCCAGCCCAGAATGATCCAAAAATCCAAACAATTGAACTAGGTGTAACTGCAAAACCACCCATAGATGGACTTAAACCAAGAATTCCTTGCATCCAAGTAGGAATATAAGCTTCAAAACCAATCAAGAAACCACTAACAATCAAAGCTAATAAATTTTGAATAACAAAAGTTTTATTCTTAAATAGCTCCAAAGGTAAAATTGGATCAGCAACATGTTTTTCAACATGGATGAACAGAAAGATAGAAATAATTGAAATAGCTGTTAAACCAATTGGTAAAAACATATTACTACTACCAATATTTTGCAAAGCCAACATTAATGGCAATAAGATCAAAATTAATAAAATAGTACCCACATAATCAATTCTCAACTTCTCATGTTCCCGTTTTTCTTCCTTAAAGAAGATCCAAATCAAACTCATCGTTAATAAACCTACGGGCAAATTGATTAAAAATACCCAGTGCCAGCTCATTTTTTCAACTATAAAACCACCTAACAAAGGAGCAATAATAGCAGCAATTCCCCAAGCTGATCCGTTGAATCCCAATATCTTAGCACGTTTATCTAGAGGATAGATATCAGCAATAATTGTAAACGTTAATGGCTGAATTGCCCCTGAACCAATTCCTTGAACTACACGCGCTAGAATTAAAGTCAACATTGAATTAGACATTGCACATAATGTCGAACCAATAACGAATAGGATTAAACCAATCATTAATACTGGTTTTCTACCAATTATATCGGATAATTTACCATAAATTGGCGTTGCTACGGCTGTCATCAATAAATATATTGAGAAAACCCAGTTCATCAAGCTGACCCCATGCAAGCTTCCAATAATAGTTGGCATGGCTGTTGAAACGATTGTACCTTCTATTGCAGTCATAAATGTAGCAATAAACACGGCAATCGTGACAATTACAACATTTGATTGATTCTTTTGTGTCATTTAAACAATTCCTCCCATAAAAAAAGAGACCCTCCCTAAAGTTAAACTTTAAAGAACGCCTCTGCTAATCATCGATTAAATTTTCAAGAAACTCTTAATATCATCAACTTTATCAAGTTTTTCCCATGGTAAATCGATATCTGTACGTCCGAAGTGACCATAAGCAGCCGTCTTCTTATAAATTGGTCTTTGTAAATCAAGCATCTCTATGATACCTAGTGGACGTAAGTCAAAGAACTTATTGATAACTTCTTCAATTTGTTCTTCTGAAAAGTCACTAGTACCAAATGTATCCACATGAATTGATACAGGTCTGGCAACACCAATAGCATATGCAATTTGAATTTCAACCTTTTCAGCAACGCCCGCTGCAACAAGGTTCTTTGCGATATATCTTGCAGCATAACTTGCTGAACGGTCAACTTTAGTAGCATCCTTACCAGAAAAGGCACCACCACCATGACGAGCAAAACCACCGTAAGTATCAACGATAACTTTACGTCCTGTAAGACCTGAATCTCCTTCTGGTCCACCAATAACAAAGCGGCCAGTAGGATTGATCAAGATCTTAGTTTTTTCATCAATCATATTAGCTGGTACAACTTCGTCAATAACATATTTCTTAATATCTTTTTTGACTTGGTCTAAACTAGCTTCAGCCTTGTGTTGCGTACTGATAACAATCGTATCAACACGAACCGGATGGTCATTACCATCATATTCAATTGTTACTTGTGATTTAGCATCTGGCATCAAGTAATCGATTGTACCGTTCTTTCTAACTTCAGCTGTCTTTCTCATTAACTTGTGAGCTAAAGAGATTGGCAAAGGCATGAATTCCTTTGTTTCATTTGTAGCGAATCCAAAGACGAAGCCTTGATCACCGGCACCAATTTGGTCCAATGGATCAGTATCTTGATGATTATCACGTTGTTCAAGCGCATCATCAACACCTTGTGCAATATCAGGAGATTGTTCATCTAGTGCTACCAATACGGCGCAACTATTACCATCAAATCCTGGGTTAGAACCATCATAACCAATATCGGTAATGGTCTTACGAACAACACTTTGAATATCAACATATGCGGAAGTTGATATTTCACCAACAACTAGGACTAAACCTGTTGTAACAGTTGTTTCGCATGCAACACGTGCATCTTTATCCTTTGCTAAAATAGCATCGAGAATTGCATCACTTATTTGATCAGCAACTTTATCTGGATGTCCTTCTGAAACTGATTCAGAAGTAAATAAATAATTTTTTGACATAATTTTCTTTCCACCTTTTCGGTTACAGGGCCTCTCCTCGCAAAAAAAGGATCCCATCAGGAACCTTTTAATAGGTTAACACAAAATTAGCCGATTTTCATAAAAAATCAGCGATTGACGTTAAACTTTTCTTACATTAATATGATTTTATAAGTATTAAGGAGCTCACATGAACAATTTAAAATCTAAAAAAATATTAGCATCCCTCATTGAATTTATTAGTTATCATATTTTTCCATTTATTTTTATTTTTGTACATAATTTGAACAACTATACCATTCATGGTTTTCTAATTATCATGATTGCGATGGTGGCTCTCTATAAAGAATATATTATCACTTTAAATCCTAATAAATACTTCCATTTACTGTACAGTGGCATTTATCTTTTATTAGCTATTCTTTCAATACATTCACTCAATAAATTCGTTATTATTTTGATTTTTGTGCAATTGGTCTTCCTATATATGCTCAAATATTTACCAGACAATTATCAGAACATTGCTTCACTGATTGAAGATTTTATCGTACCTAGTTTTATGTCCATAGCCTTAGCATTTACATACATGCATTTTATTTCCATTAATTTCGTAGTACCGTTACTATTGATTAACTTGGCATGCGTCTTAATAGATTATTTTGAAGGAACTAAATATGATTATCTGCAATTGATTGTTTTCTCTATTCTTTCATTCATGCTCTTTATTTTAAATTATATTAATATCTGGACGACTTTTATTATTATAATTTTCGTTTTAATCATGGCTCTTTTGAAAAAATATCAAAAATTTTCACAACCCAATCTTTTTTACCGTGTTATCGGTAATCTAATTCTAATTATCTAATCAACATATAATTATAGGCTAAAAAATCGAAGAACTTTTTTCGAAAATTTCAATAACAAGTTAGCCACTTGGACAAAATAAATTGAATCCAAGT
>NZ_AZES01000070.1 GCF_001434985.1 Companilactobacillus paralimentarius DSM 13238 = JCM 10415 | reverse complement strand
CAAGTCTTCTTTGGTGACTTGTCCGAAAAATTCGATTAATTGTTGCAATCTACCTTTTATAATGGTTTATTATTAACTACTGAAATTTTAATCTTATTTTTTAATTCTGCTTTCTCAACGACACTAGTTGTATTTGATACCAAAATATCAAATTGCCGCTGAATTTCATTCTCTTGTTTTTGAGTCAATTCTTTTTCCATAATATCCTCCCTAACAAATGAATAAAATTAAATCATTAAGCTGTAACTACTTTGTCATTGCTCGCCTTTTTAGTTTCAGGAAGCTTTCTTAATCCAATTCCTGTGAATCCACTAATAATGGAAAGAACTGGTGAAAGTAGACTGAAAAAACAGAATGGTAAGAATGACAATGTTGGTACACCTAAGGTATTGGCAGCAAAAGCACCAGCAACACCCCATGGTATTAAGTAGTTAATTACAGTACCACCATCTTCTAGTACACGGCTTAAAGCTAAATTATCTAAACCTCGTTTATTAAAGGTCGTTTTGAAGGCTTTACCAGGTAAAATAACTGATAAGTATTGCTCACCAACAAAGATATTAACGCCAATTCCAGAGAGAATTGTAGCAGTTATAACGGAACCTGGTGTCTTAAGACGTTCCGCCAATGGAGCCATAGCTGTTTGAATAACGTCAAACTTCATTAATAGTCCACCTAAGGACAATGTTAAGAAAATCAATGAGACTGTACCCATCATGGAAGTAATTCCTCCACGAGTTAATAAGGCATCAACGCTAGCATTTCCTGTCTTAGATACGAAACCATTTTCGATAAAACCAGCAATATCTTTAACCGGTGTATTGGGTTTTTCGATGAAGATCATACCTACAGTTACGGTAACGTTCAAAATTAAAGTAGCGATAGCTGGAACTTTCATAATGGCACAGATGAATAACAACGCGATTGGTAAAATAGCCCACCATGAAATTACGAAATTGCTATTTAAAACATTCAATGTTGTATTAATTTTACCCATACCGGCGTTGGTGCCACTGTTACCAATCACGGCGTAAAGTATCAAAGAAATAAGGAATGCCGGAATAGTAGTCCACATCAAGTTCTTGATATGATCGAATAAATCATCTTCCGCAATAGCAGCGGCTAAATTAGTTGAATCTGAAAGTGGTGAAGTCTTGTCACCGAAGATGGCTCCGGAAATGATAGCCCCGGCAACTAAAGCAGGATTCATGCCTAAAGTTTGACCCATACCGAAAAGTGCGATTCCGATTGTAGAAATAATTGTAAAAGCACTACCGATTGAAGTTCCAATTAAAGCACAAACTAGAAATACTGATGGAATAAACCAACGAACAGAAATCATATGGAAACCAGCTACCATCATTGACGGAATAATTCCGGCTGCGATCCAAGTTCCAATCAAAGCACCAATCAGAATAAAGATAAAGATTGGTATGATACCATTCTTAACTCCACTGACAATTCCATCGGAAATATCATCCCAACTACTGCCACGAAGTTTGGCCCATAAAACTAACAATCCAATTACTACTAGGACGGGAGTCTGTGGCGAAAGACCAAATTTGATAACTCCTACTCCTAAAATGATTAACATTACTGCCAACATGATGATGGCTTCTTTAAAATCTATACTCTTTTTACTCATAATTAATTCCTCCAAATTTTTATCGTAATTTACTTGAAGAATTAATATCGAGGATTGCCCCCGCATGTATTTATCATCATTTTACTTACCCCTTGGTATAAAAAAAGTCCCTGCTGCAACAATGCAACAGGGACGATTTACCGTGGTACCACCCAGCTTGAGAAGTATTCAAAAACACCTCTCCACTCTTGAGAATAACGGATCTCTTTTTCCGCTTGGAAAACCAAGTCATGCCTGGTATTTCATAAATGCATCCTGACCGGTTCGCATCAACCACCGGCTTTCTTACACCCAGATACATCACTACTTGATTCAGACACTTATATTTGTTTATTTGATTGACACTCACTATAAACGGCTTTTTTTATTCTGTCAACTAATAAATTATTTTAGGCCATTTTATGATCAATATATTTGGATAGTAAGGACAAAGCGTAACAAACTACGAAGTACATTAGAGCCATCATGACAAAGACAGGAATAATGTAATTTGGATTTTGTCCGTAAACTACTTGTCCATGTTGCATTAACTCTGGCACCACAATGATAGTTGCCAAAGAAGTATCCTTGATCAAAGAGATAAACTGACTAACCATTGCTGGAATCATTTTCTTATAAGCCTGTGGTAAAACAACATGCCACATTGCTTGAATATAAGTCATTCCCATTGATCTTGAGGCTTCCATCTGTCCAATATCAACCGCCATAATTCCGGATCTGATGATTTCAGCAATCATCATTGACTCAAAGACCGTCATTGCCAAAATAGCAGCTGGAATCGTATCCGGTTTGAATCCAAAGGCTGGTAAACCGAAGTAAACGAAGAAAATGATCAATAGTAACGGCAAATTACGAATTACGTCAATAATCACTCCAACAATTTTAGAAACGTAACGGATTTTGGAATAACGAATAATTCCTAAAACCGAACCGATGATAAAACTGAGTAACACCGATACAACGGAGATCAAAATCGTGATTTCTAAACCTTGGAGAAGAAATCTGATGTTGACCCATGAATAAGCATTCATCCAATTTTGCATAATATTCTCCTCCTAAGCTAGTTTTCTTTCAAGATATTGCATGTAGTAACTAATTGGCAAAGTAATAATCAAGTAGAACAAACCAACAATCAGATAAGTATTAACTGTATCGAATGTTTGTGATGCGATTGCATTTCCTTGATACATCAAATCGAATCCAGCCACGAAGGCTAAAACTGAAGAATTCTTGACCAAATTTACAAATTGGTTGCCCAACGGTGGAATAACTAACTTAAAGGCCTGTGGTAGAACGATATAACGCATAGCTTGCCAAAAAGTCATACCTTGTGATCGAGCGGCCTCCATCTGTCCGATATCAACTGAATTGATACCAGCTCTAACTGTTTCAGCAATGAAGGCAGATGTATAAATTGTCAATCCAATCGTCCCTGCCGTAAAACCATTAATTTTGACTACGTAGAGCGGGATAACTAGGTAGAAAAACATTGTGATAACTAACAGTGGAATATTACGGAAAATCTCTACATAGATTTTTCCAATGATTCTGAAAAACTTATTGGGAAGTACCTCAAGGATGGCTACTAAAGAACCAATAATTAAACTGAAGAACAGAGCCAAAACACTGGATAAAACCGTCCAACCAAATCCAGTGATAAAAGAACTCCAATTATGAGTTAAAAGATTAATCATGACGTAGCACCTCCTTGTAATTGAATCCAGGTACATTACCAAACCACTTCATAATCAATTTGTTGTAAGTACCGTCTTTTTCTACTTCACTCAAGGCTTTATTGATTGCCTCTCTAAAATCTTTTTGACCTTTATTGACACCAATACCATATGGTTCTGTAGTAAAGGCTTTACCTCTTAGGACATAGCCAGGATTATTCACGGCCATACCAGCTAAGATAACGTTATCGGTCGTCAAAGCATCTCCCTGGCCTGATTTCAAGGCCGTCAAGGCTTGTGCATAATCAGGTAACTGTAATACCCGAGCTTTTGGAGCAAATTTTTTAACATTTTCAACTGAATTAGAACCAACCACACCAATAATGGTCTTATCGTTTAAATCTTCTACTTTTTTGATTGGTGAATTTTCTTTAACTAAAATTGACTGTCCAGCATCAAAATATGAGTCAGAGAAATCAATTGTTTTTTGTCTTTCTGGCGTTATAGTCATTGTAGCGATGATGGCGTCGATATTACCATTCTTCAACAACGGTATTCTAGATTGTGAAGTAACCGTTACAAACTTTGCCTTGCCATCTTTACCTAACATTTTCTTAGTAATAGCTTTAGCCAAGTCAATTTCGAATCCCTTTTCCTTACCATCTTTTACATCAATTAAACCAATCAATCTTGTATCGGCTTTAACACCCCAAGTAATGGTTTTACTTTCTTTAGCATTAGTCAAAACATTTTGATCTGAAAGCGGCTTAGAGCCACAGCCACTTAAAACCAACGCTAGGAGCAATGAGGTGAAAATTAGAGTTAAATATTTTAGACGTTTCATCATCAATTCCTCCTTAATGTTGAATGATTTTACTCAAGAACTGCTTAGCACGATCATTAGTTGGTTGTTTGAAGAAGATATCTGTTGGATCATCTTCAAGAATTTGACCGTTGTCCATGAAAATAACACGGTTCGCAACTTCTTGAGCAAAACCCATTTCGTGAGTAACGATCAAGGACGTCATGTCACTTTGACTAGTAACGTATTTGATAACACCTAATACATCGTCGATCATTTCTGGATCTAGAGCACTTGTTGGTTCATCAAACAACATGCAACGAGGTTTCATAGCTAGTGATCTGGCGATTGCTACACGTTGTTTCTGACCACCAGAGATCTGTGAAGGCATGTTGTGAGCTTTATCAGCTAATCCAACTTGATCTAATAAAGCCATAGCTGTTTTTTTATTTTCTTCTTCGCTGAGCTTCAAAACAGTTCTTGGAGCTAGCATGACATTTTCTAGTACATCTTTGTTAGCGTAGAGATTGAAATGCTGGAAAACCATCCCTACATCTTTTCTAATTCGATTAATATCAGTTTTCTTGTCGGAAATATCACGGCCATTGACGATCAACTGTCCTTCTTGAATTGTTTCTAGACCATTGACTGTACGAGCCAGTGTACTTTTACCTGATCCAGAGGGACCAACTAATACAACGGTTTCCCCCTTATCAATTTTTAAATTGATATCTTTCAATGCATGGAAATTTCCATAATATTTTTGCACATTGCGGAATTCAATCATTGACATAATTTAGTTCCCCTTTCCCTTATTGTTAAATTTTATTTTTGTTTATTAGGAAAATTTTAATCTGTATTTCACATTTTTGCAACAAATATTTCTTTTGTGAAATTATTATTGGACAAGATGTCTCTTGAAATATAGCCTTAAAAAGCTATTAGATTAATGTTATCATAACTATAATTTTAATAAAATAATTTTAAATATTTTTTTTCGAACAAGACGTTTTTCCATCATAATTACAGAAAAATGAGGCTGTGACAAAACAGTCTCTTTATCTTAAAAGTTCGATGCGAATTTGAAAAAA
>NZ_AZES01000069.1 GCF_001434985.1 Companilactobacillus paralimentarius DSM 13238 = JCM 10415 | reverse complement strand
ACTTGGATTCAATTTATTTTGTCCAAGTGGCTAACTTGTTATTGAAATTTTCGTATTAAAAAAAGAGTTAAGATTATCGATTTATACTATTGCGGTCAGGCCAAACATGGTTTACTATGACATATAGGGACCACCAGATTTAAAAACAACTGATTCCTTCCCGACGGTGAGATTAATTTCTCACTATTTTTTTGTCAAAAAATACAAAAAGTAACGTCTTTTACTTAAAGAAAATAATAGCACCCGTTCAAATTTATCCCCATGGAGGGAGTTCATCTGAATGGATGCTATTTTACTACTTGGCTTCATCAAAGCTATAGGTAATATCTTCAATGGTCATTTTATTACGACCGGCGTTTTTAGATTTATAAAGATAACTATCGACTCGATTGAATAAATCTGTAAAGCCGGAGTCAGTTGGCTTTAATTGAGAAACACCAAATGATACGCTGACATTCAATTTCTTACCGTTGAAGAAGAGTGGTGAGTGAAGTAAGGTATTTCTTAAATCAGTAATGATTGGTTTACATTCTTCGGCATTTTTACCGCGAAAAATAATAATGAATTCTTCTCCACCAAAGCGGAAAATTTGTCCGTGCGTCTTTTTTTAATATAATTCACGTTCCATGGTGTGAGAAACGTGACGTAGGACTTCGTCGCCAGTTGAGTGTCCGTATTGATCATTAAAGAGTTTAAAATGATCGATATCAAACATTGCCATAGATAAAGGAACGTTGTCTTCATGTGAATATTGCTCATAGATTTCCTTAGAATTCTTATCTAGACTAGAGCGGTTTCTAATTCCAGTTAATTCGTCATAGTTGACAGCCTTTTTTAATGTGTCATAGCCGTTCAAGGTTAACTGCATCTTATGTTCACAATATTGGATTGAAGTCAATATTTGAGACAGGTTTTAAGAGACATTCAGAACCGCGTTT
>NZ_AZES01000068.1 GCF_001434985.1 Companilactobacillus paralimentarius DSM 13238 = JCM 10415 | reverse complement strand
TGGATTGAAGTCAATATTTGAGACAGGTTTTAAGAGACATTCAGAACCGCGTTTACCTTCCACAGCTCAAATAAATCATTAATCGTGATTAATAACTTATTTGAACCCTGGAAAGCATTAAATCAGGCGGCCATTTGGCTCGCAAGTGTTGCGATTTCAACTTGTAAGGGGGTCTGGTAGCCCAGTGAACTATGAATTCTCTTCCTATTGTAGAAAGCATGCACATATTCAAAAAGGACAGCAGCGGCAGTTTCATAATTCTCAAAGACCGGCACTGGATAAACACATTCCTTTTTGAGGGAAGCATGAAAAGATTCCATTGGTGCATTATCGTATGGACACCCCTTA
>NZ_AZES01000067.1 GCF_001434985.1 Companilactobacillus paralimentarius DSM 13238 = JCM 10415 | reverse complement strand
AAAAATAGAGTTGATGGCAAAATGCCTATCAACTCTATTTATCGTACAGCCTTTTTAAATACTTCAATCAAATGTTTCACCAAATTATATTCAGTATTGACTGACATCATCGTATCTTGAGCATGTGTGAACAACACTGAATATTCTAGTTGCTCACCTTCAGCCTCTTTCTGAATCTTATCTGTCTGCAATGCATGAGCTTTTACGAGTTGTTCATGGGCCTGCTTTAACAATTGCTCAGACTCATTATATTTAGCATCTCCAACTAAATCCAAAGCCTGCATGATAAATTTTCTAGCATCACCAGAAAAAATAATTATCTGCATTGTTTGACGTAAATCACTATTATTCTCTGCTTCATCTATCATTTTATTTACCTGTTTCCTTTTTTACTAATTCACGATCATATGCCTTGAAAAAGGGATACCAAATCAAAGCCGCTACTAAAAAGATAATTACTAATAATACAATTGAACCAACTGTATGTCCATTGATCCAGGTATTGATTGGAAAAGGCACGTACCACATTTGAAAAACAGCATCAGGAATCCTACCTACCCCACTCTTTAATCCTATCCAAACAATAATTGGCAGGATAACACCTTGAATCCACATTGGAATCATTAAATAAGGATTCCAAACTATTGAACCCAAAACCACAGGTTCATTGATATTGAAAATACTGGGAATAACGAAAGCTCGGCCTAAAACCTTTAGACGTTGGGATTTAGCCAAGAACAACATCATTAATACCAAGGGCATCGTACAGCCAACTCCACCGATCCATAAATATGTTGAAAACATTGTTTCTCCTGTAACAATATTTTGTGCACCATGGATCTGATTAGCTTGTATAGCGGCTAAATAAACTGGTGTTGTAATTGGTGTCAAAATCCAAGTAGAGATTCCCATTGAATAAATTAGACAATTGATTAACATGACCAAAACAAATCCGGGTAAAGTCTCTACAATATTTGCTAAAGGTGAAAACATTTGAATAATGAGTTGATAGACATTTATTTTTAAAACATTAACCAAAATAAATCCAACGGTAATCACAACACCAATTGGCAACATTGAATCAAACCAAGCTGTTACAAAATCAGGAATCACAGTATCTTCAGCAAAGAAACTAAATTTGCCGAAGAATTCCATGACTAAGGCTGTGAAAATACCACAAATAATGGCAACAAACATTCCTCCGGCTCCGAAGTGACTAAATTCAAAAGTGGCGCCGCCATCCTTAGACATTACTGGATTAGTTAATAGTAAAAACAGTCCTAGCGACGTTAAGCCAGAAATAATTCGTTGTTTAGATAATTTCTTTTTCTCCATCATATTGAATGGAATCAAAAACGCTACAAAAATTGAAATAATACCAAAAGTAAAATTACTGATACCCGACAAATCAGGCCACCAACTCCAAATATTAGCAAAGAGACCTAAAAAAGTAATTACTGAACTAACTAAAATAAATGGTAAAGTTTGAAGAATTGAATCTTTTAGGACACTGATCCAAATATTACGACTGATTCGATCCATTTTTGGTGCTACTTTTTCTTTAAAGATTGCCATAAAACTATTCATTGTTATTTCAAATCCTTTTCTCTGTTTTTAGTTGAGTACACTTTGCAAATGTTTCAAAGCCTGCTTTCCATCCAACATTGCGTAATAATCAGGATTCATTAAAATCACTTTTTTATTTGTACCAGATACTGCTTGTTTAATCTCTGTTTCCATAAAGGATAAGTGTGGACCAATCATGATAACGTCTGTTTCATCTAAATAATTGTCTAATTCAGCTTCACTCCGTGCCTGAATTTGATAATCTAATCCTTGTTTTTTAGCTGCTTTACGCATACTCACGGCCATAAAACCTGAAGACGCTCCCGTACCACATACCAACAATACTTTTAAACTCATATTTTCTCCCTCAATTGCATAATTTATTTAATTCATTTATTCAATTTAAAGAAGTCAAAAATAAAAGTCAAATTTACCTTTAATAATTTATTTTTCAAGTAATAGCTTTAAATCAACAAAAAAAGCCAATAATTGTCATAAAATTTCGACAATCATTGACCAAAATATCGGTAAAATATTCTATTTTTGAGGCGATATTAAACTAATCAAACGATTAACCAAATCAGCGACTCGCTTGGAATCACTGGCAATCGCTGCCACATCTCTTTCTTTGACCATAGTATGTGTTACTAACAATAAGCTGACAGAATCAGTATCATCGTTAAATTGACCAATTGGTAAATTCACATTATGATCATACATTGGAATAAGCCCTTCTTCGACTTTTACTATCTTAGAACCTTCTGGCATGCTCAAGATATAGCTTTTAATTCTCTTTAAACTAAATTTATCTTGGTAAAAACCATAAATAACTGTTAATTCATCTAAGATATATTTAATTTCATTATTCATATTTAATCCACTCCCATTAAAATGAAAATATCTCCACTTATAGTATCGCGCTTACTTTAACAAATTGACAAGAATGTTCCACTTAATTTTCGACACTTTGTTTTAAAATATTATCAAAATCAGCTCCATAAGTCTCTCCAAAAAGGTTCAGATGTGCTAATAGATAATAAGTTTGATACCAAGATACCCTCTTTTGCCAATCCTTATCTAACGGATACAGTTCCTGATAGCCCTGATAAAATTCTTTACCAAATCCACCAAATAATAGAGTCATAGCAATATCCATTTCACGATTACCAAAGAAAACATCGGGATCAAATAAAATTGGTTGCCGATTCTGTTCAAACCCAACGTTACCATTCCACAAATCTCCATGCATCAAACTTGGTATAATTGGATGAACTTGGTAATATTCCATCAATTTTTCCTCAAATCGACGCATCATTTTATCTCGTTGACCGTTCCATAGGCCCTTCTTTTGCACTTCATTGATCAAAACATTCAAACGTTGTTGAATATAGAAATCACCCCAATTAGCACGCCAAGTATTAATTTTGGGATTACTAGCATTCAGAACGTCATGTCCCAAACCAAAACGTAGTGAATGGCGTTGATGCATCTTAGCCACCAATTGTCCCAAATCATACTGTGAGCCAGTTCCAAAGTGGATATAATTCAAAATAAGATAACTATTATCACGAAAAGTTCCACTTCGAATAACTTTAGGAGCATTAGCAACCGAATTGATCAAATTGAGACTCTCAACTTCATGATCAAAGAAACTCTCGTTATTATCAGGTTGGACTTTTAAGAAGTACTCACCTGTATCGGCAATTACCCTAAAAGCTAAGTTTATATCGCCACCAGAAACAGTTTGGACATCCTCAATTTTGCCCAGATCTAGTTCTTCATACCAACTTTCATCTACCAGCATTAATATCCCTCTTATCCTTTTTGCTTCTGATATAATGATAATCAATTCTATTTAACAAAAAAATTCATTTGAGGTACATTTTGAAAATAAAGATTATTTCTAAAAGATCCGATAACTTAATAAATCAATTGACAAAGGTCTGGGAAGCATCTGTAAGAGCTACTCATTCTTTCTTATCTGAAACATCAATTCAAAAAATTAAGATATCCTTACCAAAAATTCTACAACAAATCCCTGATTTAATCATCGTGGAGGATGAAAAAATTATAGCCTTTATGGGCATTTCTCATCAAGAACTTGAAATGCTTTTTGTTGCCCCAGAATTCCGTGGCCTTGGTCTAGGGAAACAATTAATTAATTATGCTATTAAAAATTTTGATGTAAATAAACTGACAGTTAACGAACAAAATCCGCAGGCTATCGGATTCTACGAATATCTTGGATTTGAAACTTATCGAAGAACCGAGACTGACGATGCAGGTAATCCTTACCCTATTCTGTACATGAAAAGAAAAGAAAACTAAAACAACACCTATTCAGGATAACAAATTACGGTTCTATACTTTCTGGTATTGATGAATAATCAATACCAGTTTTTTAATCTCTAGA
>NZ_AZES01000004.1 GCF_001434985.1 Companilactobacillus paralimentarius DSM 13238 = JCM 10415 | reverse complement strand
CTAGAGATTAAAAAACTGGTATTGATTATTCATCAATACCAGAAAGTATAGAACCTCTTTATCAAGCACTATAATTAAAAAAATCATGCCAATTGCAATAATTATCAAAAATAATAAACATTTAGTGTGTCACTTTTTCAGATTAGAACTATAATGAACTCGTAACTAAGGAGGTTGTTGAATTATGGCAGAAGTAGATCCATCAAAGATGGCTGATGCAGCCATTGCAAAAGAACCAGAAGTATTGAACCTAAAGATGAGCGAGGCTTTCGACTGGAGTGACGATAAGACAGTTGTTCGTGACGCTATTTGGGATTATTTCATGGAAAACAACGATCACGACACAGTTAAGGCCGAAGAAGCTGAAAAACCATTCTTGGATATGAAAGATGCAGATGTCCGTGACTGGATTGAGAAGAATCTCAAGAAATAAGCTAGTCTTTAAATTTAAATAGTACCAACCTTCCTTTAGAGTACGAGAAGCGTTCTCTAAAGGATTTTTTTATGCAAATTTTAATACAAAATTATCATGATATATAAAAACCCACTTCAGACTTCAGAAGTGGGTTTTGCGTTATTTCAGTATATGTTTATAAGTATCAATATGGTTTTTCCAGTAAGGAGCATTTTGCTGATTCATTAAATCATTGAACCAGACAAATTTTACATAAGGTACGTGTTTAGTTAGCTCTTTCTTGCCATTGTAATAGTCTGGGTCACTGACACGAATAAGATTAGCATGATAGTTAGCGTACATCATTGATTGATAAGTATAACCACAAACAATTAGCGTTGCTAACAAAATCAAATTAATTAAATAATTCTTTATTCGCAATTCATTTAGAGCAGATAGAACAAATTTCATTCCGATTAAATACATTAGTACGTAAGATAGGAAGTAACCGCGACTGTTCACCGGTGAAGAAACGAATAACAATTGTCCGGCAATAACACCAGTTAGCAGATAATAGAGCCACATCTTAGGATCATTTTTAAAGAAGACCCAAATACAATAACCGATAAAAATCATTAATGCGATACTGACTAAACTTTCCGGCACGGCAATGCTAGCACGAACCGTTTTGTAACCGTACATCGGATTTAAGTGAAAATTATTTCTGAAGAAATTGTTGATAATAATGTAATAAATCAAAAAGATAACTGAAAAGATAGAAACAGCCAATTTATTTTCCGATGAAATTTTAGTTTTGATTGCTAAAACGAAGATGGCTAAGAGAATAGCTATCAAAAGAATAAGATTGAAAGTAATCAGCCAGAAGTGAGTGACTTTAGAATAAGTATCCCAAATGGTACTTAGAGTATATGAGGTTTTACGGTAAGTACTGGCCTCGTGATATCCCTTATGGGTAAACATGATAAGTGCTGAACCAATTGTTCCTAAAAAATAGGTGATATGGTAACTTTTGAGGTCTTTTTTCCAATAAGAATATCCCAAAACTAACAATCCCAGGGCTAATTGGGTGATGTTCCAAACTTCATTAAATAGACCGCCTGCCAAACCTAATAGTAGCAATAAAATAGAAACGATTGGAACAAATTTCTTTGCAACGCCTTTGTTGACTACTATGATGTAGATCAATCCCATAACTACGGGAGGGACGTAATTCACAAAGCCGGCATTCCAACCCAGAATGTTATTAATAAAGGCATCTTGCATGGTGAAAATAAAGAGAAACGATAATAGAAGTGATGTGATGGTCTTTTTAGATAAGTACCAGATACACCACAAGAGCAGGGTCCAAAAGATTCCGTAAGCTAAAATGGCTACTGGCAATTTGTGCATGGTGACGATTTCTAAAAGATTACCTAGGTAGCGGCCATTACTACTACCGCCATACGTGGCTTGGGGACCGTAGAACATGTGATTCATTAAGTATTTTCCCATTTTACCCAACCAGAAGTAATCATCGCCAGATGGAATTACTAAGAATCGAAAGGCACAGAAGTATATAAAGGAGACTCCAAACATTATTATCGTAAATATTTTTTTGAGTGTACTATTACCACTTGTTTTTTTGGACATGAGGTTGATTAGATCCTATCTATAATTATTTGAAATTTATTTACTAGATGTGAAAACATTGGAAAAATCGGATGAATATTTGTTTATTGTAAATTGTTTATACTTGTCTAGACTACGATGTTTTAAGGTAAGAACTATTGTGTTATTGATAATATGATTATCAGTACGAATACATGGTTTAATTCGATATATCAAAGCATATTCATGTAGATTCTTCATTTTATAAACATCAATGGAAACCGTTTGGTAATTATCCCAATCAAAAGGGCCATCTTTTTGGTCAATGGCCTTTCGCGCTAGCTTAGTGAACTGTTTCTTTTGGTAATCATTCAAATGATGCGTTTTGTTATTTTCCAAAACAATCTGTTTGCCAGAGAAATAGAAGTAGGGAGCTGAATAATAACTGCGATGAACCTGGGGAATAATGAAGGCTGCCAAAAGTAAAATTAGACAAAAGAATAGAACAACCTTATCCAGAAAATTATGTTTTTTAGCTTTAACTATGTTATCTTCCCCCTATGCTGAATTCCTAGTACATTAAATGTACAAAATCAAAAGTCTATTTTAAATAACGTTCCTCAATTTGATTTTCTTCGGATAATAAACTTTTTATACTAAGTCGAGTTTCAACTAGTTTATCATTTAACTTATCGCGATAGTATTGCTGTACCAATTGTTTCATAGAATCAATTTGGTAGTCAGTACCGTCCCAATTTAATGTACCATCTTTTACGAATTTTTTTGCAACTTCATCAAAAGATCTTTGAGTCCATTTAGTATTTTTGGTATGAGTTGACCTTTTTTCTAGTTCATGTAGTACGTCCATTGCCTGTCCTTCAAAGGATAATACTTGATCAACATAGATTTTTTGAAAATATGGATTAGAGATGCGGTCGATTTCTTCTAAATTGGTTTCGTAATTGACACCTTTAGAAGTGAATATCTGAAATAAGCCTGGGTAAATCTCTTTAAATATGCGGTCTTCAACGCTAGATTCATCATCTCTTAAAACATGATCCTTTAACTTAGTAATATGTCTGACGATGACGTCATCAGGATGAAAGTCGCCATTGGTTACATCGATTAATTTTTTGAAGGTGACATTTGATTTGTAACCATAGTTATTGATGATTTTTAAAACCTTATTTTCTAAAACATCCTTAAGATCACCATAGTATAGGTAGTCACTGCTGGTATTAAGTACTGTCGATAAACGGTCCATTGTCGTTTTCTTAGGGAGTCCACGACCTTTTTCCCATTCATTAATAGTGCTTTTGCCACTGACACCGATAATGTCGGCTAAACCTTGCATGCTTAGATTTTTACTTTTTCGTAATTTCATCAGGCGAACACCAAAATCGGATTTTGAAATATTCATATAATTAACATCACCAATCATTTTTAATTTGGACTATTATTAGTACAACTAATGTACAAAAGGATAATAAAGTGGTATATAATATAATGTACAATTAGTTAATATCTAATATTATTAATAGTATTATTTTATTAAAGTACAGAAAAAAAGCATTTCCATAGCCCACATGACTAAGAAATGCTTCTTCCATTATTATTAGTAATAACTAATTAGAAATGTTAGTTGCAAAGTTTGGCTCGCAGGCACATGCGTTAGCAATTCTTTGATGTAGATTAATGCTAATAATTTTGAGTCTTGGTTTTATATAAAAAGGCTACGGATTAACGTAGCCCGGTACGCAATTATCATAAGATTGATTTGTCAGATGTACCAACGTTTAGTTATTTGAGGGAATAACTTACTTAATAAACTACCGCATTTATTAAGTGTATAAAAGAGTCCATCTGTGACAAATACATGAATTCATGAAGACTGTTTAAATTACTTTTTAATATTCAACTGATTCCACCCTAGAAATATATTAATAATGTAATTTTTTAGCAAGTGAGGATTATTATGTGTATTCAATTCGAAATATAATAATCACGTACTTTTTTATGATAATACTAGTACAGAATATTCGCAATATTTTTATAGTATGTATCAATTTTTAGCCGTATAGCCATATAAACAGTGAGTAGTTAGAATAATTTGAATTAAGAGGTGATGCCTATGGTTAAGCGCTTTAAGTTTATTCGTGATAAACGTAATGAAATGGGGTTAACCATAGAACAATTGGCTGACCGGGCTCATGTATCTCCAGATTTAATATCACGTTTGGAACGGGGGAATAGAGATGACGTGTCTCTTTCTCGTTTAGAGAGTATTTTAGATGCTTTGAATCTAAAATTAGGTGATGTCTTTGATCAAACTGAACTAGATGAGCAGAGTAACCAATTTGTACAGGCTTTTTATTTAATGGATAGTGAAAAGAAAAAGCAGTACGCAAAAATTTTTATGGAGATTATAGACTTGAATAGTTGATTCAAGTCTTTTTTTATATTTTAATTTATTGGCTATGGAGTCCATTGGGAATTATCGCCACCATCAGGAGCAGCCATACTTGAATATTTACCGGTAAGATTTCCATTCACATCGTAAAAGTCACCGTTGGGTTTAACTACTGTTACGATTGGGTTATTTAGATTATTCAAATAGACGTGATAACCATCTGGCTTAGCTTCAACACTAAATGATGCAGGAGAAGCCCCACCATTAGCATGTGCAACTAAACTTCTAGCTTGGTCTGCAGTAGTGATAACTGCGGTTACCTGCTGATTTGTAGTTGCTTGTTGATTGTTGTTAGAAGTAGCTGTGCTTTGGCTTTGACCCTGATTAGTGTTTTGAGTTTGTTTTGAACTCTGCTGGTTATTTGAATTTGATGTTGTATTTTGGTTGTTAGTGGAAGAATTTGTTTGTTGATTTTGTTGTGTCTCATCATTGTTGGAAGTAGATGCTTCCTTTTTTGATGAGGCCTTTTTTTTCGAAACTTTTTTCTTAGAAGAACTCTTCCTGGCTTTTTTATGTGATTCTGTTTTGACAGTTGAATCTTTTGAGCCAGCGGAATTTTGACTATTGTTAGAACAACCTCCAAGTGCTAATACGGATGCTACCAATAAAAGACTACTCAATATTTTGAGGGTAGTATGTTTCATGTTGTTATTTCTCCCTATATCCAAATTTTGAAATAAATCTTAATACCGATTTCATTGATCACCACCTTAATCCGTACAATTCATTATTTTATAGCCGACACAGAATATTAGCAACAAAATCTATTTTTAATAGATTTATTGCCACGATGTAAATCTAATAAAAAGCCCCTTAGCTGGAAGCTCTACGAGACTGTCTGGATATATGCAAAGATGAATAGTACTCATATCGTCTTTGTAATAATTCTGTAACATTATTGTAGCATTTATGTAACAATTAGCAATATCAAATCAAAAATTATTAATTCTGTACGCAAAAAAAGGGCCTCCATTCTTTTGGAGGCCCACTATATCAGGGAGGTAATTATATTTAGTTTATTTATATATTATAAGTTAGTATCCAATATTCTTGTTTACCAAGTACTATATTAGATTATAAATGTGAAGAAAATGTGAAATATACAAATATTAATATAATTGTTCCGATTATTGTGTAACAGATGTTGCAAATTCAGGCTCACTACTTACATTATTTCCAGCGTCATTTTGATTTAAATGCATATTTGAACTTTGTGCCCATTCATTAGTTGATACTTGATAGAAGGTATGACCGTATTTATTTTGAACCATTTGGCCAATTTTCCAGTTAGATCCTTCAGGTAATTGACGGTCTGAGAAAGAGTCCATTGAAGTATCATATAAATCAGCGGGACCATTAACAACAGTACCAACTACTGGTTGCTGTTGTTGTGTGGTAGTTGAAGCAGCATTGGTTGTAGCGTTATTTGTAGTGTAACTTTGATTAGGTTCAGTCACTTGAATGTTCAAGTCATTAGCAGCGACCCATTCATTAGTAGCAACTTGCAAATAAACATTTCCATTAACATTTATGGATGCACCAAGTTTCCAATTAGTTCCAGCTGGTAAAGTTACCCCAGTAATAGCTTGGCCTTGACTGTTAACTACAGCAGAAGCCCACTTTGTCGTTCCAACTTTAGTGGCGTTAACATCAATTTGGTTGCTAGTGTCTGAACTAAGATTAGTTACTTGATGGGATGAATTACTGATATCAATGCTATCAGCAGCAATCCACTCGTTAGTAGCAACTTGATAATAAGTAATGCCATTGATTTGAGTTGAAGGACCAAGTTTCCAAGAGCTGAAGTTAGGAAGATAAGTACTTGTAATAGTTTGACCCTGGTTGTTAACCAGAATACCGCTACCACGACGAACAGTACCAATCAATCCGCTTTCTGTTGATGTTTCTGCCGCACTCACGTCTTGAGGCGACAAATTAGACAGAACAGTTGGGGCAATTAATAATGCCAGTGCTGAGCCGAGTAGAACTTTATTCTTTTTCATCTTTTAAACCTCCTCGTCTTATTTTGCGGTTCATAGTAAACCTATAATGCAATCAGATTTTAATCAATACGTTTAAAAAACTGTTAAGGGAAACGTTACGTTTTCTTTAGAATTAGCTCAATATTTTTGTAATATATTTGAAATAAATGAATTCATATAAAACTTTGAACTTTATTTCATACTTCAAATGCAATATTTATGTAGACAATATATTCGTAATATAAGGAAACTGTATGTATAATATCCTTAATAGGAGGTGTTAATATGCAAATGAAGAAGGATCCTAAAAAGAAATTGAATATTAATATCGACAAAAATTTGGCTGAAGAGACACAGTCCGTTTTAGATGAATTAGGTTTGAATCAAACGACAGCAATAATAATGTATTTTAAACAAATTGTTGCGAAGGGTAAGATACCTTTCTCTATAGAATTAACTGATAAACAAAGGGCTTCAAGAGAGCTACGAGAAAACTTAAAAAAAGTTCCAGTAGAAAAATTAAATACAAAAAAACAGATAGAGGACTGGTTCAATGATGAATCGCAAGACTACTAAATCAGATGATATATTAGTACTTTACGTTAGTTTTGTTGATTCTAATGGTGGAAAGAAAAGGCCAGTACTGGTTGTCGAAACGACCGATGATGCCTTTACCTTTTTCTCACTAACGACCCAATATGATAAAAAATCCGATAAGATAAAAAAACAATATTACAAAATAAAAAAATGGAAAAAAGCAGGATTATTAAAACAAACGTATGTTGATATAGGTAAGATAAGAGAAATTTCGTTCAAGAGTAAGATTGATTTCTATAAGATTGGTGAATTGACTATTGATGACATTACGGGGTTAAGTGAGTTTATTGAAAAATTCTATCAATAATTAAAATAAAAAAGATCGAAAATTTCAATAACAAGTTAGCCACTTGGACAAAATAAATTGAATCCAAGTG
>NZ_AZES01000066.1 GCF_001434985.1 Companilactobacillus paralimentarius DSM 13238 = JCM 10415 | reverse complement strand
GAGTTCTTTTTTATTTTCTTCTTACTCGTTGCACTTCAATTGTAAATTCGTCCTATAAAAAAATCCGACTTAACTAGAGGCCGCGAATACAGCCAAGTCAATCGGATTTTTTATTATTTATAACTATTCTTCAGCTGCATCAACAGCCTTGATCACGGCATTTCTAAAGCCATATTCTTCTAACGCAGCCACACCACGTATTGTTGAACCACCCGGTGAAGTAACTTCATCTTTCAAAGCAGAAACATTTAATTCTGATTGTTTAGCTAGCTTGCTGGCACCAATGGCCATCCCAATAGCAGCATCATAAGCTAACTTACGATTTAAACCGTGCTTTACTCCTGCATCACTCAAAGCTTCGATAAAGACATCTAAGAAAGCTGGTGAACAGCCGGCAACTGTTCCAAGAATTCCTAATTGATTTTCAGGAACTTCAACTAGTTGACCTGTATATCCCATGATCGAAGCAATTTTCTTCTTGTCAGCATCTTCAAAATCACTTGAGTAGGTAATTCCTGTGAATCCAGCTCCAACTTTAACTGGTGTATTAGGAATAGCATGTGCCACCTTGGCATCGCCCAAAACTTGTTTTAAATGAGAAATTGTTGCACTTCCAGTAAAAGCTACAATCAATTTTCCCGCTACGATCTCCTTTAGTTCTTTCAAAACACCGTCCAAAGCATTTGCCCCGACAGCGATGAAAATAACATCTGTATCTTCTAATTGTTTAACCTTTTTGACTACTTGAAATCCTAATTGTTCACCTAAAAGATTGGCATGATTAGAATGGCCACCTTTAACAATTATTTCGTCTGCGTTAAAACCATTTTTAACAAGACCCGTTATAACGGCTCCACCGATACTACCAGCTCCAATAAATCCAATCATAAAATCTTCTCCTTTGTACGGTATATTGATTTCATTATAAACGAAAATGATTTTGAATTAGTAATAATATCCATTCTTAATTAGTTTCGATTTTTTCATAATTAATGTATGATTAATTTTTTAGGAGGGTATAAAAATTATGCAAAGGTATAAAACAAGATATGAATTAAAAACCGAAGTAAAATCTCTTTTACAAGGTAATTGGACCAGAGCTATTCAACTTTATCTAATTCCGGTTATTGTTATGATATTAAATATCAATGTCAACCGTTCTAACTCAACAGATGCCATGAAAGATGCTATTTATAACAATGGTGGTGCTTTTTCAAGTTTACTATCAACCGGCTTAATCTCTTATATCATTAGTTTAGTTGTTCTATTAATTTCATTGTCCAGTGCTTTCAGAGGACTAGATTGGATTGAAGATCCACAACTAGACTTTCAACCTATCAAAAGTAATTTCACCTACTTCAGAAGCCCTGATTGGTGGAAATTAATTTTAATCTATATTCTAGTAGGTATTTTTACATTCTTATGGACTTTATTATTAGTTATTCCCGGCATTATCAAATGGCTTGCTTATTCACAAACTTATTTTATCTATAAAGACCTCAATGATCGTGGTGAAGCCGATGGTCTTACATTAACTGATTACATTACTCGTAGTCGTCAATTAATGGTTGGTAATAAAGGTCGTTACTTCATGATGCAACTTAGTTTCTTAGGTTGGTGGATTCTAGGTAGTATTACATTAGGTATTGGATTTATTTGGATCTATCCATACTACAAATTGACTATGGCTAACTTCTATCGAGATCTAGTCGATAAAAATGCTGTAAATAATATTGGATAAAAAGAAGAGCAAATCATTTAAAGATTTGCTCTTTTTCTATAACGTCGTTATGATCATTCGGTGTATTTATAAATTACATCCCTAAGAAGTTTTACAACCTCAGTATTAGCCTTATCATCGTAATATTTAGTAAATCTTTCATCCTCTACATACAGATTAACTAGGCCTCGATGCATTTTCTCATTGTATTTAGACCACGTGTACTTCAACCATTGCTTATGTTCTTCAAAAATTTTTCTTGCCAAATCTGAATTCAAATTTGGATGTTTTTTTAATTCAACTAAATCCTGAATCAATTCTGCTTCTAAGTTATTCATAGCTTGATATTTTTTCTCACTCAACTTAACAAATTTATCATTAGCTGCATCAACAACCCTTTTGCCATAGTTCTCACGAATCTCTTGTCCAAATCTTTGTTCGTTTTCACTTATCTTGGTCTGTTTAAAGGCTTCAAACTTCTCATCATCGGTCATTTTCTCTTCTCCTTGAAAATCTTTAATAGTCGCATCGATATTAGTTAGGAGACTTTCCAATTCATCGCGCTTACTTTTTAAAAGTAATTGCTGTTCTTTTAATGCCTGCAACCTTGAAAAATTAGGGTCATTAATTAACTTTTGTATTCGATTCAACGGAAAATCTAGAGCACGATAGAATAGAATTTGTTGTAATTTATTTACGTTTTTTTCATCATAAATTCTATAATTATTTTCATTAACTTCACTAGGTTTTAACAAGCCAATCTGATCATAATATCTTAATGTACGCGTACTCACACCAGCTAGTTCAGCTAATTTTTTTATTGTATATTTCATAAATAAATCTCCTAACAATTTTGATTCTAAGGGATTACGTTACGTCAAGGTCAAGGGAAATGTGATAAATCCTCCTCACAAATTCACGCTTTCTGTTAATATAAAGGAAACAATTAATTAGGTGGGTGATTAACTTTGAATAAATTTATTCAAGTACTAACTATTGCTGGTTCTGACTCTGACGGTAGTGCCGGCGCACAAGCTGATTTAAAAACTTTTATGGCTCGCGGCGTTTACGGTATGTCTGTTTTAACTGCTGCTGTTGCTGGTAACTCTTACGGTATTCACGATAGCGTAAATATGCCAGCTAAGTTTATTAATAGCCAAATCAATGACATCAAAGATGATTTTAAAGTTTCTGCTTTCAAGACAGGTATGCTTTCCGATTCTGAAATTATTCATACTGTTGCCGAAGCCATTAAAGATAAACCTTTTGGTGCTTTCATTCTTGACCCAGTTATCATCACAAAGCACGGCGCTATGTTACTAGAAGCTGAGGCTTACCAAACTTTGATCGATGAGTTGTTCCCATTAGCTGATTTGATTACTCCTAATTTTTACGAGGCTAAAAAGCTTTCTGGATTAGAATTAAATAATAAAGAAGAAATTGTTAAGGCTGCGCATAAATTACGCAATTTGGGACCAAAAAATATTATGATAAAGGGTGAACATAGTGACGACTCCATTAGTGAAGTTGAAGACTACGTTCTACTAGAAGATGGTGAATCTTTCTGGATCTCTGAACCCTTTGTTAAAACTGATCACATTAATGGTACTGGTGATACACTATCATCATGTATCGTGGCTGAAATTGCTAAGGGCAAGAGCATGGAAGATGCTATCAGAATTGCTAAAACATTTACTTACAATGCTATTAAAAATGAAATTGATGTCGGACATAAATATGGTCCTATTAACCATTTTATAAAGGATGATATACAATAGTATTTGTTAGTAAAATCGGAGGTTTCTTTATGGTAAGAATAACAAAAATTTCTGCCGGTATTTTATTGCTTATACTATCTATTATCCTAATGGTTAAATCGGGATTTGAAGGCTTTATTGCTGCTTTAGTTGGTACAGGTGCCATTGGTGGCGCTGCTGGTATTCTGATGGCAATAACTTATATTATCTCGGCTGCAATCTACATTTTAACTAATCGTACATATAGTATGGTTCCTGATATCGTAGGCTTCATCATCCTAATTCTTGGTGGACTAATGGGGCTCTTCAATGCCAACATGCCTGGTGCAGGTTTTCTAAAAATTTGGGCTTGGGTTGGTATTATTATTGGTGCAATCGACTTGATCATTGTTATCGTTGATACAATTCTTCACCCAATTCCTGAAGATGAACCTGAGGATACCAATAATCAGTATGGAAATAATCCATACAATCAAAATCCTATGAATCAAATGAACCCTGAGCAATATAATGCGCAACCGAACAATTTTAATCAACAAAATTATGGTTATAATCCTTATCAAGCTCAAAATAATCAAAACTTCAATCAACAAACTAATCCCAATCAACAATATCAGGGACAATATAACCAACAACTGATGAATCAACCAGGATTTGGTCAACGAGTTCCAAATCAAATGAATCAGAATCCTAATGGAAATTTCAACGGTCGTGGCAATAATTTCCAACAGCCAATGAATAATGGTTATAACAATCAACAACAATTTCCAAATCAACCGATGAATAATAATCAAATGGCTAATAGATCAATGAATCAAAACAGTCAAAATAGTCAACAAGTACAAAATAATTTTGGACAACCTCAAAATCAACAACCTATGAATGGCAATGGTCGTCAATTCAATAATCAAAATTATGCACCTCAGAGTAATCAAAACTTTAACCAACCAAGACCTAACTTACAACAGAGATTTGGTAACCAAAATCAAACTCCAAATGCACAACAGCAACTAGGTCAACCACAAAATCCTTATGGTCAAAATCCAGAAAATAATGGTAACGTTGGTACAAGAAGTCGTAGTAATCGCCATAACTAGAAAAAAACACCAATTCATTAGCTGAATTGGTGTTTTTTTAATTTAATGAATCAATGGCAAAATAATATTAGTCCATAACCACGAGACTGGCATAATAACCACCATAATAGGAATCATATCCGCGGTTGGGAACATTTTAATCTTCGTAATTCGAAAACCACTGGCTAACATCAAAACTCCCCCAGTGGCTTTAAAATCAAGAATCATATCCGGTGTAGTTAATGGAACAATGAAGTTAGCAAGAGAAAATATTATCATTAAAATAATGATTTGCGGAACAGCTATTAATGAAACTACCGCTCCTAAGTTGGCACCAAAAATAACAGCAGCAAAAAAATCAAGAATTGATTTCGATATCAAAATAGTTGCATCTCCGTTAATTCCTTCTGTGAGAGTACCGTAGATTCCTGTACCACTTGCACAAAACAGTACAACCACAGTTACTAATGTTGTTTCAAAAGTTTGTTGATCCATTTCAGATGGTGCGTTGATAAATTTCGAAATAAAATGTTGCATTCCTTGAGCACCACGATTAATAGCTTTTCCTAAATGAAAAATAATCCCCAGACTAGTTCCAAGTATGACCGCAAAAACAACGGCTGCTAAATTTTTCATAGGGGCGATTGCGTAAATTCCCATACAAATCGAACAGAGACTGAAAGTCATATTGAGACCTTCTTTAAAGCTATCCGACATTATTTCACTGCCTAAAGCTCCGGCAATTCCACCGAAAAGAATGGCACATACATTTGTTATAATCCCGATTGGCATAGAAAGACTCCTTGCATTTAATAAAATATAATCACAAGTAAAAGTCTAATAACTGGCAAAACAAAGAGCAATTCTGTTTTAGTGTTAAACTATTCAGAATAATAATAGTTAAGGGGCATATGGTGGATACTAAAAAACTAGCAGTTTTTCTTGATCTGGCAAAGACACAGAACTACAGTCTAACTGCTCAAAGAATGTTTTTATCACAATCAACAATTTCAAAATACATTATGATTCTGGAAAAAGAATGGAAAGTTAAATTGTTTGTGCGAGCCCATCGCCAAATCAAATTAACCCGAGTTGGCAAATTGATTTTACCTAAAGTGAAGGATGTTTTGGAAAAAGAAGCCGAATTGAATCAACTAATTGAAAGTGAAGCTTGGTTAGAAGAACGTCCTTTAGTTATCCAAGGGCTACCTTCTTTATCCCAATATCGAGCATTTCACATCATAACTGACTTTGCCAAACGTTATCCCAAAATAAGATCGCAATTTAGTGAAGAAAACGTTGATAAGTTGGAACATTCACTTGATCAGAAGAACGTCGATATAGTATTTACGAGAATTTTTGACAATGATTTCCCTTCTTATGATGTGATAGTGAATGAACTGGATAGATTTGTAGTACTAGTGCCCCAAAATAGTCATTTAGCAAATCAAAATTACGTTACTCCTGATATGCTAAAAAAAGAATCTCTATTACTATTAAGTAATACCATAAGCAAAAATAATCCTCTTTATACTACCCTCCAAAGTATGCACTTACGTCCCCGTGTTACTTATAACGGTCAAAGAATTGATTTAATCCTTGAAATGCTTAATCAAGGTACAGGAATTTCAATAGTAATGAATAAGTCATTCGATCTTACCGGTTTTGATAACATTAAGGTCATACCACTTGTGCCTAAAATCAATAGTCAGCTAGTATTTATGAAACAACACGATAACGATTCCAAAATTGTCGAGTTATTTTGGAAATTTGCAACAAACGCCAGTCAATCTTTTATAGATAAAACTTTATAAAAAACAAGAGAATCATGTCTTAGCATGGTTCTCTTTTGTTAGATTCGATATTTCATGATATAACCAACTATTACTGAAGCAACGAATAAAATCGTGAAAATAATCAAGCCTTTCACTTGCTGTTTATTTTGAAATTCCGGTTTCTCGCCTTTTTCATTACTAAGTTCATTGGAAAAATAAAAAATAATTCCCCCATTCAATGCGATACTAACTAAAATCAAACCAGTCGTTAATCCAGATAATTTTCCTAAAAATTTCTGTTGCGATACCACTAAAATTAAAATTATATTCAAAATACTTGGCATCCAAACATATCTTTTTAAAACTGCTAATCGTGTTTTTTTCTCAATATCTTTCACAACATCAGATCCTTCCACTAATAAATTATCTAAAAAAAGGTTATACAATTTGGCAATTCTAATTAAACTCTCAATATCTGGAAAAGTTCTACCCGTTTCCCAATTAGAAATTGTTTTTGGTGAAACTAACAGTTTCTCCGCCAATTGCTCTTGAGTAAAATGGTGTTCTTTTCTTTTTTTTCTCAATATTTGATTTAAGTCCATTATGTTCTCCTTTCTTTTCTTCAAATTATCAAAATTTACTCTGAAATCACATCCAATGCCTTACTAATTGTTCAATTTATTTTAATTAGTTATCGTTATAACGTTGAGTGGCCAAAGCTGACTTCTTTTCGTAAAAAAATCTTGCCAATAATGATGATAAAAACGATTTCAAAGGACTATATTTTAATTAGGATATTATCTTATATATGAATTTTTATTTGAGCAATAATCGTTTGTTAATTTTATATTTATGTCATTGTTTCCAACGATGGAACCGTTTTTTCACAAGCCAAATTGGTTGCTTATAATATTAATTAATCATATGATAAATCTGTATATTAGGGTTCTTATTCTATGTTCTAAGGAGGTTTTTACCATGCTTACTTTGGGTTTAAGCATTGTCTCTTTGGCTCGTTTTCAATTTGCGATGACAACAGTTTTCCATTTCTTCTTCGTTCCATTTTCAATCGGAATGGGGTTTTTAGTCGCTATCATGGAAACTATTTATGCCGTTAAAAAGGACAAAGTTTATTTAGATATGGCAAAGTTCTGGGGGAAAATTTTTCTTCTAAGTTTTGCCGTTGGTATAGTTACCGGTATTATTCAAGAGTTCCAATTCGGTATGAATTGGTCTGAATACTCACGTTTTATGGGTGATGTGTTCGGTGCCCCACTTGCTATTGAAGCTCTTCTTGCTTTCTTCATTGAATCAGTTTTCATCGGAATTTGGATGTTTACTTGGGATCGTTTCAGACCAGGTGTTCATGCATTTATGATTTGGATGACATCTATTGGTACCATGCTTTCTGCTATTTGGATCTTGGCCGCCAACAGTTTCATGCAACATCCTACAGGTTTCAAAATCAATAACGTAACACATCGAATTCAATTAACAGATTTCGGTGCTGTGGTTAGAAATCCTCAACTTTGGAAGGTCTTCCCACACGTTATTTTAGCTGCCTTCATGACTGCCGCTGTAGTTATCGCTGGTATGAGTGCTTGGGGTCTTCTACGTAAGAAGAAAGATGAAAATCACTTCTTCAAGACTTCATTGCGCTTTGGCCTATGGGCTAGTTTAATTTTTGCACTTCTTTCTGCCGGTGCTGGTGATCTTCAAACGCAACAAATTATCAAAGATCAACCAATGAAATTTGCTGCCACTGAAGGTATCTACGAAGATACTAAAGATCCCGCACCTTGGACAATTGTCGAGTTGATCGATGCTAAAGATCATAAGGCAAGTGGCAAGATTGAAGTTCCGGGCGTTTTAAGTATCTTGGCTTATCACAAACTCAGTGGTTCAGTTAAAGGTATGAATTCCATTAACAAAGAACTACATGCTAAATATGACAAGAAATTTGGTAAGGACATGAACTATTTTGTCCCACCTAAGACTTTATTCTGGAGTTTCAGAGTTATGACTGGTATTGATGCCTTGGTTATGCTGATTGCTCTAGTTGGATTGATCTTTTCACGTAAGAAGAAAGACACAATCGAAAATCACAAATGGATGTTAGTTGTTCTTGGTATTGCTATCTGGCTACCATTCATTGGTAACTCTGCCGGTTGGTTTATTACTGAATTTGGTCGTTATCCTTGGATTGTTTATGGACTATTCACAATTGCTCAAGCTGTTTCACCAACTTCAACTGTTGCTAGTCTATTGTTCAGTAATATTGTTTACTTCTTACTATTTACACTCTTGGGTGGCGTTATGGTTTGGTATTGCAGACAAACACTTCATCATGGACCATATTATGAGGAAGTCGATTCCAAGCAAAACGTTGATCCATTTGCAAGGGAGGCTTTTGGAAAATGACTCTAAGTACATTATGGTTCATCATAATCGGACTCCTGTTTTCAATCTTCCTCTTTCTTGAAGGCTTCGACTTTGGTGTTGGAATGTCAACTAGATTCCTAGCTAAAGATGAACAAGAGAGAGCTGCTTTAATGTCAACTATTGGCCCTCATTGGGACGGTAACGAGACTTGGTTAGTAACTGCTGGTGGTGCAATGTTTGCTTCACTACCACTCTGGTACGCAACCTTATTCTCAGGTTATTACATCCTCTTCTTATTAGTCCTAGTAGGTTTAATTCTTCGTGGTGTTTCATTTGAATTCCACAAGCATGCTGAAACTAGAACTGGTAAAAACTTATGGATGTGGGCATTCTTTGCAGGCAGTATCATCCCACCATTCTTCTTATGTATGATTCTTTTAAGTATGGTGCAAGGTGTTCCCATTAATGCTAATGGCGATGCCTTTCCTAAATTCTTCGACGTTGTTAATCTATTATCTGTTGTCGGTGGTGTTGCAGGTGTACTTCTATCACTTGTTCATGGTCTCAACTTCATCAGATTAAGAATCGAAGGACCATTACGTGAACGTGCTCGTAAATTAAATCAAATTTTATATCCTATTCTTTTCTTAGGTGAAGTTGTCTTTGCTGTTCTTGTATTTTTACAAACAGACTTCTTTACCAAGAGATTTGTATCATCTTTTCTTATCACAGCTCTAATTGTTTTGTTCTCACTATTAGGTTACTATGGAGTTCTAAAGGATAGAGAAGGCTGGAGCTTTGTTGGTAGTGGTTTATCACTCAGCATGGTCATCGTCTTATTGTTCAACGGACTATTCCCACGTGTCATGATTGCTACAAATCCAGCACACAGTATATTAATTAAAAATGCCGCTAATTCACAATATACATTAACAATTATGACAATTGTTGCATGTATCTTGGTTCCAATTGTGGCTATATACTTCATCTGGTCGTACTCTCTATTTACAAAGAGAATAAATCCAAGGGAAAATGCGGTGAAATATTAATGATTGATAAGCGTTTATTTCGCTTACCAGGAACAAAAAAACTTCTATTAATGCTTGCAGGATTAACTTTCTTGCAAGCATTTGTTATTTTATTCCAAGGTAAGTATTTAGCAGAAGCATTAGTTAATTCGTGGGAACAAAAATCTTTACAGACCATCATTAATCCGATGATCTTGTTTGCAATTGCTTTTATTTTAAGACACTTTTTTACACTAATTAATACTAAAATTGTTGAAAGCTACGCTAGTAAAACTTCCGAAAATATCCGTTCTCAGTTATTAGACAAAGTTTACGAAGCTGGACCTGAAATGATTTCTGACGAAGGTACTGGCAATTTAGTTACCTCTTCACTTGATGGGATTGATTTAGTCGAAAATTATTTCAAATTGATTTTTACTAAAATGATGAACATGTGTATCATTCCACCTGTTTTGTTAATTTATATTTACATGCAAAATATTGCTTCAGGAATTACTCTAACGATCATTGTTCCTCTAGTAATCCTCTTCATGATTATCCTAGGTTTGGCTGCCCAAGCCAAAGCTGATTCTCAATATAAGCAATATACGATTCTTTCAAATCACTTTTTAGATGCCTTAAGAGGGCTACCAACTCTAAAAATGTTGGGTCTAAGTAAGCGCTATGCTAAAAATATTTACACAGTTAGTGATGAATATCGTCGTCGGACCATGAATACCCTCAGAATTGCCATCTTATCGACTTTTGCTCTCGATTGGTTAACTACATTAGGTATCGCTATTTTGGCCGTTTTCCTTGGTCTAGGACTAATTAATAACAGTTTTCCACTCTTCCCAGCCTTAGTAACTTTGATTTTGGCTCCCGAATATTTTTTACCATTACGGGATTTCTCTGGAGACTATCACGCTACATTGAATGGTAAGAATGCTTTAAATTCTATTTTCGAAATTTTAGAACGTCCAAGCAAATCTGAAAGTACCGAATTGAAGGCTTTTGATTGGAATCAGAATTCACAAGTTGACATTCAAAACTTGCAATTCTCATACAATGGGACCGGTCAAAATGAAGTTAGCCTAGATATTGATAAATTGAGCCTTCATGGTTATCAAAAGATTGGTGTTATCGGTAAATCTGGTTCTGGTAAAACAACTTTAATTCGTACTATTGGTGGTTTTATTGTACCTGAAAAAGCCGACATTAAAATCAACCAGGAAAAAACCGCTAACTTCAAACAAAGCAACTGGCAGAACAAATTAACCTTCTTGCCACAAGATCCTTATTTATTTGCTGGTTCTATTGCTAAAAACATTTCTTTTTACCGTCCTGACGCTTCCCAAAAAGAAATTGAACAAGCCGCTTCAGCTGCTGGTTTAGATGAATTTATCGCTACTCTTAATGATGGATACCAAACACTCATTGGTGAAGGTGGACGTGGTATCTCTGGTGGTCAACAACAACGTATCATGTTGGCTCGTGCTTTCTTAGCCAATGATCGTCACATTTTAATTTTCGACGAACCAACAGCTCATCTGGATATCGAAACTGAATATGCTCTCAAAAAACCAATGGAAAAGCTATTCCAAAATCATTTAGTGATTTTCGCTACTCACCGTCTGCATTGGATCAAAGAAATGGATTATGTCGTCGTTATGGATAATGGAACGATTGCTGAACAGGGCACTCCTAACGAATTAAGTAGTCATAACGGTGCCTATTCACAACTAATCAAGAATATGCGGGGTGATCAACTATGAATTTTTTTAAAACATTCAAACATGACACTTGGGTCAAACCTTATATCAAACAGTACAAAGGACTTTTGATTACTGCTCTTCTCCTAGGACTACTAACGTCCTTTTGTGCTGCGGCTTTAATGTTCACTTCTGGTTATACAATTGATAAAGCTGCTACTCACCCAGTCAATATTCTTTTAATTTACGTACCAATTCTTTTAACAAGAGCTTTTGGTATCGGACGCCCTGTCTTCAAATATATTGAAAGACTAAAAAGTCACAATTGGGTTTTACGAGTTACCTCAGATTTAAGAACTAGACTTTACAAAACTCTTGAAAGTGATGCTTCCTTCTTCAATGAACACCACAAAACAGGTGATATCATGGGGCTCTTGTCCGAAGATATCAGCCACTTACAAAACTTATACTTAAGAACTATTTTTCCCGCTGTTATCGCTTATTTAGTAACAATCATTGCTTCAATTGCTTTAGGAATCTTCAACCCATCCTTTGGATTTTTCGTTTTCTTATTACTATTTGTTGAAGTTTTTCTAGTTCCGCTATTCTCTGTAACAATTGAAAGCGCCAGAAGAGCTTATCAGAAACAAGTTAAAAGTGACCTCTATGTTCAATTGACTGATAATATTATGGGTGTCGATGACTGGATTATTTCTGGTCGTAAAAAAGATTTTCAAAACTTAACCACTAAAAATATCGATGATTTGGATAAATCAAAAAACAAGTCTAAATCTTTCCGACGCAATCGTGACTTTGCCTTACAGTTATTCTTCGTCGCCTTAGCTGTTTGTTTTTTAATCTTTACTAACTTAACGATGACACATAATCAAGAACAGGCTAACTTCGTTTCAGCCGTTGTTTTAGCTATTTTTCCACTATCAGATGCCATTATTCCCGTCAGTCAAGGATTTGAAGAATGGCCACTCTATAAGGATTCCATTCTTCGTTTAAACACACTCAAACCAATTCAAAATCGCTTACCTGAGCAAGTCGATTTAAAGCCAGAAGATTTTCAAGAATTAAAGTTAGATAACGTTAGTTTTGAGTATGACTCTGACTCACCTATTTTAATTAAGAACTTCTCACAAACGATTACCCGTGGCGAGAAGTTAGCTCTCTTAGGCCCTAGTGGTATTGGTAAAACAACCATCTTACAATTGATTCTTGGTGATCTATCTCCTCAAAAAGGCCAAATCACTATCAATGGTATGGACGTTAATAAGATTCAAAAGAACCGAGAAAAAATCTATTCCGTACTAAATCAGAAACCATTTCTATTCAATACTACTTTGATGAATAACGTTCGTTTGGGTAACGAGAATCGCTCTGATGCTGAAGTTAAAAAAGCTTTGGAACGTGTTGGATTAAAAGATTTAGTTGAATCATTACCCGATAAATACAACACCATCGTTGGTGAGAACGGTTCACATTTCTCTGGCGGTGAGCAAGAAAGAATCGCTTTAGCACGTATCTTATTGCAAGACGCTCCAATCGTTTTACTAGATGAACCTACCGTTGGACTAGATCCAATTACCGAAAATGATTTATTAAAGACTATTTTTGAAGTTCTAAAAGGTAAGACCATTATTTGGGTCACACATCATTTACAGGGCGTTAACCATGTTGATCAAATTGTTTTTATCAATAGTAAAGAAATTGAAATGCAAGGTTCACCAAAAGAGCTTTATCAAAATAATCAGCATTTCCGTGATCTTTATCAGATGGATCAAGGATTATAATCGTTATAACGATACACTTTTTTAATGAAAATTTCTAATAAAAAACGACCTCTACTAAGTATTCAAGCTATGCGCACTTGAAGCTTTTAGTAGGGGTCGTTCTTATTTATTCTTTAAATTTACAATGACTATATTTAATAAAACTGGCTCAGCCAAGTTTTATTGTTGTGGAGGACTGGTCTACCAAACAGCACCATTAATAGTTCCAATACCCTTTTGAGACATTGGTTCTCGTGAAAGAGTTCTTAGTTTGTTGATAATATCATTTTGTTCCGTACTAAATTGATATTTCTTTTCTAAAGCCAATTCTTGAATAGTTCCATTCATTTCTCTAATGGCATCAGAGATTTCATTATATTTTTGAGTTGTCTTTTCTGGCTTGTTGATACTGTTATAAGCTGTTTGAATAAGAGCTTTAACCTCATTATTGGATTCAACAGTTTTATTCAGATCTCCTAACAGTCCGTTCACTTGTTCAATTAAAGCCAACTTTTTATCTTGATTCATTACTTTCTCCCTATACTACTTGATTCGATTAACTAATTGTTTAACTACTTCTGTCAAAACACGGCGACTAGTGTTTTTAGGTAATTTGCCAATTTCTTCTAAAGCATGTTGTGTAAATTGTCGGGCAATTTCCTTAGCATGATTTAAATAGCCGTCATCAATTACTATATTAGTAGCCTTTTCATCGTCGGAATCAGTTAACTCTTCTTTTGACAAAATTGCAATCAGATCTTTATTACCGGACTCTAAGCCCAAAATATATGGCAATGAATAGACACCATTACGCAGATCCTCATGAACTGGCTTACCAGTCTCTGAAGAGCTACTGAAATCAAGGATATCATCGATTATTTGAAAGGCCATTCCAATATCGTGACCGATCTCCTTACAACGTTTGACCAATTCCTGATCTCCACCACTGACAACGGCTCCCATGGTAGCGCTTAAACTGAATAGTTCCGCGGTTTTACCAGAGATTTCTTTTAAATACATATCAGTAGTTGCTTTGACATTGAAGTTAATACACATTTGATCTAATTCACCAATCAAGATGCGTTTCATACTTAATGCATTACGCAGTATATCAGTGTTTTTTACCAAATTCTGGGATATTAGTTCAAAATAAATCGTAAACAAATAATCGCCAGCATAAATGGCATTTCTACGACCATATTTAGTGTGAATCGTGGGCTGTGATCTGCGCATTGGCGAATCGTCAATCACATCGTCATGAATCAAAGTAGCGACATGTAAAATTTCTAACGATGCCGCTAATGGAATCAAATCTGTCGTTGATTTTTTCTCATTACCAAATTCACTGAATAACAAGAAAAAGGCTGGACGCAACATTTTGCCACCTGAAGTTAAATCTATAATCATTGAACTGATGTCGAGATTATTTATCTTCACCATTTGATGAATGTAATCTGTCGTTAAGTCCAATTTCTCCCCTAGTTGAGGATAGCTTTTCCAAATTGAGTTCGCCATAAAATATTTATTACCCCTGTATCGCTTTGTTGTATTCCAAAATAATTCTATAATAGAACTTATCAAATCCAAAGGAATGATTTCTGTGAAACCTTCAGTATTTTTCGAGCTTGTCGAAATAAAAGCCAAGACCGCTAGTGTCTTCCCCTTTTTGATGGGGACTTTGTATTCATATTATCACTGGCATTCTATTAACGCTCTTGATTTGATTCTATTTTTTATCGCTATGTTTCTTTTCAATATGGCTGTCGATATCAATGATAATTATTGGGATTATAAAAACGCTACTGGTGATGAAAGTTTTCGTCGTCAAACTAACGTTATCGGTGTTAACCATCTCAATATCCATTTAGTTGGCTGGCTAGATTTTTCTTTCAGTGCAATTGCCGCCATCATTGGTCTTTTCATCGTTTATCGGACAGGTTTGCCCTTATTATATCTAGGATTATTCTCATTTGCCGTTGGCTTTTGTTATGCTGGTGGTCCTTGGCCTATTAACCGTGGACCATTAGGAGAGTTCTTCTCTGGTTTTACTATGGGATACGTTATTTATTTAATTGCCATTTACATCAACGTAGTCCACAACCCTGATGTCATTTTGAATTTTAAATTTTACGGTGACGCTTTACTTTCATCACTGTTAACTGTTTTTGCCATTTCAAATCTCTTGTTAGCAAACAATATTGCTGACGAACAAGAGGATATCAATTTGGGTCGTAAAACACTGGTTTACTATCTAGGCAAAACTAATTCAATTTTCATTCTCAAATCACTTTACGTTCTCGGTTACTTAGCTTTAGTTTGTTCAGTTATCTTGGGATTATTACCTAAATTGATGTTATTAACTTTTCTAATAACTCCCGTAGTGTACAAAAATGCCAAAGCGTTCAGTCAGAATCCAATTAAGAAGAAAACCTTCCCCTTAATCATTAAGAATCTGTTACTGATCACTTTGGCAGAGACAGTTACATTTATTTTCGGTGTAATCTTTAATTTCTAATCAAGTAATTTGGCAAATCCATAAGTATCTTGAGCAATCATCAATTCCTCATTAGTTGGAATTGTGTAGGCTGTGACCTTGGAATCATCGGTTGTAATTCTATTTTCGGCACCGTTTTGCTTATTCTTTTCTTTATCGATTTTAAGTCCCATATACTCAAGTCCGCTCATAATATCTCCACGAACTTCAGTTGAATTTTCACCAACTCCGGCTGTAAAGGCAATAACATCAACACCACCCATTTCAGCCGTATAAGAACCAATAAATTTGAGAATACGATTACGATACATTTCCAAAGATAACTTGGCACGTGTATTAGTATCCTCTACAGCCTCAATATCACGCATATCTGGTGAAACACCTGAAATTCCTAATAAACCAGACTTGTGGTTTAAAATATCGATCATCTCTGAAACATCTTTAATTCCTAATTTCTTCATCAAGTAAGGAATGATTGAGAAATCAATATCACCACTTCTGGAACTCATCATGATACCCGCTAATGGAGTGAATCCCATTGAAATATCGAAGGCTTTACCATGTTTGATTGCACTAATTGAAGCACCACTACCCAAATGTAGAATAATAACATTTTTATCATCGATACCACCTTCAACGATTTCATTCAAACGTTGGGCGATATAACGGTGACTCGTACCATGTGCGCCATAACGGCGTACATGGTATTTTTTATAATCTTCCAAATCAACACTGTATAAATAATTTGTTTCGGGAATATCGACGAAGAATGACGTATCAAAAACAGCTACTTGAATAGCTTTAGGAACCAACTTTTTGAAAACATCAATATAATAAGCTTCAACTTTATTATGTAACGGAGCGTATTCAGCCAATTCTTGAATTTTTTTCAAATTTGCGTCAGTAATAATTTCTGACTTTTTGAAATACTCTCCACCAGCAACGACACGATGACCGAAGGCTACAATATCACTAAATTTTTCAATTATTTTCATATCTTTTAAGGCATCCAAGATTGATAGGACGGCAATATCGTTGGATTTAATAGCTTCTTCACGTTGAATCTTTTGACCGTTATACTTTAATTTAAAGATTGACTTAGGTGTTCCCAAACGATCAATCATTCCTGAAGCAATTGTTTTTTTCTCAGGCATTTCAAAAAGTTTCCATTTCAAAGTTGAACTACCTGCGTTTATAGCCATAATCTTCATACAAAAACTCTCCTTTTTTGGTCTAGGTATTCTCTACAAATAGCTTTATATCAAACTTTACACCGATATAAAAAAATGCTACTCTTTAGTAACTATTATAAGTCTTTTTATGGGGGAATTGATTCGTGAAATTTTTAGACATGCTACGCAAGATTGATGAGAAACCAGAGGCCGATAAAACGGTTCCAGATTCTCCTAAAAGCGACCAAAATTCCGCTCAATCTCAAGCATCTACTGACAATCAGTCGACTGAGGTTGCTAAGGAAAATGAACAAAAAGAGGAACAACTTCCTATGTCAGTTCATGACAAGCGCGTAAATATCGAAGAGCAAATGAATGATTTATCACATCAATATGCTCAATTAAGAAATGATTTAAAGACGAACCTTTTCTCTGAAAAAGATGATTTTGAAGCTAAGAAAGAAACCCTAGACAATTATCTTAAAACTTTAAAACGTGATGAAAAAGAATCAACCGAAAAATTGGCTGATACTAAAGCTCAAAACGATGACGCTGCTAAAGAACATTTAGCCGTTGTGAACGCTGACCGTAAAGAACAAGAACAAAAACTCAGTGAATTACAAGAACAGTTAAATGACCTTAACACCGAGATTAACACAAAGACAGCAAGTTTGGAAACGCTTCAAACAAATCTTGCAAAAAATGAACAATCTGAAACTGACATGTCTACTTCCATCAAAGAAGAAAAAGATCTTCAAAAGATGATGGTCCTCATGGAAAAGCAAAAAGAATCAATCGATACTCTTTATGCTGAACGTAAGAAACTCAAGGAACAGATTAATTCTGCCCAAGAAGATATTGCTAACCTAAATAGTAAAGCTGCTGACTTGAATAACCAAATCGGTGACATTAATAAAGAAATCGTCAACTTACAACAAAAGGCTCGTAATATTGATGATCAAATGAAGAACGATCACAATTACCGTATTGAGACTATTGCTGGCTTGGAACGTCATATTCAAAGCCTTGATGAGGAACACAAGAAGATCGATGATGAACTAGCCGATGTTAACGGTAATATCGACTACTTGAGTAAATATATCAAAGATGTTTTCCATTCAGCATATCTAGTACGTGATGTCTATTTGGATAAAGACAAAGAATATTACGTAACGGCTGACGATTTTGATTCTGATACTGCAAAAAATGATTTATTCGGTATGGTCAATTATCTCGAATCTAAATTACAAAAACCCGTTACTGTTGTATCAACTTTCTACAACAATCATGTTCATGAAATTATTGATAAGAAAGCCAAAGATCAACACATTGCCATTCCAAACGTTGTGAACTTATTTGATCAATTACAAAAGAGTGATAATCCTGATGGCAAACGCGTGGCAATCCCCGATAGTAGCGATTGGGTAACTAGAACCGATGTCGAAACTCAAGATGTTTTCATCTATGACAAGAAACAAAATCTATTGATGACTGCGGAATACTTTGACAAGGAAATCATTGATCGTATTAATTACTACAAGAATGATCAAGTTGTAAAAACCAATATTTATAATACTCAAGGCCAATTGTCTTCAACACAAAGTTTTAATAAGAATAAAGAATTGTCAGAACAAAACTTCTACCGCACTGATGGTTCAATTGTTCTTACAGTTATCTTTGAAAAGAACAAGCCTGTTAGTTACCAATTATTTGATAAAAATGGTTTACTAGAACATGATTTCAACGAAAAATCAGAATTGATCACTTGGTGGTTAAAGAGTGTTGAACCAAACACAGAGAATGCTGTTTTCGTCGGTAACCATTCCGATCTCTTATATCAACTAGTTGTTAGTGTTAACGAAATTGACAGTAAAAACACTGTTCCACTTCTTCAAAACGTCGCCAAGAGGATCGACGATGTAATCAAGTTGCTAGACGAACAAAAGGATATCATCGAACTATTCGTTCAAACTGAGGATGATTTACATGCTATCGAAAGTAAGACCAACCGTGATATCAGTGTCAGTGTGATCAACACCGCAAGTAACGGTACTTTATCATTACCTGAATCATTAAAAGTTTAATATTTTTTGGGGGACTGTAACTACAGTATGAATGTGTGATATAGACACAATCTCTCCGTTTAATTGTGAAAAGACCAAATTCATACTAAATGGATTTGATCTTTTTGTTATGATCACATATCTTTTATAATCTGGTGAAAGTGGAAAAAACATTATGAAAACTATATCTATTATTGTTCCGTGTTTTAACGAACAAGAATCTATTAATATTTATTATGACGCAATGACAAAAATCAAGGATCAGACTAACAAATTCAAATTCGAATATTGGTTTATCGATGACGGTTCTAAAGATAAAACCTACTCTATTTTGAAAGACCTACAACAGGACCACAGTGACGAAGTTCATTTCATCTCCTTCTCCAGAAACTTCGGTAAGGAAGCTGCCCTTTATGCTGGTCTTAATGAAGTAACTGGTGAATATGTCGCCGTTATGGATGTCGATTTACAGGATCCACCAGAAATGTTACCTGAAATGTTCGATCTCCTAGAAGAGAAAGAATACGATTGCGTTGGTACTGCCAGAATGGATCGTGAAGGAGAAAATAAGATTATCTCCTTCTTCTCCAATAGTTTTTACAAGCTCATCAATAAAATGTCTCAAACTAAAATTATTCCTGGCGCTAGAGATTATCGTTTGATGACTCGGCAAATGGTTGAAGCCATCAAATCAATGACTGAATACAACCGTTTCTCTAAGGGTATTTTCAGTTGGGTTGGTTTTAAAACTAAGTATCTACCTTATAAGAACCGTGAACGTGTAGCCGGTAACACTTCTTGGAATTTTTGGAAACTATTCAAGTACGCTATTACTGGTATTGTTGATTTCTCTGAAGGTCCTTTGATGTTTGCTACTTGGATGGGAACTATCTTTTCAATCACTTCAATTCTAGCCATCATCGCTATTATTATCCGAAAAATCATCAATCCTCTTAGCAGCGTAAATGGTTGGGCCTCAATTGTTTCCATCGTTCTTCTTATCGGTGGAATACAACTGCTAAGTATCGGTATTCTTGGTGAATATATCGGCAAAATTTTTCTCGAAGTCAAAAAGCGCCCTATCTATATTGTTAAAGATAAAAAATAATAACTCAATGTCAGAATCTTGTGTGGTTCTGGCATTTTTTATTACAAAAAATAGTTCAACTGTCATCACATGATAAGCGACAAATATTAAGATATAATGTTAGACGAATAGATTAAGGGATGGGTTATAAAAATGAATGTACGGGATCAACAAGCTGAGAATACTAAGAATGCTATTTTACAAGTCGCTGCCAAAATGTTCCTTTCACAAGGATATCAAGCCACATCTACGCGTAAGATCGCTCAGGAATTAAATATTACTCAACCAAACATGTATCACTATTACAAAAACAAAAAAGTACTCTATATCAAAGCCATTGAGTACTCAGTCAACAATTTTAGTAAGAATTTACTTGAGGAGTATAGTCAACAAAAAGACTTGCCATTTGAAGATTTGTTACTTCATATGTCAAAATATATGATAGAGAATTTTAGAGTCAATTATTTCATTATGCGAAATGATATTGAAAATTTCTTTACCGTTGAGGAACGAACAAGCATCAATAATAACTGGGATGGCGGTTACTATAAGGTGTTATTCAACATTTTCCAATCACATAAAAGCGAACTACGTTCTGACTTAGCCATTCCCGTTCAAGTTGGAACTTTTCTAACAATGTTACTGCCTTACATTGAATATAACGATGCCAAAAGGAAGCGTAATATTGCTAACTTGAATACTGTTATCAATATTTTTATCAATGGCGTCAAAAAAGAATAGAGGTCGATATGGAATTCATAACTCTGCTCGCATTGATGTTATTTCTCACATTAGTTGTTAGCCACATTTTCAATCGTCTGAACTTACCTGCTGTTATCGGGCAATTAATTTTGGGCGTTATTTTAGGTAAGGGTGTTTTAAACGTCGTTAAAGCTGATAACGATGTTAATTTATTTGCCGAAATTGGTGTTATTTTATTAATGTTTTTGGCTGGTTTGGAGAGTAATTTAAAATTACTAAAAAAACATCTTGTACCCAGTATTACGGTAGCCATTTTTGGCGTTATCTTGCCAGTAGCTTTGACTTTAATAACTTCACTAATCTTTGGTATTAACTTTAAGGAAAGTATTTTTATTTCCGTTGTCTTCGCGGCAACATCAGTTTCAATCTCAGTTGAAGTACTCAAGAGTCTCAACTACTTATCTAGTGCTTCGGGAACCGTTATTTTAGGTGCTGCAGTCGTTGATGACATCTTAGCTATTTCTATTCTGAGTGTTATGTCAGGAACTTTAACTGGCGCTTTCTCTATGCAAAAAATCTTAATGCTGCTAGGACTTTGGGTCCTCTTTGGTGTTTTAATTGTTGTTTTGCACAAATGGGTCATACCTCAAATAATTCACTTAGCGGATTACATTGAGGCCACCCAAGCACCAACTATTTTTGCGTTAGTAATTTGTTTTGTAATGGCCTATATTGCTGACAAGGTTCAATTGGATGCTGTTTTAGGAGCTTTCGTGGCCGGAATTGCCGTTTCTAATTCAAAGTACTACAAAGAAAAAATTGGAAGTAATATTGAAGCCATAGGTTACAGTATTTTTATTCCTGTTTTCTTTATTAGTATTGGTCTCAATCTTGAATTTAGTAGTTTCCTTAAAGATTTCTGGTTGATCGTATTCTTCACCATTACAGGTGTCATTGGAAAATTATTCGGAGCCGGCTTTGGTGCCAAATTGTCAGGATTTGATTTGAAAGATTCTTACGTCATTGGTTCTGGGATGATCTCCCGCGGTGAAATGGCTCTAATTATTGGTCAAATAGGATTTAGTGCCAAGTTGCTATCGGAAGAATATTATTCCGCTGTAATCATCAGCGTTATCTTAATCACGATCATCTCACCATTTTTCCTTAAACACTCTATTAGTAAGAATCCTCTCTAACCTTATAGTTACCACTAAATCAATGTACGAGATATAATGATAACGTAAACATTTAATTTCGAAATAGAAGGAGAAGGTTAATTATGGCACACATTTTAGTACTAGGAGCTGGTTACGGTGGCTTAAGAGCTGCACGTGATTTGGCCAAAAGCACTCCAGCAGGAACACAAATTGATTTAATCGATAAAAATGACAAGCATGTAGAAAAAACTGCTTTGCATACTATCGCAGCCGGCACTAATCGTGCTGATGCAATTAGTTTTGATATTCGTTCGGTTCTACCTTCAAATGTTAACTTCATCAAGGCAACTGTTTCTAAGCTTGACTTAGACAATAAGACGGTTGAGTTCTCAGACCACGAGGACATTACTTATGACTATATCGTAGTTTCCTTAGGATTCCGTTCAGAAGACTTCGGACTTGAAGGTGCTAGTGAAAATGCCTTGATCCTTCAAGATTTGGAATCAGCACAAAACATTTATAAGACAATTAATAAAAATATTGCTAATTATAAAGAATCACAAGATCCTAAAGACCTCAGTATCATCGTCTGCGGTGCCGGTTTTACTGGAGTAGAGATTCTTGGTGAATTAGTTGATACAGTAAAAATTCTTAAAGCCAAATATGACGTACCAGAAATCAAAGTAACATGTCTAGAAATGGCAACAAGAATCCTACCAATGTTCGATGAGAATCTTGCTAGTTACGCCGTTGAATATCTAGACAAAAATGGTATCAAACTCTTGACTGGTGCAAAAATCAAGAAGATTGAAAAGCAAGCTGTTATCTATATGGATGGTGACACAGAAAAGAGTGTTGAAGGAAGTACAATTCTTTGGACAGTCGGTGTTAGTGGTAGTGACGTTATCACAAATTCAGGCATTGAGGCTAGAAGAAACCGTGTTATGACAACTGAATTCCTCAACCTAGAAGCACATCCAGAAGCATACTTTATCGGTGACGATTCTGCTATTATCCCTAAAGGTGAAAAACGTCCATATCCAACAACAGGACAATTAGCCACAGCTGAAGGAGCCGGAGCAGCTTTTAATATTGCTGCAGCTTTAAACGGTAAAGATTTGAAACCATTCGTTTACAAATCAATGGGTACCGTAGCTTCATTAGGTCAAAATCATGGTATTGCCGAAATAACAGGCAAGAACTTCAAATTTAAGGGTTCAATTGCATCATTATTGAAACACCTATCAGCAGATAGAGGAATCATGGAAATAGCCGGATTGAAGACAGCAATTAGAAAAGGAACTATCTAGTAAGAGAGTGGAACAAGCCGATTAGATTCTGAGTTTACGAAGTCAGGCAAAACGCAGGAATTTGACCTGTGGAACTCGTTTCCACTATATTGCTAAGGACAATAATTATAGATATAAATAAGCTGATTCTAAAAGGAATCCAGCTTATTTTTTTTGCTTTGCACCTAAGCGAATAATATACTGACCGTGAATAACTCCAAGGGATGTGTAGATTATGGCAATCAAGAAGAATCAAATATGTGCTATCTGTGGCAATCGTTTCACAATTACGGAAGGATTATTTTTGAGAGATTTAAGTGACCTCTTAAAGGAACAAGTAATACAAACTAATAAATACGCGAAGGAATCCTCCTTCATCTGCCTGAAAGATTTGCAAAAATTACGTATTGATAGAATGCAAACCACTATTGATCAAGATCTGAAGATAGATCATCAAATGTCCGATCAACTCCAAAAAGAACTTGAAAAAGATACTTATGTTATCAAGAATATCAACGATACCGTTTACGGAAAAAGGACTCGTGGTCAAAAAATGGCCGATGCAGTTGCTAAATTCGGTGGTAGTTGGCAATTCATTATTACCTTCTCAATAATTATCATCCTTTGGATGACAATCAATATAGTGCATCTCTTTGGCGTTAATTTTGATCCCTATCCATTTATACTACTGAACTTATTTTTAAGCTGTGTGGCTGCTATACAAGCTCCTATCATCATGATGAGTCAGAACAGACAAGCCGATCGTGATCGTTTCGATTCTGAAAATGATTATCGTACTAATACCAAATCAGAAATGGAAATTCGGATACTTCATAAGAAAATGGATCAGCTTAACGAAGTTCAATGGCCCCATATTTTGGATATTCAAAAAATGCAGATTGAAGTTCTAAGCGAAATTGAAAATGAAATTCAATCCCTAAAGGCAGAGAAACAAGCACAAGAAAATCGTTCTACTAGACACCCTCACAAATAAAAATACGTGTTGAATTGAACTTCTTAGTTCTCTTCAACACGTATTTTTTAGTTATTAGTTATTAATAGTTCTTTTAATTCCAATATTATTTTTAAATAATTTCTTCAAAGTCACGATGATGATTATTGCCATAATTGATACGAAGATAATGGTAAAAACGGCGCCTAAAATTTGAATGCTCAATATTTTAATACCACCGCCATAAAATAGGCCATTAGTTATAACGTTATGGTTAACCGATCTAGTAGCAAACAATCCTACTGCGATGGAACCAATAATACCGCTAACACCATGACATCCAAAGATATCTAGATAATCATTTAAATGTAATTTGTATTTTAGATAATTCATAAAGTAAAAACTACCAATTGCGGAAATAATTCCAATGATAAAAGCTCCCCAAATAGTTACGTAACCAGTTCCCGGCGTAACACCAACTAAACCACAAATACTACCAGTACAAATTCCATTAACAGTCACATGAGATTTATATTTATCTTCCAGAATAATCCACATTATTAGTGCTGAACAGGCAGCTATTGTTGTTGTAAAGAAAGCATTGAGTGCTTGATTATTCAATTGCAAAGCACTACCAGCATTGAATCCATACCAACCGATCCATAGTAGAACTGTTCCCATCAAGATCCACATTGTATTACCTTTTGCATGCTCATTGTTATATTTATAAGGCTCACGTAACATAATGGCTAAAATCATTGCTGTAATTCCGGCATCAATATGAATGACTGTTCCACCAGCAAAATCCAAAACCCCTAATTGAGCTAAGAAACCACTAGGTGACCAAACAATATGAGCCAATGGATAGTAAATCAACAGTGACCAACAAATAACGAACAAAACAATGAATTTAATCCGAGCTCTGCTTGCTACAGCACCAAGGAAAAGCGCCGGTGTTAGAATCGCGAACATCATCTGAAAGAGTAAATAAACTGAAGTTGGTAAACCTGTAGTTCCAAAGGTAGACGATAAGTCTATACCTGATAAGAAAAGATGTTTAAAGTTACCAATAATACCTAAGAAATTGCCTTCAAAGGAAGCTGAGAATCCAATTGCCACCCATAATAATCCAGCTATACCAAACATTAAAAAACTGTTAAAAAGAATCCGATTAACATCTTTTTCCGGTACAAAGCCACTGTAAAACACCGCAATTCCGGGAACCATTATCCAAACCAACATGATTGCTAAAACCATAAAATCAAGTGTCATAATTATCACATTCCTTTTATTTAGTAGTTCCCTCTCTATTTTTTGAGTATTATATTACTTTGAGTATTATATTACTATATTTATTTCATGTATACCAATTTACATTTATTAATAAGCGTTAAAATTTATAATTATTATTCTAACAATTATAATTATAATGGGGGTATATTAGCGAATGAATAGTTTATAAATATAAAAATATTCATTTTAAAAAGGAGCAATAACTATGGAGAAGAGAAAGTCATCATTTTCCTTATTGGGCATGTTGATTACCCTTGGTATCGTCTACGGCGATATTGGCACCTCACCTCTTTATGTTATGAACTCAATCATAAACGATGCCGGTACTATGGCAGATGCTAAACCTGAATATATTTTAGGCAGTGTCTCATTAATTTTTTGGACACTTATGCTCATTACCACTATCAAATACGTTTTAATTGCTATGAAGGCTGATAACAATGAAGAAGGTGGGATCTTTGCTCTTTACGCCTTAGTTCGTACTAAGGGAAAATGGTTAATCATACCAGCCCTAATTGGTGGCTCCGCTCTTCTAGCGGACGGAACCTTAACTCCAGCTGTTACCGTAACTTCAGCGATTGAAGGTATCAAAGGTCAACAGTTTGGTAATATCGTATTCTCTAGTAAACAATCATCGGTTTTAATTATTGTTACAGTGATATTATTAACTATCTTTATCATTCAAGAATCCGGAACAGATCGAATTGGACGATCATTTGGCCCCATCATGTTTATTTGGTTTAGTTTTATTGGTATTGCTGGATTTTTAAATTTGACTAATGATCTTTCTGTTTTAAAGGCTTTGTCACCTATTTATGCAATCAAAGTACTCTTTAGTCCGGTCAATAAAGTTGGCATCTTCATTCTCGGCAGCGTCTTCCTGGCAACTACTGGTGCTGAGGCACTATACGCTGACATGGGACAAGTTGGTAAGCATAACGTCTATGCTACTTGGCCTTACGTATATGCAATGTTGATGTTAAATTACTTTGGACAAGCTGCTTGGATTATTAATAATTATCAAAATAAAGCTTATAACCATATTTCTGGTATCAATCCGTTTTACGAAATGTTGCCAGCAGATTTCAAAGTTTTTGCCATTATCATAGCTACAATGGCCGCCATCATTGCCTCGCAAGCTCTAATCACAGGTTCATTTACTCTAGTTCAGGAAGCTATCGGTTTGAAAATTCTGCCTCGTTTAAAAGTAAAATTTCCTGGTAAGTTTGAAAGTCAGCTCTATATTGGTACCATCAATTGGATGTTATGCGCTATAACGATTGGTATTGTTTGGGGATTTGGTTCTTCCGAACATATGGAATCAGCTTACGGACTAGCTATCACCTTGACAATGTTAATGACAACAGTTTTACTACATCAATTTTTAATTATGAAAAATCATCGTCATTTTGCTAATGTTTTCATGGTTTTCTTCATTGCTTTGGAAGGATTATTCCTGCTTTCTAGTTTGATAAAATTCGTTCACGGTGGCTATGTGACAGTCATTATTACTTGTGCTATTTTAGCCATCATGATTATTTGGTACTTTGGAAATAAACGTCGTGATGCTTACCTAGCTGAAAGTGAAAATGTTTCTTTACTCGATTACCTTCCTCAACTGGAGAAATTGAGTAAAGATTCTTCAATCCCAACTTACGCTACTAATCTTGTTTACATGATTAAATTAGGTGAAGATTACACAATCAAACGGTCCGTCATTTACTCAATCTTGGATCAAACACCCAAACGTGCTCGGGTTTATTGGTTCATAACGGTTAACCAAACCAATGCACCGTATGAATGCAATTACACGGTTGATATGATGCATACTCGTAACGTTGTTAACATTCAATTGAACCTTGGTTTCAAAAAGTCACAACACGTTAATATTTACATTCGACAAATCATTAACGCCTTAATCAGGAAACATATTATTGATGATCAAACGCCAAACTATTCAATGGTTCCTAACCGTCATGTTGGTTCTTTCAAATTCATTATTCAGAATCAACAGTTCCAAGACTTAGGCGCTCAGGAACAAATGAATAATCTCGATCGTCTCTTGATTGGTGGAAGATTGTTATTACAAAACATTACAATTTCACCATCCCTTTGGTTCGGTTTGGAATTTAGTGATGTCGTAGAGGAAAAAGTTCCTCTTTTCTTAGGCAGTCAAACAGATGAATATTTAACTGAAAAAGAACTTAAAAATGATGTTAAACCTTAAAACAAATAAGGACAGGTAATCAAAGTATGATTACTTGTCCTTATTTTTCTCAATATTTGAAATCTGAAGATGTTATAGTCCACTCTTTTCTATTTAGCGACTTCTGCACCTAAGCAATTCTTGAAATGATTTAAAGCCCATTCATGACCGGCCTGATTGAATGAGGCCACGCCTTGTTCGTGTACCACAATTTTATAATTTAAATTATAAGCATCGACTGCAGTGTGTAAAACACAAATATCTGTACAGACACCAACTAAATGTAAAGTATCAATCTTTCTCTCCCGTAAACGTAGGTCCAAATCAGTTCCTGCGAAGGCGCTATAACGTGTCTTATCGAATAGCTTTACTTTTTCACCATCGTTATGTGCATCGTACCAATCCTTAATTCCGCCGTACAATTCACGGCCCCAAGTTCCACGTACATTATGAATTGGAAATAATTTAGTTTCTGGATGATAAATATCATTAGGTTTATGAACGTCAGTTGGAAACCAAATCCAATCACCATCCTGATACATTTTTTCAGCCAAATCAAAGATTCTAGGTTCAATCTCCTGACCCGGTTTGCCACAAGTTAAAGCACCCTTGTCAGCAACAAAATCGTTCGTATAATCAATAACTAATAAAGCTTGGTGTGAAGACATAGTATTCTCCTACTTTCTTCTTGTTATTTACTTACATTGCGATTATTCAAAATCTTCCTTGTGAAGTCAATTTATTCGCTTGTATGCATGACATCAGAAACCGATATCATATGTTATAATTTCCCTAATCTAAGGATTAGGGGTCTTAATATGCATAAAAATTATCGTGAACCCATCAAGATCAAATACCTCGTTATCGCTCTTATTGGTGTCGTGATTTTTGCTGCTGCACTTTCCTTTTTCACTCTCAGAACTTCTAACACGACTATCCAAAATAAACCTACGGTTAAATATACTAAGGTCAAAAAAGATTTGAATCAGAAATTCAATGGTAATGGTAAAATTGTTACCATCAAGCAAGAGGACAATATCAACGATAAGAACAGTAAGAATCCTCATACCGTTATTCTAGTGATTTTGACAGATACGCAAACTCAAAAGTATCTCAAGACAACTTATGAAGCTGTTCAAAATGATAAATCTTCTCGTGATCAACAACTCTATATTGCTTCTATTCAAAAAATTATTTCCGATGAGGCTAAAAAATTACATAACAACGATGATGTTATCCAATTCGTCTATAAAGATAACAAGAGTTATGTGCCTGTCGCCAGTTCACAAAAACATCGTAATTTGATCAAACCTGTTAAGGTTTCCAAATAAAAAGAGATACAACCTGTTCAATTGGACAGATTGTATCTCTTTTCTTGTTTGTAATGAGTACTTTATTCTTCAATATCAACTCGTTGTCTTTCGACTTTTTCTTCGTCAAAGGCAATAATCTTATCAACGACTTCTTTAGGTTTTTCTAACATTGCCAAGTGTCCAGCACCTTTAATATCAGCTAATTGTAAACCAGGAACTCGACCAATTGTGGCTTTAGCATCTTTAATACCTTTTTCGCCTAAAATTTGATCGCCATCCGCATACATAGCTAAAGTTGGAATTTTGATCGTACGTAAACGCTTGTTCAAGAATTTCTCACTCAAGTAATCAACTGACATCTTTTGTAATTTCTTAGCTACTTTGTGATCAACCATATTGGCAGCTTCGTCAACGATCTTTGGATTAGACAGACTCTTACGGTCAAAATTTTTATCAAAGTAAAGACTAGCTTTAACTGGTGACTTAGCCAATTTCCCAAGTAATGGAATAGCCGCTACAGAAGACGATGCGTCCATATCGGAATATTTATCAGTTGCAGGGGTATTCAATAGAATTAATTTTGATATAGTAAAACCACGAAGTTCTGCCATATTAACAGCAATCAATCCACCAACACCGTAACCAAATATGATCAATTGTTTAACAATCTTTAAACGGGCAATTGCTTCCAACATGTTCCAAGCTTCAGAATCAATTGTATAGTTATCACTTTTAACCTTGCTAGATTTACCTTGACCAAGCAAATCTAACGCAACAACGGTATATTTATCTTTCAAGTAAGGAATCATTTCATTGAAATAATCGATTGATCCATCGATTCCAGGAACCAAGATAATGATCTTGTCACTGTGAATTGATCCAATCAAATTTGTATTTACACTGCCTTCGGATGTAGATAATATTTTTTCCAAATTATTCTGCCTCTTTAGTTTTTATCTCTTATTAAAAAATATACCTAAAGTGTGAAGATTTTGCATTGATTATCAGGATTTTAACTTATTTTTATTTAATTAACTTATTTTATTGACAATTTACAGAAAATGCATTAGATTGGACTAGACCAGATAAATAGAGATGGGAGATTTTTGAAGATGAACATTATTAAAGTTAAAGATACAGATATGGGCGGTAAAGAAGCCTTTAAAATTATGAAGGCCGATATCAAAAATGGTGCTAAGGTTCTTGGTTTGGCAACTGGTAGTAGCCCAATCACACTTTACAATGAAATGACAAGTAGTGACCTTGATTTTTCTAACATGACTTCAGTTAACTTGGATGAATACGTTGGCTTGAAACCTGATAACGAACAAAGTTACCACTATTTCATGAAAGAACATCTATTTAGTAAGAAACCATTCAAGAATTCATATGTTCCCGATGGTTCAAATCCTGATGCTGAAGCTGCTACAAAGGCTTATGATAAGATCATCGAAGAAAATCCTATCGATCTTCAAATCTTAGGTATTGGTAGAAATGGTCACATTGGTTTTAACGAACCAGGTTCACCACTAGACGGTACAACTAGAAAAGTTGGTTTGACAGAGTCAACAATCGAAGTCAACACACGTTTCTTCGATGATGAAAAAGACGTTCCACGTTTTGCTTACTCAATGGGTATCGGTTCAATCATGAAAGCTAAGAAGATCATCCTTCTAGCTTATGGTGAAGCTAAAGCTGATGCTATTGCCGCTACTGTTGACGGTCCTGTTACAGAAGACTGCCCAGCAAGTGCTCTACAAAACCACCCAGATGTAACACTTATCATTGATGAAGCTGCTGCATCAAAGTTAAAATAATTGATTAATTTAACCGATAGTCCTAATTAATTTTAGGACTATTTTTTTATGAAAAATATCGGTTCTCTATTAAGCCAGTAACTTAAAACGGCACCCATTTAGAAAAGTAATGTAATACTCTTGTTCTAAATAGATGCCGTTTATTATTATTCAAAAAGAAATTAATAAGTAGAACCGTTTACCAGTCTGAAGTAAAAATTAAAAATGTGGTCAGCCGTGAAATCATTGTTAGCGGCTCTGCGGTTACAATGAGGCTGATCTTGAAGCTAATTATTTTTGTGGAAGACAGAATTTTTAAGTTTATAAAGCAGCCTTAATTTCAGCTACAATTTGTTCTGGAGTCAATTTAAATTCATGCCATAATCCAGCAGTAGTTTCACGATCATTGAAACGTTTAGCGGCTCCAAAATTAAGAACGTGCATATCGGTATCACCATAGAAACGACTAACTTTTTCACCAAAACCACCGCTTAAACTGGCTTCTTCCAAAGTCACTACTAATTGGTGATCCTTTTCCAAATTACTCAAAGTTGCGCCATCAAGTTCAGAGATGTCACGAGGATCAATAACAGTTACATCAAGATTTTCTTTACTCAATTGTTGTTGTACCTCTTCAGCTAATGGTAATAAACTTCCGAGTCCCAAAATTGCAACTTTCTTACCTGCATGCAAGATATTCATTTTATGTATATCAAAATCATTCAAAGCAGCTGAATGAACATCATTACTTGGCACTCTGATAGCAACTGGTCCAACATTTTGATGAAGAGCCCAGTGCATCATGGCAGTTAGTTCCTCTTTAGTTGTTGGAGCTAAATAAGTTAGGCCAGGAATATTACTCAACATTGCAATATCAAAAATACCTTGATGAGTTGGGTCTCCTGCATTAATACTACCACCGGATACCATAATTGTTACAGGTAATTTATTAATACCCAAATCATGAGACAATTGGTCATACGCTCTTTGTAAAAATGTACCTGAATGGAAAACAATTGGTCTCATACCTTGTTGAGCCTGTCCAGCTGCGAAAGTAATTGACTCTTGTTCAGCGATACCAACATCAAAGTAACGATCAGGATGTTTACGTCCGAATCTCTTCAAATCATAAGATCCTGGAATAGCGGCCGTAATTGCTGTAATTGGTGTTTTATCTTCTGTGATTTCTTTTTCTAATCCAGCGTGTATAACGTCGTTATAAGTTTCACCTGTAACAGGATGTAAAGTCTTACCAGTTTTCAAATCAAAGGGTACATGCCAATGGAAGGCTTCCTTGTGGTCAATTGCTGGTTGATAACCATGACCCTTCTCTGTTTGGACATGTAACACAATTGGATGATCAATATCTTTAACAGCTTTAAAGGCATCCAACATCGCCTGCATATCATTCCCATCAGCCACGTAGCGGTAATCTAGACCCATAGCTTTAAATAAGTTATGTGAACTTTGACCATTAGTTTCTCTCAATTCTTTGAGACCTTGATACAAGCCACCGTGATCTTCGGCGATAGCCATTCCATTATCATTAACTAAAATAATCAAATTGGATTTCAAAGTAGCCGCAATATTCAATCCCTCTAGAGCTAGACCACCTGAAAGTGAACCATCCCCAATAACAGCCATCACATTGCCTGACTTACCTTGTAAATCACGGGCCGAAGCCATACCGGTTGCCAAAGCAATAGAAGTTGAAGTGTGCCCAATATTGAAGTAATCATGAGGACTTTCTTCCGGAGCAGTATAACCACTAACATCATCAAAATGTTTTGGATCAAGCCAAGCTTGTTTACGCCCTGTTAAAATTTTATGGGTGTAAGATTGGTGCGAAACATCCCAAACAACTTTATCAATTGGTGAATTAAAAATTGTGTGAAAAGCAATCGTCAATTCAACTGCGCCCAAATTAGGACCAACGTGACCTCCAGTTTGGCTAACTTTGTTGAGCAATACTTGACGGATTTCAGTTGCTAATTGTGTTAATTGAGCCAAATCCAGCTTCTTTAAATCAGCTGGTTGATCAATTGTATTTAAAATTGGTGTTTCCATATATTCGTTTCCTACTTTCCTCATTTTTTTTATCGATGTTTTCATACTACGACTTAAAGTAACCTTTAGGTCAAGAATATTTATCAAAAAAATTTATTTATTTTTAAAATGATTAATCCCCATCACGAATTTTTGTTGACAAAGGATTAAAAAAACCAGTAACCTAATGAGGTTGTATTTTTAATAGGTGGTTAATATGAAAGAAAAAGTATTTAAAAAAGCAGATTATAAAAAATTTGTGGCCGGTGACGCCCATTTTGAAAAGGTTCTAACTCGTGTAAATCTAATCTCAATGGGAATTGGAGCCATTATCGGTACAGGAATTTTTATCCTACCCGGAATCGTCGCTTCTGAAACAGCCGGACCCGGTATCACAATTTCCTTTATTCTGTCCGCTATTGTCTGTGTCATGACAGCAATGTGTTTTGCGGAATTATCTTCAACTTTTCCAGTTGCTGGTAGTACTTATTCATACGGAAGTATTATTTTTGGACAATTTCCCGGTTGGTTAATTGGCTGGGCTCTATGTTTGGAATATGTTTTAGGTGTGTCAGCCGTATCGTCAGGCTTTTCAGCTTACTTCGTCAGTCTCTTCAAAGGATTAGGCGTAGCTCTGCCAAAAGCAGTTACAGGCCCATTTGAGCCCTCTAATGGAACTTTTATTAATCTACCCGCTGTTATCGTTCTAGTCTTAATCTACTTATTACTTCGTCGTGGTGTTTTGGCCTCAGCTAGAATGAATACCGTAATGGTTTTTGTAAAAATTGCAGTTGTTCTAGCTTTCATTATTATCGGTCTATTCTATATCAAACCAGCTAATTATCATCCCTACTTCCCAATGGGTGGTATGGGCGTCGTCAAGGGAGCAGCTTTAGTTTTCTTTGCTTATCTTGGCTTTGATGTCATCCCATCCTCGGCACCAGAAGTTAAGAATCCTCAAAAGAATATTCCTATCAGTATCATGAGTTCTTTAGCTGTCTGTGCGATTCTTTATGTCATTTTATCCGCCGTTTTAACTGGAATGGTTAATTATAAAGATTTGAACGTTTCTGATCCTGTCGTCTTTGCTCTACAAAAAGTCGGCTTGAATAAAGTAACCTTTTTGATCAGTATCGGCGCTCTCGCTGGAATGTTTACTATGATGCTCAACACCGTTTATGGCGGTTCTCGTCTAATTTACGCCCTTGGACGTGACGGTATGATTCCCGAAGCATTTGGAAAAATTCATCCCAAGGCTAAAATGCCAATGCTTTCACTCAATGCTATTTCACTCCTAGCTATTCTTTTAGGTGGTTTCGTTTCCTTGAAAGAATTAACTAGCTTGGTGAATATCGGAACCTTGATTTCCTTTGTCTTCGTAGCCTTAGGAATTATTAAATTGAGACATCGTAATGATGTACCTAAAAGCGAATTTAAAGTTCCCCTATATCCTTGGTTACCGATAATTTCCGCCATCTCATGTGTCATTTTAATGACTCAGGTTAGTATCAATTCTTGGATCACTTTCATCTTCTGGATTTTAATCGGTGTAGGAATTTACTTTGCTTACGGTTATAAAAAGAACCGAAAATTTCAATAACAAGTTAGCCACTTGGACAAAATAAATTGAATCCAAGT
>NZ_AZES01000065.1 GCF_001434985.1 Companilactobacillus paralimentarius DSM 13238 = JCM 10415 | reverse complement strand
ATGTTTCAAAATCCAACTGATACAAGAACATTGATACCATTTATAAAACAGCTTGAAGAGAACCATACGCTTGGCGACGTGATCGTCGCCGATGCGGGATATGGTTCTGAAAGTAACTATCAATTTTTAGATGATAACTATAAGAAATACGTTATTCCGTACTCTACTATGCTCAAAGAGAATTCAAAGAAATGGAAAACAGATGAAAAGAAGGTAATGAATTGGAATTACTACGAAGACGATGATTATTATATAAATCCTCAAGGTGTCCGTTTCAGTTTTAATGCATATCGAATAAGAACTGATAAATATGGATTTAAACGTTACTTTAAAGAATATATTTCCGAGATATTTGATGATGATCACAATAGGATTCCTCAGGCGTTCACGCCTGGTGGGAATCGTAAAAGAATATACATCAATCCTTCATTGGAATATTTTAAAGCTAGCATGAGAAGTAAACTTTCGATTCCCCAATATGCTGATATTTATGCACGTAGAAAAAATGACGTGGAACCAGTCTTCGGAAATATGAAGGCTTGTTTAGGTTTCAAAAGATTCCATGTTAAAGGATTGAATAAAGTTAAAAAAGAAATGATGATCGTAGTAATGGCATTGAATATCAGGAAACTGGTATCAATGTCATTTTTTATTTGTATTTTTAGAGAACAAAAAAGTTCGATGTGGAATTTTTTCAAATTCGCATCGAACTTTTAAGATAAAGAGACTGTTTTGTCACAGCCTC
>NZ_AZES01000064.1 GCF_001434985.1 Companilactobacillus paralimentarius DSM 13238 = JCM 10415 | reverse complement strand
GATTTATTCATTATACCCTCTCTTAAAAGTTGTCTCAGGAATCAGCTTACATCCAGAACGGGACGATAACATCCCTGTAACGATACTGGTGAAAAAATAAACCAGACTTAATACGAAAATATTGATCAGCATAACCAAATATTTAGAAATAATAAATTGTGTTCGAGTTATCCCTGAAACCAAAGTATTCTTATACGTCTTTTGGCTAAATTCATAGCCAACTGTCATTACAAAGATACCGATAAAAGCATATACCAGAAGACTTGATGATAAAGTACTGGCATTAATGCCATCCTTTAATGTCCAAATTTTTGTCGAATTCAATTTTGCCATTGAATCAGTCGTAACCATGATTCCGCCAATGATATTTTTACCAGTGATAAGAGCTGAATACCCCATAGCAAAAAGTAGTGTCAAATAGATCCCCAAAGTGTGACTTAGACGATAGAAGTCAGTTCGTAATTGATTAAGCATTCTTAATCCCTCCTATCAAATTCGTATAGTAATCTTCTAATGATTTTTCTTTCTTAGTCAAGCTGATAACCGAGATACCTTTTTCAACCAATTCTCGATTCAATTTAGAAGGATCAACATTCAATGAATGAATCAGTATATTTTTATCATCAATTACCGTAAATTTTTCCATAAACTTTTCGTCAATAATTTTCGATGCTTTTGAAACATCATCAACTGTTAATACAAGTCCTGACCGATTGGCTTTATCCAATTCCTCTTTAGTAATCTCTTTGATCAATTGTCCATCATAGATAAAACCAAATCGCGTCGACACTTGATATAACTCGGTCAAAATATGACTCGAAATTAAAATTGTAATTTGTTTTTCCTGATTTAATTTCTTTAATAACTTTCTGAATTCAATGATTCCTGATGGATCAAGTCCATTGATTGGTTCATCCAAAATCAACAAATCAGGCTCTGGTAAAATAGCTATTGCCAATCCTAAACGTTGTCTTTGACCGAGTGACAAATCTTTAGCCTTCGTATGAATTTTTTCTGTTAGGCCAACGAATTTAATTATTTCTGTGATTTTCCTAGTGTCATTAATACCGCGCTGTATGGCAACTAATTTCAAGTTTTCTTGAACCGTCAATTTATTAAAAGCAGCTGGTGTTTCAATAACGGCTCCCACATGTTTAAGTGCTTGCTGATTGATTTTTTGATCAAATAACTTAATTTCACCGACTTTGAGTGGCGATAATTGTGTAATCAAACGCATAATAGTGGTTTTACCAGCACCATTAGATCCGATCAGACCATAAATATCACCTTTTTGTAAGTTGAAGCTCACATTATCAATGGCTTTGTAACGGCCAAATGACTTGCTGATATTATTTACCGACAGAATTGTCTTTGTCATAACAATCCCTCCTCTTCAATTAATAATCCCTCCTCTTCAATTAATATAGTAGAAAACGTTCGAAAATTTGAATATATAATATCATTTATTCTGATAATCCTTAATCGTTACACCAAAAAATCCCGACTCCATTTTGGAATCGGGATTTTGCTTATTTATCTAATTCGTTAATTTGTGCTTCAATTTGATCATTACTTCTAAATTCATCATAAGTAGTATCTGCTCGATCAATCACACCATTTGCTGTTAGGTAAATCAAACGGTTAGCAATTGTTTGAATAAATTGGTGATCATGTGAAGCAAAAAGAATTGAACCTTTGTAGTCGATCAAACTATCATTCAAGGCTGTAATTGATTCCAAATCTAAATGGTTAGTTGGATCATCAAGTAGTAAAACATTAGCCTTCAACAACATCATTTTTGATAGCATGACACGAACTTTTTCTCCACCAGATAAAACGTTAACCTTCTTAGTAACGTCATCCCCAGAGAACAACATTCTACCTAAGAAACCACGTAAGAATGTATCATCATCTTCGCCCTTTTCAGCAAATTGTCGTAACCAATCAATAATTGATGTATCTTCATTAAACATTGAGTTAAAGTCTTTTGGTAAATATGCTTGGCTAGTTGTAACACCCCAAGTTACTGTACCTGAATCTGGTTCTAACTCACCCGTCAAAACTTTGAATAAGGCCGTTGTTACCATATCATTTTTTGCTAAAAAGGCTACTTTATCGTCCTTATTCAAAATAAAGTTAGCATTCTTCAAAACGGTTTTCCCATCAATAGAAATAGTCAGATCTTTCACTTGTAGTAAATCATTTCCAATTTCACGATTAGGCACAAACTTGATAAATGGATAACGACGTGAACTTGGTTGAATATCATCTAATGTAATCTTATCAAGCATCTTCTTACGAGAAGTAGCTTGTTTAGATTTAGAAGCATTCGCCGAGAAACGAGCAATAAAGTCCTGCAACTCTTTGATTTTTTCTTCTTTTTTAGAATTTTGATCTTGCTTCATTTGTTGAGCCAATTCTGAAGATTGTTGCCAGAAATCATAATTACCAGCATAAAGTTGAATCTTGCTATAATCCAAGTCAGCCATGTATGTACATACTTTATTCAAGAAGTAACGGTCATGGGATACAACAATAACTGTGTTTTCAAAGTTGATCAAAAATTCTTCTAACCAATCAATTGAATCAACATCAAGTCCATTAGTAGGCTCATCCAATAGCAAAACATCTGGTTGACCAAACAAAGCTTGAGCTAATAACACTTTAATTTTTTGACCAGCTGTTAGATTAGCCATTTTTTCTTGATGAAGACTTTCAGGAATATTTAGGCCTTGAAGCATTTGGGAGGCTTCACCTTCAGCTTCCCAGCCACCCATTTCACCAAATTTTGCTTCCAAGTCAGCAGCTTTTAGACCATCTTCTTCATTAAAGTCGGGCTTCATGTAGATGGCATCTTTTTCTTGCATAATCTTATACAAGTCGGCATGACCCATGAGAACAGTTTCCATAACTGTGTAGTCATCATAGTCGAAGTGGTTCTGTTTCAAAGTAGCCAAACGTTCATTAGGTCCTAATTTAACAGAACCAGTTGAAGGAGTTATCTCACCTGATAACACTTTTAGAAAAGTTGATTTACCGGCACCATTTGCGCCGATTAAGCCGTAACAGTTGCCTGGGGCAAATTTGATATTTACATCCTCAAATAACTTACGATCAGCATAGTGCAAACTAACGTTACTTACAGTAATCAAATATATAATCCTCATTTCTTAAACATAATTAAATTGCATTATACGGACTATTTTCCATGTATGCAAGTAAATGTTCTCATTATAAAGCCGTTATCAAATAATAACAGCCACTAATTCCAATAAAAACATAAATAAAAAATTCCATAATCCGAATATTCAAATGACTAACCAAACGATTGGCTAAAATAGTTCCCAAAATAGCCCCTATAAATCCCACTAAAACAAATTTCAAATTGTCTACTGTTAAAATTCCGGTCGAAAAACGTAAACTAGTCATGACAATCGTATCAATTAAAAAGAAAGTCTGAATACTAGCTAAGTAATTCTCTTTAGAATTAGAAATAGTCAAAAAGTACAATGCCATCAATGGCCCGCCAATACCAAACATTCCATTGAAGAATCCTGAAATCAATGCAAAGACTGCCATGACATAAAATGGAATTGATTTAACTGAAATCGACTTCAAATTCATTACGGTGTAATACACCGCCAAAATAATCAATAATAATCCCAGTAATATTTTTAAATATCCGGCCGCCAAATATTTACTTAAATGTAGCGAGAAAATAGCCATAACAATATAAATCAAAAACGGTCCAACTAATTTTTGCCACTTCAAAGCCTTATGATACTTCCAAGCTACCATGATAATAGCAATTGACATCGTCAACGTAGAAACTCCGGCACTTTGATCAATCGGTAAAAGCTGTGGTAAAAAGACCATCAAAACAATTCCCGAACCAAAGCCAGTCACTCCTTGAACAAATCCTGCCAATGTAGCCGCCAAGATCATCACAAATATCCAACTCATAAACTGTCCCTCCATATTAATATATTAACGTATTAATAGGTAGTTATCAGTTATCTTTTGAAAGAAGATTGTAAATCATTGCCATCACACCACCAATGACAACACCCATAGCATTAGAAATCACATCGTTAATATCACTTGTACGATCAATCAAGAAATGATGTGACAATACATATTGCATAGACTCGAAACTAGATCCAATTAAAATCCCTAAAATAACTAGTAATATTAATGGAAACTTTGGAAATACTTTTTTAATAAAAAAGCCAAATGGTACAGTCATAATAATATTTTCGTAAAACTCAATTCCGGATAATTGTAATTCATATAGATTTACGCGACCCAATCCAGGTGGCAGAATCTTGACCGTTATTCCATTGATAGAAATCGGCATGAACAAAACGGCCATTAAACCTACGAAATACAGCCAATAGAAGAGAACAAAATATGGTCGAGGAAGCTTCTTTAAATTAACAAGAATGTATAAGCCACTGACCATTGCTAATAGCAAAATAAATAATGTTGGTATCCAACGCATTGCTATACACCTCTCTTCCTTTTTTTAATAATAAAAAGTCGACCCATTATAATTTCATCGGTCGACTTATTATGCCACTATACACGTTGCTTTTCTAATTTAACCTGCAGTTTGGTTTTTTCTTCAATCTTTCTAATAACCTCATTTATAGCCACCACATCTTTAACATTAGAAGAAAGGTCCAAATCAATATCCTTTCCCTTATCTAACTTTAATGCTAAATAATAAGGACTATTAAAAGTCTGATATGCAGAATCTATCACATAGAACGTGACATCAATCGGACCATCTGGTCCAATTCCACTTGGTAGATCCATTCCCTTACCAACAACAATTGAAAAATTCTTAATTTCACTAAACTTCACGGTCTCTTCATTCGAAATATTTGGTAGTAAAATAGCTCTGATTCTCTTACCAGTAGTGCTGTAATCTTGATAGTAAATTCCCCGATCATCAATTCCCCACTGATCCAAATTATCTTTTGTTTTGAGAGTATATAACATTACAATGACTATCAGACAAACAATACCAAATAAAATTGCTATCAATGTCTTCTGTGACAATAAGTAAAAGAAGAATCCAATGATAATTCCGCCAAATAAAGAAATTATTAATGGCATATAATTAATCTTACGACCAAAATTTAAACTCATTTAAATCGCCCTCCACCCTATGTAAGCCTTTACATTTATTATAACTCACAATTCAGAGACGATTAGGTTTGTATTATCCGACTTTTCTTTAAAGTTATTGTCCATCTAGTGAGATAGCACCCCGCCGTTGCTGTGGTTTTTGCTTAGGATCGAGAATATATCGATTGATTAAATCAATAATTTGATCATTTTGAGGTAAATCAGAATGCTGAGCATCCGATCCTGAAACAGAAATAGATGTAAAATGTTTAACTTGTCCTTGATAGATATACTTACCTGCCATAACACTTCCCAATGGTACTAATCCATCAGAATTGTAAGTCTCTGTCCCTGCAACTGAATAAACACTAAGACTTGATGGAATTTTTTCACGGTCATCAATAAAATCGGACAACATTTGTGTCTTATGGCGAACAGATTTCTCATTGAAGTTATATGGTGAACCAATTGTCATGAGTTGTTTGATTTTTATCTGTTCTGAATATTCAGAATAATAATTCTCCAAGAACGCCGTATAAATCAGCCCACCATTAGAGTGTCCTATAGCTTTGAAATTATTAAAATTATATTGTTTTGTCAAAAACTTAAAAGCTGTGTTGAACCATTTAGCCTGTTTCTTGATATTGTCATAACCATCATGGTTATTCTCAAATCCAACAACGATTACTGGTTCATTATCACCACGACGCAAACGACCGGAAACGTGCAACTTATTATCAGTCGTAACCCGAATCTTAATCAAACTGTGTGGTTGTTTATTGTTCTTATTCAATTTATCAACTAATGTATCAAACCGATTTACTGAAGCAGAGCTTCCTGGAATCATTATAACCGGCGACAGTTTTGAATTATGAATTTTGGCCAATTCAGTTGTATTCTGATGTGACCAATTTAATGACACAAAAATCAGTATCACTGACAAGGTAATTCCTAATATTGTCCAAAACCAATGTTTAATTTTCATTGATGTCACCCGCTTTCTGACTAATTCGATCTGACAATTTAACGAATGGCATATAGATCAAGATATCAATCACTAACAAAATGGCACCCAAAACCAGAGTTACCCAATTACCATTAGTACCAATAAAAGCAATCAATGGACCTGGAGTTCCTAATGGCACTGGGTAGGCAGATACTGGCATCCAATGTAAGAGAATAAACATTGCGGCCACAATCATATTAAATAACGGTGTAATAAGGAACGGTACCAAGAAAACTGGGTTAAAAAGTACTGGTATTCCTAACATCATTGAATAGTGACTATTGAAAATTGCTGGAAAAATCGACCATTTAGCAACATTACGATTTCGAGTCTTTTTAGAAAAAATCAGAATAGCAATAATCAGAGCTATCATTACACCACTACCACCAAAATTGGCGAAGCTATGAAACAAAGTCGTATCAGTAAATTTATACGGCACATTCCAAGATGATCCACTCTTTAAGGCCGCATTCATATTAGCCATCGAAGGTGCATCGTTAAAAGTAGGATTATTGCTAAAGGGACCACCGACCGCCATCCAAGATAGTAAATCAGTTAGAAAGCCCATCCCTAAAACATATACTAGCGAGTTGAACGGTGAATGTTGAGTTACAAAGCTGGCCACATAAGTTGGTATTTCCAATTTCACTAAAAATAATCCCGCCAAATTTAGGATTGCTGAAACTAATAAAACAATGAAAACCGGAATAATGATTTTATAGCGATATTGCATCTTTGAATCATCAAACCTGACCCAAAGGCGGCCACAAAGATAACCGATAATCAAAGCTATCAGCATTCCTTGCGACATGAAGAAACGACTAAAATTAGGTAATCCATCTTCTGTGGGTTGATATGAAATAATTAAAAAGGATAACAGTCCAATAGCACCAGCACTGCCACCATCTTTCTTATACTCCTTAGCAGTAAAATAGGCTATCCCGTAAGCAGCATAAAGAGCAATCATATCAATTGTACAATGGAAGATGACTTCCATAACCCAGCCCAATTCACGCGAATATGGCAGCCAACTGGTAACACCGAACATTTGGGCCATGTAACCAGTTTTAGTTAAAAATGCGAACTTAATAACATCAGCAAAACTGCCCAACAACATAATTGGAAATAATAACGTTAAAGTATTACGAACAGCACTCGCAACTTTAGTGTTGCGAATCTGAGCAAAAAAATTCAACAAACGAGTGACCATGTTTACCCCTCTTAACTAATCAACAAAGTATATTCGTTATTCACCTTCATATTATTAACTTCTTATCTATTTTTATCCATAAAAAGCACCCAAATTATCTGAAAAAGATTAGTTTATTTCATAAAAATTTACAAAGAATCGAATATTATATTGGCTAATATAATACAGAATATTACCTTGATTTTCCTGTTCAAACCAAATAAAGCAGGTAACCAAAGTACGATTACCTGCTTTATTTTCCCTAGTATTCGAAAGCAGAACATGTTGTGTCCTACGATTAATAATTAATATGGTTTTACTTTACTACCATAAATCTCATTACCATCGTAAATTGCGTCATTAACAGAGAATTTGTTGTTATCCAATAATTTAATATCACTACCGATCCAATACCAGCCCGGAGTCAATGATGTTAATCCTAAGTGTGGACGTTGGAAGACATGAGTTTCCATGTAGTACATTTTACTCTTAGAAAATCTCACTTGACCGTTATCATAATTTACTCGTAGGTAAAAATTTGGTAACAAAAGAACTGACTTAACACGTGGTGTTTCTTCATCCATTCTATCTTTCCCTTTCAATCTTTAATAAATTCAATATAGCACTATTTTTTGGGAGGCGCTTTCAAGATTTGGATAAAAAATGCTTTTACTATAAAGTAATTTGTAAATTTCCAATAATTCCTATAACATGATTAATATACTTTATAGAAATTAGGTGAAAACCATGAATTTAACTAACATCATGGCCTGCATGCCCGCAAATGATATAGGACGTTTTTCAGCAAAATAAAATTTAGGAGTCTAAAATGAAAAACGTCCGTAACACCGTACCATCACTTTTATTGATCATTGTACTTGTGGGATTCCCTCAAATCAGTGAATCGATATTTACCCCTGTTCTACCTCAAATCAGCTTACAAATGAATGCCGGCGCTGGAACATCTCAATTAACAATAAGTATCTACTTTATTGCCTTTGCCATTGGAGTTCTCTTCTGGGGTCAACTATCCGATAAAATTGGCCGTCGATCAGCTATGTTAATTGGAATTATCTTTTATTTATTGGGCAATTTAGGATTACTGATAAGTTCTAATTTTAATTTTCTGTTAGTAGCTCGCTTTATTCAAGCTTTTGGAGCTAGCGTCGGTTCAGTCATCACTCAAACTATCATGCGTGAAAGTTTTTCTGGTATCACCAGTACCAAAGTTTTTTCAAAAGTTGGGGCTGCAATGGCTCTATCTCCCGCTTTTGGTCCACTAATTGGTGGATTGATTCAAACTTACCTAGGCTATAAAAATGTTTTCAGCTTTTTAATCGCCATGGCTGTGGTCACTCTGCTCTATGCTTACTATTGTCTCCCTGAAACTATTGATCGCAAGAATATTCAAAAAGTATCATTGCTCAAAGTAACCTCAAGACTAGTAAAAGATCCAATTGTATGGGTCTACAGTATTCTAATTGGTGGAATAAATGGTATCTTATTTGGTTACTACTCTGAAGCTCCCTTCATTTTTATCAAACATTTCCACTATTCCTCAATTCAATATGGAAGTCTGGGGTTATCTTTGGCATTAGCCAGTCTACTAGGTGCCATCTTGGTTAACTTCTTGGCTAAATATATTAAGGCAGAATATATTGGTCTAATTGGGCTGATCTTTAGTAGTATTTCCGCTCTATTCCTAGTAATTAGTCTCCAATTTAATAACTCAATTTTAATGATCATTGGATTCTTTCTGATTTTTCTGGGATTGAACACAACTTTACCAATTGCCTTAAACTTAGCCTTGAAGAGTTATGAAGATGTTATTGGCAGCGCTGGTGGCCTATTCAGTTTTGGTTATTATTTGATTGTCAGTGGATTAACATATTTAGTAAGTCTTATTCATAATGGAACTATTCTTTCACTACCATTATTTGTCCTTAGCATAAGTTTGATCATGTTATTGGCCTACTTACCAATCACACAAAGAAATTAATTCATAAAGTCTAAAAAATAAATAAAAACGGCCTCTATTAAGGAATTCAAGTAGCAGATATATCTTGAATGCTTAATAGAGGCTGTTCTTTTGATTAAAAAATTTTTTTGAATTATTAATTTTAAAACACTGATTTTCTCTTATAAATCATTTCACACGTTTTTCATTTCGTTAGAGTCACCAATTAATGGAAACAATTCAGACCTTCCATAGTAATAACCTTGACGAAAGTTAATTCCCAATTTATTACTGATTTCGTCATCCTCAAAATCCTCAATTCCTTCAAGAATTAGGCGTTGCCCGTATTCACCGCTAATTCCTTTCCAGGCACGGAGTTTCTCACGCAATTTAGAATCCCCAATATTTGAACGAAAATTTTATAAAGCAAATTTTAATTCCGAAGCCAAAGGCAAAAAACTATGTATACTCTCAAAACTATTATCACCAGTGCCTACATCGTCCAGTGAAATTTGCATGCCATGTTCCATAAATTTGCGTAAATATGGTACCAATTTAGAATCACAGTACTGATGTGGCCCTTGTTCTTCAGTTAACTCTACGACCAACTTAGTAGGATACAGTTGCACTTGACTTTTAATGATTGCTTTTGCCATTTGCGTATCCATCAATTGCTCACGACTAACATTAACGGAACAATATTGAACTTTTTTCCCTAAGATTTTAGTTGTTTCAACTAACAATTTTGCGTTCACATTCAAGTCAATATCGACAAAAGATTTGGGAAGTCGCCAGCCATCTGGAGTCCATTGCTTGATTAAAAGTTCATAACCAAAAATAGAATGTGTTCTCACATCTATCTGTGGCTGTACAAAATAACGATAAATCGGTTTCAATATTAAATCGCCTTCTAAATTTAAAATAAAGTGTTAATTACCTACTATTTATATATCAAAAGTCTATAATCTAAGTATACTATAAGTTATATTAAATAAAATAATTTATGAAAAATGATAAATGTAAATATAATAGAAAAGTCGTAGTAATTGAATGAAAGTAGCCATTATAGGTTGTACTCACGCGGGAATTTCTGCTATGAATGAATGTCTTAAATATAATCCAGATGCAGAAATAACTGTTTATGAGCGACACGCCGACATATCCTATCTATCCTGTGCAACATATTTGCACATTGGCGGCGATGTAAAAGATTTAGGAGACGTTTTTTACGCTAATCCAGAAGAATTCATTAAAAAAGGTGTTCACATGCGTATGCAACATGACGTCATTAAAATTGATGCTCAAGCTCACACTATTTTGGCTCAGAACTTGAAAACACGTGAACTTCTTCATGACAAATACGATAAACTTATCCTAGCAACAGGTTCAAGAACAAGTATTCCTGTCATTGCGGGAATTGAAAATCCTAAGATTTTGTTGTGTAAGACTTGTAATCAAGCCCATCAACTCTCCGAAGCATCTAAGAATAATCATAAAATTGCCGTTTTAGGTGGTGGTTATGCTGGTGTTGAGTTGACTGAAGGCTTCGTTAAATCTGGACATGAAATCGTCTTATTTCAAAGAAATGATCAACTATTGGATGAATACGTTGATACCACTATTTCTGAACGTGTTAAAAAACTCTTAGAGGATAACCATGTCACCGTTTTAACTGGTACTAATGTAAGCCGCTTCAGCGATACTAAAGATGGACATCTTAAAATTTCCACTGAAGATGACAATGAGTACATCGTCGACATGGTAGCTATCTGTCCGGGAGTTCTTCCCCAATCTGATTTACTTAAGGGACAAGTTAATATTGCAAAAAATGGTGCTATTATCACTAATGCCTACATGCAGACATCTGATCCTGATATTTTTGCTGCTGGTGATGTTACCGAAATCCAATATAATCCAACTTTAACTTCCAAATATATTCCTTTGGCATCTCATGCCGTTCGTCAAGGTACCTTAGATGGTATGAATCTTTTCAAACGTCGTCGTAAATCAATGGGTAGTCAAGCAACTAGTGGTATGTTGTTATTTGGTCAAACGATTGCCTGTACTGGTCTGACTTTAAATGCCGCTAAAGATGCTAATTATGATGCCCATCATGTTTATTTTGAAAGTAATTACCGTCCTGATTTCATGCCAACTAATACTAAAATAAATATTGAACTGGTCTACGATCGTAAAAGTCGTCGCGTTCTGGGTGCTCAATTCATGAGCTCTCACGAGGTTGCACAATCAGCTAATACTGTTTCTGTAATCATCCAAAACAATAATACAATTGATGATTTAGCTTACGTTGATATGCTTTTCTCGCCTAACTTTGACGAACCTTTCAACTATCTTAATTTAGTTGCTCAAAAAGCAATCGATAAGGAACTAGACTATTGGGGTATGGACTAAATTAGTGTAAAAAAAAAGATACGATTATGTATCTTTTTTTTGTACTCTTTATTCCATACCTGTAGGTAATTTTTGATAGGCACGGCCATGTGTGTCATTGATTGTTGCCTGATACAAGGTGTCAATAGCAGCTGGACCACCAACATGTCCCATTCCCCAATATTGTAATGATTTATTTAGATTAGCAGCCACTTGATGATAGTTATTTGTGGACTTCAATTGCTTAGCACTCTTAATTAGAAGGTCCATCAATTCTGAATTCTTTTGAACTTCCTTATCTTGGCTCGCAACATGAATTGCTTCCATCAAGGCTTCAGCAGGTTCTACATTTGCCATAGTTTACCCCTTCTTTCATAACATGAAAAGGTTAACATAAGCATTCTTTTATTGTCAATACATGGTTGACGCACTGCCAATCCTAGTCAACCTAATTTTCGGAACTCTTTCTAAGAAGATGGGGTAAAAAAAACTATCAAATCTTTTGACTCTTAGCTATACCGATTGACAACCTTTCATGCTATCTCCTCTTTGATAAGATGCGTTATTATGTTTCCGATAACAGAATATTAAGCAACTAGTTACTGATCCATCACTTAATAAATGTATCCTTAGGAGATAATATTATGAAACTATTTAACAGATGTTTATTATTAACTTCTCTTCTTACAATTGGTTTGGTTCCAACAATTTCAACTATACCTATTCAAGCAGCATCCACTACCAAGGACTGTGATGTTAAAAAGATCAATGGGAAGAATCTTTACTTTCTTATCGGTAAAGATGAACTAGTTAAAGCCAGAGGTGTTGAAATACTTACTAACAATTCACCCGATGTAACTGGAATGAATGAAATGAGTACAGCCAGCAATTATATGGTTAAGGTATTGGCTCCTAAGGCTTCCACCTACAATCTCAAGGGAACTAAGCTATCACACACTTTATCACAAGGAACCGTTTGCTCATTAGGTGGTCAAAAAAAGTTTGCTGAAAAAACTTATTATAAAGTAGGTATCAAACATTTAGTTCCTATGACAGAAATCTATTAAAATTTATAAATTTCACTTTTAAAACGACTATTGTTAGTCGTTTTTTATTTTAGAATTGTCACTATCTACTTTCAAAAGTGTCCGCTAATGAAAGAACTTCGATGATAGACTACGCCTATCAATTAATTAATGAGGGGTATTATGAAGTCCACTAAAACAACTATCAGCATCCTTAGTCTCTCCACGGTTAGCAACATAACCACTGTTATTACAGGAGTAATTCCTCAGTTGAAACAATCTTTTCCTAATGTGCCCACAACAATGATCGAATGGCTCGTAACTATTGCCAATTTCAGTGCTTTACTGACAATACTACCCAATCCCTATCTCTGTCGAAAGTTAGGTATTAAAAAGGTTGTTATCTTTGGCCTAATCATTAGTACCACTGCTGGAGTGATTCCAGCTTTCATTAATAATTTTCTACTAATAATGTGTAGTCGTTTTATTTTGGGCTTAGGTGTTGGTCTCTTTTCACCACATGCTATCAGTCTGATTGCCCATAATTATCAAGGTGAATTCCGAGCCAGATTGTTAGGCTATCAAACTGGTTTAACGGCTCTAGGTAATGCTGTTTTACTAGGAATAGCCGAATTATTAGTAGGAATCTGGCGTGCAGTTTTTGGACTATATTTAATTCTTATTGTAATTGCTATTCTAATTGGACTCTTCGTAACTGAGCCAGAGAATCTGTCGGTAAAAACTAGCAATTCAAAAGTCAATCTTCCCTGGCAAAAATGGCAATTAGTTATTCTAACTTTTATTACTTATCTATTAATCTGGGGAGTTCAATTAAAATTACCTAGTTATTTTCAAAATAAGCAATTGGGTAATCCACGAGTCATCAACTTAACTCTATCAGCTATGAATTTAGGGGGGCTGGTCGCTGGATTGTCCTTCGGAAAATTACATAAAAAAATTCACCACTTCACTTTAACGTTAGGTTATTTAGGAGCTGCCATTGCTGTTTTGCTTTTATGGATCACTGATACCAGTTATCTTGCGATTATAGCAGCCATCTTGTTCAATTTTGTTTATTCCTACACTGGTCCCTATTTAATTTTTGCTAGTAATCAAGGATTAGAACCAGAGCAAATTAACTCATTGAGCAGTTATCTAACTATTTCTACGATCATCAGTGCTTTTTTTGCACCATTGATCTGGAACTACTTAGGAAACTTTGGTCCACAGAATTTAACTAGCAACGTTCTACTTTGGATCGCGGCAATCCTCTTTATTATGTCTATTATTACCCTTGTTTCCAAAAAGTTATGAGCAAACTATTTGCACATGATTCTTAAATACTGTAGATTAGTAAGTGTAATAAAGGTTGTGTGCAAATAGAGATTGCACAATCTATTTGGCAATAGAAAGGATCCTAACTATGAAAATCAACTTTAAAGATGAAGCATTAAAATATTTAGAAGATAAAATTCCAACTGGCAGTACTGTTATTTTGACAACAGATGATGGTTCAAATAAATATTCCAGCTTGGGCGGTAGTTGTGCTATCGGTGATAAATTTCAATTAGTTATTCTTAAAGATGCTGATCCTAAATATACTGTTCCGATCGAAAATAATGCTGGTTACAACATGACAACTGAGGAACAATACACTGATTTCTTTACTGATGGTCTAAATATCTCACTTTGGCATAATGCCTTAGCTCTTAAAGACAACAGTGGTATTCTTGATGGTGCCCTTTCAGTTGTTGATTGGAGAAATGTTAAACCCGAAACTGCTGAGCAACGCCATAACAAGATGGTTAAACTTGGCGATCAAATTTGCTAATAAATTTAATAAAGATGTAAATCAAATGCATCTTTTTTCTTCAAAGTAAAAGATTGTGTACAATTAATTTGTAATCAACTTAAATATGATGTATAGTAATACTTGTAATAAAGATTCAATCAAAAGAACTTTTAAATAAATACAAATAAGTGAGGAAAACAACTATGAAAATTAATATTAAAGATGAAGCACAAGCATATTTAGCAGAAAGAATTCCTAGTGGATTCCCAATGATTCTTACAACAGATGATGGTTCAAACAAATATTCTAGTCTTGGTGGTAGCTGTGCTATCGGTGATAAATTTCAAATCGTTATTTTAAAAGATGAAGATCCTAAATACACCGTAGATCTTGAAAATAACGCAGGTTACGATTTGAAGACATCCCCTTCCGATGCTGATCTACTAACAGATGGTTTGAATACTTCATTATGGCACAATGCCTTAGCTCTCAAAGACAATAGTGGTATTCTCGATGGTGCCCTTTCAGTTGTTGATTGGAGAAATGTTAAACCTGAATCAGCAGAAGAACGTCGTGAAAAAATGGTTAAACTTGGTGATCAGATCTGTTAATCAGATGACATGCAAACGAAAACTTAGGATGAATTTTCCTAAGTTTTTTTTTTATAAACAAATTTAGCAGTATAATGCAATTAATATAATTATCGTGGAGGAATTAAATGAAATATCCTATTTTGCTATTCGATCTTGATAATACTATTCTTGACACTAAAGCCAACGCTGAAAAGGCACTACATAGATTGTCAAAGCAGATTAACTTCCCCTTCACCGACGATCAGATTGCCTATTGGCATGAATTAAACGACGGACTTTGGGAAAAATTAGAACGTAAAGAAATCAAACGTGACGATCTTTTGAATACTCGTTTTGAATTATACTTTGATCACTTTGGAAAAAAAGTTAATGGTACTAAAGTAAATGCGGCCTATCTTGAACTCTTTAAACTAGAAAATATTCTTATGCCACATGCTAAACAAGTTTTAGATGCACTACATCAAACTCATCATATCTATGCAATTTCAAACGGTACTAAAGAAAAACAATACTCACAGCTTACTCGTTCCAACTTACTAACTGATTTTGATGATTTATATCTATCCGAAGATCTTGGTTATCAGAAGCCTGATCCTAATTTCTTCAAAATTGTTATCGACAAAATTGGTATTGATCAACAAAAAATGTTAGTTATCGGTGACTCATTAACAGCGGATATTTCCGGCGCCAATGCGGCTCATCTGGATTCTGTTTGGTTCAATCCTAAAGAAATTGCTAATCAAACTACTTTTGAAGCAACTTATGAGATCAAAAGCTTGGAGCAATTGCTCAGCTTATCAAAATAATTACTTATACAAAAATGGCGTTCATATTGACTAAATCGGTCAACATGAACGCCATTTTGCTTTATAAACACGTTTATTATCCTTTACTTGCTAGTGCGACGTTGAAAGGACTTAACAATTTCAACAATAAGTACCATCAAGACACCAGCACCTAAAACAATTGACCATTGTAACAAATTCAACTCTGTTACATGGAATAATCCATTAAAGCCTGGTACTAAAATTGTCGCTGCAACCATAATAAATGAAGTGGCAACTCCAATATTAAACATCTTATTCTTGAATGGATGTACTTTGAAAATTGATTGGTAAGTTGATTTAACATTAAATGCATGGAATAACTGAATCAAGGCCAAAGTAGCATAAGCCATTGTCAAGGCATCAGCGTGCATAGCAGCATTTGCAGTGTGAACTGGAAATGTAATTGCCAATCCATAAACTCCTAATGTAATCAGACCTTCTAGAATGCCTTGGTAGACAATCGAGGAACCAATTCCACCACCTAAGAAGCTAGACTTACGACCACGGGGTTTTCGATCCATAATGCCCGGTTCTGTTGGTTCAACACCTAAAGCAATTGCTGGGAAAGTATCTGTTGCTAAATTGATCCACAATAGTTGAACTGGAAGTAAAATGTCCCAACCCAACAGTGTCATCATGAATAAAGTCAATACTTCACCTAAGTTTGCTGAAAGTAAATACTGAATCGACTTTTGGATATTCGAGAAGACTTTTCGTCCTTCCTCAACAGCTACGATAATAGTAGCAAAATTATCGTCGGCTAAAACCATATCTGATGCACCTTTAGATACTTCAGTACCAGTGATACCCATTCCAATACCGATATCAGCTGATTTCAAAGCGGGGGCATCATTAACTCCATCCCCTGTCATCGCTACAACTTTACCTTTATCTTGCCAAGCACTAACAATTCTAACTTTGTGTTCCGGTGAGACACGAGCATAAACTGAATACTGTTGAACTTTTTTATCAAATTCCTCGTCACTCAGTTGATCCAATTGAGCTCCTGTAATAACTGCTCCATCATCACCTGGTTTAATGATACCTAATCGTTTAGCAATAGCTTCAGCGGTATCTTGATGATCACCAGTAATCATAATTGGGCGGATACCAGCCTTTTTAGCATCTGCTACAGCTTGAGCGGCTTCTGGACGTTCTGGATCAATCATTCCGATCAATCCGGCAAAAATCAAATCATTTTCGACAGTGTCAGAATCTACTGTTGTTGGTATCTGGTCAACGATCTTATATCCCATTGCCAACACTCGTAAAGCTTGAACGGCCATATTTTTATTTTGTTTCAGAATTTCAGTTTCATCGGCTTCTGTAAAATCACGTACTTCACCTGGGGTAGCCTGAATCTTAGTAACACGCTGCAATAACATATCAGGTGCACCTTTTACGGCCACCAGATACTTACTATTTGGCAATTGATGAATCGTTGACATCAATTTACGTTCTGAATCGAACGGCACTTCTGCAACACGTGGTTCTTTAACTAACTCATCTTCCACCTGATAATCGTGGTCAAAGCCAAATTGTACTAGAGCTGTTTCAGTTGGATCACCTACTAGAGTTCCATCACTTTGAATCTTTGTATCGTTACTAAAGGTCATAACCTGTAGAACTTTATCGGCATCCGAAATTGGTTCCGAAGCATCTTGTAATTTGCCGTATTGATAAATTTTTTCCACGGTCATTTTATTCTGTGTTAACGTACCTGTTTTATCAGAGGCAACAATTTCTGTACTTCCTAATGTTTCTACAGCTGGTAATTTACGAACTAAAGCTTTTCTTTTGGCCATCCTTGTTGTTCCTAAAGCCAAAATGATTGTAACAATAGCGGGTAACCCTTCAGGAATAGCAGCAACTGCTAACGAGATTGCTACCAATAGCATATTAATAACCAGTTCATTCATTGGTAGACCATCGTGATTATTGAAAATACCTACTGCAAAAATAACTGCAGCAATAACCAAAATTAACCAAGTTAAAGTTTTCCCTAAAGAATTCAAATTATCTTGTAATGGTGTTCCAATATCTTCAGCTCGATTGATCATTCCAGCAATTTGCCCAACTTGTGTGTCCATACCAATACTGACAACAATGCCGACGCCTCGACCATATGTCACATTACTATTCATATAGGCCATGTTCTTCCGATCACCCAAAGGAATGTCCTCATCTGCCAACACTTCAGCGGATTTTTCTACGGGAACAGATTCACCGGTTAAAGCTGATTCCTCAATCTTCATGGAGGCCGAATCGAGCAAGCGAATATCGGCAGGTACAATATCACCAGCTTCTAATAAAACTACATCCCCCACAACTAAATCCTCACTACTAATGGTTTCTAATTTTCCATTTCGTCTTACGTGAGCTTCTGGAGTCGACATTTCCTTTAATGCATCGATAGCTTCCTCGGCTTTTGATTCCTGAAAAACACCAAAAATAGCATTGATAATAACAACGGCCAAAATCAGTGCTGCGTCGGCCCATTCTTTAGCTACCAATCCAGATATTAATGCGGCTGCCAATAAAACAATAATCATGAAGTCCTTAAACTGATCTAAGAAACGCTGGATAAGATTCTTTCGTTTCCCTTGAGCTAGAGCATTAGGACCGTTTTCTTTCAAAAGCTTTGCAGCCTGTTGATTACTTAATCCATCCTCGCTAGTTTTAAATTTACTTAGCAAAGATCCTTTACTTAAAGCATAGTACCGAGAAAACTTTTTATTTTCGACTTGTTTCATTAGTATCCCTTCTTTCTATAAAAAAAGAGACCTGCACGCTAAATATGCGTACAAGTCTCACTAATTAAGACAAAACCAGAGCTACGTCTTGTTGACGATTTTGTCACAGCAACCTGCAAGTTACTCCCTTGTTATGTCTTCATTATAAAGTAATCCAAAATTTAAAGCAAAGAACAAGTAACTTATTTTTCTATAAAAAAAGATGTTGTGAAAACTCACAACATCTTAGATAAATTCAAAATTTATTAGGCAATTACATAAGCTGAACTAACCCATTCGTTAGTAGCAACTCGATAATATGTTACACCGTTAACAACTTTAGTTTGATCTGTTTGCCATGGTGTGTTATTACCTAAAACTTCATTAGTGATATCTTTCATTGAACCATCACTTTGTAAAGCTTGAAGTTTAACGTATAATCCTGAAGGATTCTTCACCTTAATGACGTTACTGCTACTAGATGAACTGTTTGAACTACTATTATTAGTAGTTGCAGATGATGAACTGTTTCCAGTTACATAACTTGCAGCCACCCATTCATTTGTAGCGACACGATAATATGTTACGCCATTCACTGATTTAGTTTGATCCGTTTGCCATGGTGTGTTATTACCTAGAACTTCGCTAGTGATTCTCTTCATCGTACCGTCACTTTGAAGTGCCATTAAAGGAACGTAACTGCCAGAAGAATTCTTGACAGTAATTACATCTTTACTTGCACCGGCACTGTTTGAACCACTGTCGGTTGAAGCAGAACTACTTGAGCTACTATTATCTGTAGTAGTTGTTGTAGTTGAGCTAGAACCAGCTGGTGCTGTATAACTTGCAAAGTAATCATCGTAAAGTTCTGAAACATCAAAGTTTCCATAGCTACCGTTGAATGTATATGAACTTGACCATTGCCATGCATGTTGAGTTGTATATTCTTCTACACCTGTAGCATTGTATGGATATGCTGCAATCCATCCTTGATCCACAGTCATAGTTGTACCAACCCATGAACCCATAGTGTAAATACATGAACGATATCCGTATTTAGCAACTTCGCTCATAAAGGCTGCATTGTTAGCATCATTTTGAGATGTTGATAAGTTCTGTTGTTCCGAACTTTCAACATCAGTTGCTAAAACAGCTCCACTTGGCAAACCATCAGCTTGAGCAATTTTGGCAGCGTAGTCAGCTTCAGCTTTAGCACCACTAACAGTACTATATCTAGCATAATGATAACCATTAACATATAAGCCAGCAGATTTAGCAGCTGTAATATTACCAGCAGCTGTTGTATCTTTAAATGATGTACCTTCACTAACTTTAGTAACAATCGCTTTGATACCATAATTATTATGCATATCAGTAAAATTAGAAATGGTCATCGCCCCATTGTTATTGGACACATCAACCATATCAGCACGTGCTGCTTGGACATCTGTTGCACCCACGAAAAACAAAACTATCGACATTACCGTAGTAAGAGCTACAATAATTCTTCTTTTCAAAGCCATAATTCCCTTCTCCCTTTCGTTGCCATCGCAACAAAACAAATTATAAAGCAGAAATCTTGACAATGACGGAAAGTTACAGTTTTGTTCACTGATAGTAACTAAAATGTAACAAAAAAAGGAAAAATAACTATTGAATTATTGACAATATTTAACTTTATTAATTATTATTTATATTAAGTATCACTTTTAAGTAATGTCAAAAATCAAATAACAAAAAAAATCCCATAGACTTTTTAAATCATCTATGAGATTTTCATTTAAGAATTTCTTCGAATAAAATCACGATACCAATAAAAACTCTTTTTAGGTATACGAGTCAAATTTTTAGGACCATTATCATCACGATCAACGTATACAAATCCATAGCGTTTTTTATATCCATTTAACCAACTCAATAAATCTGTAAAGGACCACGCACAATACCCTAATAAATCTACACCATCAGTCAAAGCACGTTGCATTTCCGTTATATGTGTTTGTAAGTAATCAATCCGATATTGATCATTAATCACATTATTGTCTTCTAACTTATCCTGGGCTCCTAAACCATTTTCAGTAACCATTATTGGTAATTGATATTTTTCGTAGACCCGACGCAATGAGATTCTGAAACCTACTGAATCAATCTCCCATCCCCACTGTGTCTTATGCAAATAAGGATTCTCTACATTGTTAAACATTGCCATCTCTGGTGTTTGTGCCTGAGTACCTTTAGGTTGCATCAAATATGGATCAGTTTTCGAAAAATTCTTTTCATGCTGCGTAGTTTTATCAGGATGCTCAATTTGATTCTGTTGGAACGTCCCCCCATGGTAATAATTGATACCTAGAAAATCAGGTTTAGCCGATTTCAATAGTTTTTCATCATCCAAAGTCACCTCTGGAGCAATGCCAAGATCCTTTAAATGATTCATGACTAAAGCTGGATAAGTTCCTCGACAATAAACATCTAACCACCAATTATTATTAAAATCATCAGCGTTATCTGCTGCTAAAACATCATTAGGATCTGCTGTGATCGGATAGGTTGGACCATAACCAAAACTAGGACCAATTTTACCCTGTGGAACCATCTGATGAAATAAGTTAATCACCTCGGCATTTGCAAGGTTGACGATATGATTGGCTGCATACATTCGCTTAACATCACTAACATTAGGTGGATGTGAAGCCCATCTATAGCCCATTGCTGTAAAAACGTTCTGTTCATTAAAGGTTACCCAATATTTAACTCGATCTCCAAATGCCTTGAAAACAGTTTGACAGTATTTTTTAAAGGCTTGAATGGTTTTTCTAGATTCCCAACCATTATATTTATCTTGCAATGCTTGGGGAATATCCCAGTGATACAAAGTTACAATCGGTTCAATATGATATTTTATTAACTCATTAATTAAATTATCATAAAACTTTAAGCCTTCTGGATTAACGGTCCCTTCACCATCTGGAATTATCCGTGACCACGCAATTGAAAAACGATAAGCTTTCAATCCCATTTCTGACATCAAACGGACATCTTCTTTATATCGATGATAATGATCAACAGCGATATCACCATTCGTACCATTGAAAGTTTTACCAGGAATTTTGGTAAAGGTATCCCAGATTGAAGGACCTTTACCATCCTCGTCAAAAGCACCCTCAATTTGATAGGCAGCAGAAGCAGCTCCCCAAAGAAAATTCTTAGGAAATTTTTTTAATCTTTGATAATACATTAATTATGCTCCCTTTACAGAAGTGTCAGTAGCTATTGAATCGTCTGTAGCTGCATTTTCTTTTTTAGCCTCTTCAGCTTGTTCAACCTTTATTTCTTGACGGTCTAAGACTTTGAAGAATGGATAGTATGCTGCAACGGAAACAATCAATTCAATTAATTGCCAAAGTGATGCACGCCAATCTCCACCAGTCATAAGGAATCCACTAATAACTGTAGGTGTTGTCCAAGGAACTTGAGCTACGATCATACCAATGACACCAAACTTCATAAGATAGTACGTAATAAATTCTAGAACCATCGGTGTAACAATAAATGGAACCATCAAAGTAGGATTTAAAACAACAGGTAAACCAAACATAATAGGTTCACTGATATTAAAGACTGAAGGCATGAATCCAAGATTACGCATTGCCTTATAACGTTTACTCTTAGCAGTGAACATGCAAAGAACTAATCCTAAAATAGCACCTGTACCACCAATAGTTAATCCAAAGTTCAAGAAACCATCAGCAGCAATGTGAACTGGAGCATGTCCTTTTGCTACAGCATTGATATTAGCTGTTAAGAAGCTTAAGAATACTGGTGTATAAATACTGCCAATTACGTTAGTACCATGAACACCAACAACCCAAAGTGCAAGTACTAAGAAGATAGCCAATTCAATACCCCAAATGCTATCTAATCCAACAACAAGTGGTGAGAAAATAAATTGGATAACTGAGTTGATATTGACATGTAATACAACTCTAACTAACCAAACAAGGAACAATGCAATTGAGCCAGGAATCAAAGATGAAAATGATTTGGCAACTGCAGGTGGAACTGAGTCAGGTAATTCGATTGTCCAATTACGGGCAACACAGAAACGAATAATTTCACTAGAAATAATACAAATGACAATAGCTGTAAAGATACCACCTGATCCAAGATCGGCTGGATCGATAGTCAACTTATTGTTCAACATCGCTAATAAGAATGCAACCGTAGGAATAACCGTTCCTGTCATTGTATCCAATTTATTAGCCTTAGCTGATTGATAGCTAATTCCCATAGCTACAATTAAAGCCAAAATACCAAAAGTAACTGTTACAGCAGCATTTAAATAACCTGAAATAGGTTTAATAAAGTCAGCCCACCAAGTAAATGGCAAATTAACGACAATCATAAAAATACTACCAAAAATAGTAAATGGAATTGTAATAATCATTCCATCACGAAGAACAACCATATACTTCAGATTTCCAAATTTTGCTAAAGCTGGCAAAAATTTATTTTGAAATACGGAAATAATACTTTTCATAAATAACCCTCCTAGTTAGTTTTTTTATTAAAAGAACTAACTAGGATATAACCGTTTTCTAAAGAAACGTCAAGCCCTTATTAAAAATAATTATTCGAAATAATCGTAAATAAAAAAGACTAATATCTTTATATCAGTCCCTTTCACTACTCACTAACTGTGGGCATGGTTCTATTTTTGAATTGTAAATCGGCATCTGGAAGTTCTAATATTCTTCTAGTTATCATCGCACAACCGCCCAATAAACTATTACTACTTACACTATCAGAAACTTCAATATAAAATTCATGATCTACTACTTGCGACAATTCCTTTTCAACACGCTTCATTATTTCAGGAATCGCCTGCAAAACTCGAGAACTTATGACCACTTTTTCAGGATCAAATAGCAAAAAAATATTTTGTAAAATAATAATTATACTAGTTTCAAAATTTTTCAAAACTTCTTGCACGATTTCATCCCCTAGATCATACCAACGACGAATATCAGCAATAACTACTGAGGATTGTTTTAAGTCTTGAATTTGTGTAAAAACAGCTTGATCAGAGCCTACATTCTCTAATGACAATGGACTTTTATTACCCAAGCCGTAATACTTGCCCGAGCCGATTTCTCCTGCTCGACTATTTTTTCCTGAATAAAGTTGACCATTAATGATCGCTCCAACTCCAATTTGATCAGTCAGGCTGAGTGCAATAGCATCTTGAATTGAAATACCTGAAAAGTCTTTTATTGCTAAAGCTGCCAAATTGGCCTCATTTTCCAATAGTACTGGTACATTAAATCTACTCTGCAAAATTTGAACCAAATCATACTGAATCAAATCTTGACTCATAGCTTTGACAATATGATTATCCTTAACGACCCCATAAATTGCGACGGAAATACCCATTAAGTCAGCATTATCAAGCGTAGATAATTTAATAGCCTGATATAATGCTAACAATTGCTTTGAGGCATCCTTGCCATCGATAGGAAACTCCTGATAATTTACAACACTTCCATCTAACCAATTTGTCATACAACTAATCGTAGCCTGATTAATTTTTGTATTTATAGTATATCCAGCTTGAGCATTAAAATTAGTCAAGACTGGTTTACGTCCACCACTACGAGTACTGTTTCCCTGACCGATGTCATATACCAAATTATCATTAGCTAATTTAGTAAAAATATTATAGACAGTCGACTTAGTTAATCCTAGTTTTTTTGCTACAGCAGCCCGAGATGTTGGTGTCTGATTGAACACTTCGCGCAACACATTCAGCTCATTTATCCTTCTAATAGTTAATCTATTCATTAAACATACCTTCTCAACGGCTTTAATATAAACAATTTAATAATCCTAATTACATACTACATATGTATAGACCAATCGGCAACTATTAGCAATAAAAAGACAGATCCATTCTTAAAACGAATCTGTCACAATAGTTTATTCTAAATTAAAGACAACCTGATTATCAATTAATCCTTTTTGCATAATTTGTTCATTTTCATGTAAATATACTCTTACTTTACCTTTAACGCCAACAGTTGATACCTTAATTTGTTGATTTTTTCTTTGAACTCTAATGGAAGCTGCCTCTAGTCCTTTAGAACTAACGATATTAGTTGAGACAGTCCCTTCTTTGATCTGATATAAGTGAATATCAACGTTCTTAGTATAATCATATTCAGCATGAATGGCTTTTTCATTACGTACCAAAATAGTATTTTCACGTACCAAGACTGGCAAACTTAATTCATCGAATTTATCGTTTAACCACTCCCCTGACTCAGGTGCTTGATAAACCTTATTATCCAACAAACTAGTCCACTTCCCCCCTGGTAAGTAGAAGTGTGCCTTGCCTTGATCATTAAAGATTGGTGCTACTAAGATTTGAGAACCAAACATATATTGTGTGGCCAAATCTGAAACATTCGGATCATCTTCAAATTCTAAAAACATTGGTCTCATCAGAGGATTACCAAACTTAGCATCGTAAGCCGCCTGTGTATAAAGATATGGCATCAATGATAACTTTAAATTTACATATCGTCTAGTATTCTCAACGGCTTCTTGATCAAAATTCCATGGTACACGATAAACATTACTTCCATGATATCGACTATGTGAAGATAACAATCCAAATTGGGTCCAACGCTTGTATAGGTCAGGTGTTGGCCGATCATCACCATCTTCAAATCCTCCAATATCATGACTCCAGAATCCAAAACCAGATACTAGAAACGACAAACCGCCACGTAAGGTATCACGCATGGAATTATAGTTAGATAGACAATCGCCACCCCAGTGAACAGGATATGACTGAGAACCTACTGTTGCTGAACGAGCAAAGACCACGGCTTCTTTTTTACCCTTAACCTCTGCGATAATATCGTAGACTGCTTGATTATATTGCAGTGTGTAGTAATTATGTTCCTGTTGTGGATTTGAGCCATCATAAAACTGAACATCATCAATTGGTATCCGCTCGCCAAAATCAGTCTTGAAGCAATCTACTCCCATATCCAACAATTCTTTTAACTTACTTTTATACCATTTTTTAGCGGCCGGATTCGTAAAATCAATAAACCCATTACCTGCTTGCCACAAATCCCATTGCCATACATCACCATTTTGACGCTTAATCAAATAGCCCTTTTCCTTAGCCTCTTTAAATAATGGTGATTTTTGAGCAATATAAGGATTTAACCAGACACAGACTTTCACACCACGTTCATGAATCTTTCTCAATAATCCTTCAGGATCAGGAAATTGTTCCTTATCCCATGCTAAAGTACACCATTCAAAGCCCTTTTGCCAGAAACAATCAAAATGAAAAACATCCAAAGGAATATCATGTTCCTTCATGCCATCAATGAATTTAAGAACAGTTTCCTCACTATAGTCGGTCGTAAATGAAGTACTTAGCCAAAGTCCAAATGACCATGCTGGTGGTAAATTGATTTTTCCGGTTAATTGAGTATAACGATGCAATACTTCTTTAGACGTTGGACCGTAAATTACATAGTATTGCAATGATTGACCTTCAGTACTGAATTGCACTCGATCAACATTTTCTGATGCCACCTCAAATGAAACTTTTTGCGGTTCATCTACAAATACACCATAACCATTACTGCTTAAATAAAATGGAATATTCTTGTAAGCTTGCTCGCTTCCCGTTCCACCATCTTGATTCCAAGTATCTATGGACTGACCATTCTTGACAAAATTACCAAATCTTTCTCCTAGGCCATAAATTTTTTCATCAATACCCATTGATAATTGTTCGCACATATAATTTTGTTTTTTATCGCGATTATATATAACTCCTTGAGCCTTTTGGACTGATTCAGTAACCAAATGATTATTGGCTGTAAACTTCATTAAAAAGTCCTCATTCAATGGTAATGACACTTTTAAGTCGCCACTTTCCAAAGAAGCCATTTTATCTTTCACTTGAATGTCTACTTTAGGGTTCAAATTATTAATTTTGAAACTAGGACCATGATCTTCAGAGTCAAAATGTTCCAGTTTAACGCCAATGACATTCTCTATAGGAGAAGTCAGTGTTATAGTTGTTGCTCCTAAGTTAAGTTGATCACCCCTGCTTAAAACTCTTTTAAACGGTGCAAAGACCTTTAGACTATTCCCTTCTTTTTGTGCATCATAAGCTTCCATCGGTGAATCAATCTGATATTCTTCACGATTCATCCAATAACCATTTGTAAACTTCACTATTGCAGCCTCCTATCAGGACAATTTTAGTTAGTTTTTTTAAACAAAAAACTAACGATAACGCTTACATTATACACATGTAGAACAGCTTAATTCAATTCTATTAATCAAAAAAATCATAAAATTCAATATTTAGATTTTTATTGAGATTTAGTTTGGAATAAATTATATAATTTTTAATTAAAAAGATGTCCATATCAACCATAAACTGGTTGATATGAACATCTCGTATTTTGTTAACGTGTGCTCTAGTCAAACTTCAATAATTACGAGTTTTCTTGATTAACAAGCTAATTATTTTAGAATTCATCTTTAAAGAAGTTCTCTAAGAATGCAGCAATACCATCTTTAGCATTTGTTTCCGTTACATAGTTGGCTTGCTCTTTGATTGTACTTACTCCATTCCCCATAGCAACCGAATATTTAGCCTGTTGCATCATTCCTAAGTCATTCATGCCATCACCAAAGACAAAGGTATGATCAGCATCGATACGTTGTTCCCATTGAACTTGCTGAATAGCAGTAGCCTTATCGGTCTTCAAAGGGATCATTTCAATATTATCGGGACCTGAGGATGATAAACGTAATTTCTTACTATCAGCTAACTTAGCTTTGGCTTGATTCAATTCATCCATGTCTCCACGACTCAAAACAACTCCATTGGTAATTTTGTCAGCTACCTGACGTAATTCTTCTAGATTTTCAATTTCTTTATAACCAAATGCTTCATCGAAGTTACCAGCATTCTGAGCAATAAAGTGTGGAATTTTTTCAGTAAAATAAGCTGTTTCTGGTGTAAACAACATCATTGGTAACTTATTAACTTGAGTTATTTGATAGGCTAGTTCAACTGTCTTGCTACCCAACAGTGTAACTTCACGACCGTTGATACCGTCGAAAACCGCACCATTAGAGGTAATCAATCCTACTTCAGGATTCAACAAATTCTGAGTAATCTTGGCTAACTCATACATTCTTCCTGTAGCAATATAGAATTTAACATCGTGCTTCTGTAAGCGCTCAATTGTAGCTTTAGTACGAACCGAAATATGTTTATGGTCACTTGATAGCAGTGTCCCATCTAAATCCATAAATACTGAATATTTTGACATTTTAAAGTCCTCGTCTGTTTTATAAATAATTACATACTCTATTGTAGCAGACCATTGAAAACGTTTACTTATTTTTGCTGATTATTCCAACTTTAAATCGGCTTGACTGACCATAGTATCAACCTTCAATTCATGGATTGTATATTCAGTTGAAATTTGTGATAAATACTGATTAACATTTATTTCTTGCATAGCTGATTTATCCTTAAAAATATCAATAATTAGAATCGACACTACTTACAAGATTAGCCACAGTATTTTTAGAAATATTTTTTAAAAATTTTACATTATTATGATTTACGGTAACTTCAAGTAAACGAACAAAATATGGATTCTCACCCTTAATTTCTAACGGTTGATTACTCGTGTGAAGTCTTTCTAAACTTAATTTATGAATCTCCTTAGATTGAACCACTTTCTGAGCTAATTTGGCATAATGTTGAAATTGCGGTGAAGCCGCATGAATTTGATAACTGGCATCATCTTGATACATTTCAAAAATATAATTAACGCTACCAGCCTCATCCTCATGTGTTGCTACCATCATTAAAGTGCCTGATTCGTTTTGATACGATGTTATTAAATTATTCACTCCTTCTGCTAAGAAGGCCTGCTGGTTCTTAGGATCAATGGTTAATTTGTACAAGCTGAAAATCGGTTTTTTCAGTAATTTCACAATCATTCACCTCATTTATTTTTTAAACTAGGTAAGTTTTTGATTACTTTAGCAGGAACGCCGCCGACAATACAATTATCAGGTATGTCATTTACAACTACTGCTCCGGCTCCAACAATTACATTATTACCAATATGGACACCACCGATAATTGTCACATTACCACCGACCCAAACATCATTACCAATTGAAATAGGCTCAGTGTGTGTAATCAAATAATGGCTACCATCTTCACGAACTCCAAAACGATGACTAGCATCTATTGAATGTTCACCACAATAGAATTTAGTATCTGGAGCAACAATAACACGATCACCTAAAGTGATTAAATTAGAATCTTGGAAATAACAGTTGCCATTGATAAAATCATCATCACCAAAACTAATATGTGATCCGTAGATTGCCCCAAATTGCCCATTAATTGTTAGATTGGTGCCAACATGTTTGAATAGCGACTGCATTGTCTCACTACGTTGCTTATCATCAGTTTGAGTGTTGATTTCCTGAATCATTTTTTTACCACGGGCAATCATCTGTTGTAATTCAGAATCTCGATAGTCATATTCCTGACCGGCCAATAATTTTTCATGTTCTGTCATAATATTTTATCCCCTAACGTCCCTAATTTTTTTTAGCTGGTGATCCAACTACGACACTATTCGGTGCTACATCCTTGGTTACTACTGAGGCCGCTCCAACAATTGAATTCTCGCCAATTGTCACTCCAGGAAGCACTGTAACACCAGTTCCGAGCCAAACATTTTTTCCAATATGAATCGATTTTGTAATCAAAGTTTTTCTTTTCGTAGGAGCCTCTCCATGATTTACTGTTATCAAAACCACCCTTGGACCCAACTTAGTACCTTCATCAATCCAAACACCGCCTAAGTCCATGAAAAAACAATCTTTATTGATAAAAACATTGTCTTTAATAAAAGTATGACAACCTAGATCTGCATTGAACGGTGCTTTAATATCGCTAGTATTAGGAACTTGATAACCGAACAAACGACTGAACAACCTTCGACGTTCATCAATTGAATGATTTTGATAATTAATTTCATTAATTATTTGTGTATTTTTTTCTACTGTTTGATCAACCAATTTAAAATCGGCTTCATCATAATCCAAAATTCCGCCCTTTAAAGCTTTATCTAATGCATTCATTTTTCTTACCTCTTTACCTTTTAGAATAAAGGTAGAGTGTACATTCGTCTAATACTTATCTTGTATTTAGACAAATTCATTTTTTGAATAACAAAAACACACTCCAACTAATATTAGTTCGTCCTACAATACAAAAAGACAATCTTCCGATTCCAAAGGAACCAAGAAGATTGTCTTTTCAGCTCAATCTTTTATTTAATTTGTGAACGTACTTCTGAAGAAAAATAAAGTGATCCCGCAATCAAAAGTAGCTCATTTGGTTGTAATTCATTTTTCAGTTTCCGATAAGCCTCGTGCCAGTCAGCATTCAACTTTATCCGCGGTTGCCAAGCTTTAAAATCTTCCAATTTCAAAGCTCTTTCATCATCAAAGGTTGTCATGGTGATTTCAACATTGGGTATCTGTAATAACTCTTCCAACATTAATTTAATATCCTTTGTCACAATAGCTGAAAACAATATTTTTACATGATAATTTTGATAGTCAGTCAAAAGGTTTTCCTTCAATCGTTTAATCGCATGAGGATTATGTGCTCCATCCATAATTACCAAAGGTTTTAAACTAATAATCTCCATTCGTGCTGGCCATTTAGTTTGTAGTAACCCATTAACAATCTTACTTTTGTTAAAAGGCAAATTATGTTTTTGAGTATAGAGATAGTACATTTCCAATGCCACAGCTGCATTTTCAACTTGTTGATGACCAATCAATGGTGTCTCCAAATTTTTTAATTGTATTTCACGATTATGAAAATTGAATTCTTCAAATTGCTGTCTAACAAATCCTCGATAATCGGTTTGATAGTCTCGTTTCCAAATATATACTGGTGCATCATTTTTTGCTGCTTGGGTTTTAATAACGTTCAATGCATCTTCAGAAACATTTGCAACAATTAACGGTGTATTTTTTTTAATGATACCAGCCTTTTGATAAGCTATTTTTTCAATTGTATCCCCTAAAAAGGCAGTATGATCTAATCCAATCGTTGTAATAGCAGTCAACTCTGGTTCAATGACATTAGTACTATCTAGCAGGCCACCCATGCCCACTTCAATAATTGCTATGTCTACTCGTCCTTTAAAATAAGAAAAGGCTAACCCAGTGAGAATTTCAAATTCAGTTATACCGTAAAATTCTTTTTGTCTATCCATTTGCTCAACTAATGGTTTAATCTGATTTCCCAGTTTAACCAAGTTAAAACTATCAATTTCTTGTCCATTGATTTCCACTTGTTCAGCAAAATCTTTAATGAATGGCGAATTAAAAGTACCAATTTTCAAACCATTGGTACGCAACAGATTAGCCAAATAGCGTGTCGTTGATCCTTTTCCATTAGTTCCTGCAACATGGATTGTCGGATAAGTTCGTTCAGGATTACCGAGCAAACGTAATAATTCAGTAATACGTTCTAATCCAGGACAACTGCCAAAGTAACCTCGTGAAATAATCCACTGAATAACCTCTGAACCTGTCTTAAACATTTTTATCCTTTCGCCATGTAACGACTAGCAAGCATTTTTAGTGGTAGTGCCTTACCAAAGAACATAATTGAACCTGTTTGAATAAAGAGCATGGCAACTGCTTTAATAATTCTAGGAACCCAAAGCCCCATGTTAAAGAATGGCACATGATACATGATTGATAACCATAATGGTGTTAAAAACAAACTAATAATAAGGGTATTTAGTAAAACACAGATGAAAGTATTTTTTAAAGTAATTTCTTTTTTGTAGAAGAATAATCCATATAAAACACCTGAAATAAGCGCATTTAACGTAAAGCCAATAAAGAATCCAGCTTTACCAAATAATGTTGTCCCGACAACATCAGCTACTACCGATGAAATTCCCGCCCAAAGCGGACCAAAGAACATTCCTAAAATGGCTTGTGGTATGAATTCAAATGAAATACGTAGGAATTGCGTTTGTATACTTAAAAAATTAGTTAAAACAATCATCATTGCTACTAAAAGACCCATTGTGGTAATCGAATAAATACTGTTTTTCTTGTTCATTTTGAGCATCTCCTCTTAGAGCTGCTACATATCATTATGCAGCGAATGCGAGAATAAAACCGCGAATTTACTTCTTCGTTCAAAAGCACATTCCGTCTTTTTGACACTTAACGCTTTATTCTCTACTCTGTTATCTTTTTATTTTTAAATCGTGGTATTACTATTATTTTCCTCCCCATTTATTTAACTTTTTAAATATAACGTCTAATAGCGAACAAGGTCAATAGATTTTGTGTATATAGTTCGTATAACACGTATTCATAAATATTAAAAAAATCGATACAAAAATTCTAATTTAAGAATTCTCGTATCGATTATTATTAAACTTTAACTTGTTAATTCTTCGGCGAATTTTATAATCAAGTTAGCCACTTTAGAAAAATGACAAAATAAAA
>NZ_AZES01000063.1 GCF_001434985.1 Companilactobacillus paralimentarius DSM 13238 = JCM 10415 | reverse complement strand
GCCACGCTAATGGTAAAGGGATCAACTTAGGTTGATTCCTTTTTTTGTGTCTTTAAAAAATGTTTTTTCAGAAATTATTAATATAATTTTTCAAAGTATTTATTTCAAATTAGCCAATGTGTCTATTTTAAGGAGCTTTTTATTTGGAAAATAAAAAGCCTTCAAAAATATCTTATTATTCCCTATGAAACAATGGTTAGCTTCTTCAAAAAGATTGATTCTTTCAACCTAATTTTTTACTTTTTATGAAAATTGTTTTTTTCTGAATTAAGGAACGCTCAAGGACTATACTTATTTAAAATAAGGCGTAAAATAACTTATTGGTATAGATAATAAAATATATTCATATTTCTATAAATATCTTGTCTATTTATTTAAGTTCTGAAACATTGTAGGTTACTTATTTAGGAAAATATTTATGATAATATAAATATAAATTATAAAACTTTGGATATATTCTATTATAATAGAACTAATTATATCTATGGGGGTGGAGTTCTTGGATAGCTTTACTGACTTATTTTTATCAAAGTCCGAAATTGAAAAAATACAATTATTTAATAAAATAAAGTTAATAAGAACTAATCAATTAGCTAGTGCAGATCTTATTGGAACATATCGTAATCGTGATATTAAGGTAAAGGATATTAACTTACGAAAAGCTGCCTATCAAATGAATAAGAGTTACGGCAGTGTCTACAATACTTTTTTGGGGATTCAAGAAGATTTCAAACGAATCTTGAAGAAGAGCAAGTATTCGACTGAAGAGATGTTTGACGTTACCAGAGATGCTTATCATGCTTATTTAACGACTAATTCTGATGGTTATCTATTTTTAGATGCGATTGTAAAAGAAAAAGAAAGTTCATTTAAACATTTTTATCAAACACTTGATAGTAGTAAGGCAACAGTTTTACGTCATTTAAAGCCAATGAGAGGTTATTTAAAGCGTTTCGGTGTCAGAATAGCTTATGAACCAATGCGCTTTGTAGGTGATGAGGAATCAATTCGTTTGGCTATTGCGGCGTTATATTGGAATGCCACTAGGGGATATGTATGGCCATTTGAAGATTTTACACAGAAGACAGCTTTTAAAGTCGTTGATATTGCTTTGGACAAATATCGTCTCAAACCAACTAATCATATTACTAAGACTTTTTATGCTTATGTTGTCATGGCTCATTTGTACCGTATTTTGGCAGGTAATCATGTTAAAAATATGGATGCTTTGAATGTTATCAATTATCCTTTCCCTAATATTTTTGAAAGCGCCGGTTCAATGCTTGAGGGAGATACCGGTAGCAAAAAAGTTCGCGAATTGAAGCGTGCTATTAAAGAAGATGTTAGTTATGAGGAGCAAATGTTCCAATCAGCTGACTTTTATATTCTATTGATGTGTGTTCCAGCCACTTTTGAGGTTTCAGAAGATTATCTTCAATCTGTTTCTAAACAATTGGTTAGATATAATCCATTGTTTGCTAACTTTATTGATGATTTCTTGGAGTTAATTCCAATTGATGTTGAACAAACAATCTCTGACATGGCGATGTCACATAGTGAATTTTTGAGATATAAATATAATTTAACTACATGTATTATTGGTGTTCTAGCATTAGATCACAATTATATTGAGATTTTGAATCTATATTCAGGTTTTGGTGATGCTATTAGTAAATTAAATGATGAGGGATTAGAGAGCAAAATTTATTCAACTGTCCAACATTTAATGCTTCGTGATAAGTATCAATCATTGGATGGAAAAACAAAACAAATTTCAGAAGCTATTTATGCAATCGCATATAGATTCTTCTCACTTTATAATAAGAATATTCAAGTTAAAGTTTATCTTGAATTAGAATCATTCTTCCTAGTTTATTCAGACTTATCAGTGACATTACAATCATTACCATACGCTAAGATTGTCAGTGATCCTACAGAGGCTGATATTATTGTTACAGCTAATAGTGCTAATCCACCCGAAGATCAAATGGGAAAAGATGTATGTATCTATCGTTGGATGTATAACGGTGTAGATGGACAAATGGGCGGTTTATTAAACTTAATTTATAAAATCTGGACGGAAGAGAAAGTTAACGAAAATCCAAATCTTTAGTGAAAAAAGTTGCAACAAATTTCAGAATATATTATGATGAGACTTGTGCGATGAGTCGAGAGCCGTCGAATTAGGACGGCACTTATGAAGGTAGGGTATCGAGCACTACTCACCGGATTTGTGAGGGATATCTATAGAAACTGGATGTGAACCGGAATCTATTTACTCATTTTGAGTACTACCAAAAAAACCATGGTTAATTTATACCATGGTTTTTTTTATAGGAAAATTTATAGAAGAGGTGAAAAAATGCGAGCACAAAGAATGTGGTTACTACTTTTAAATATTGCGTTTAATTTGGTAATGGGTTTTATTTTACCAGTTAATACAATTTTTATTCATAAAAATTTGCATGAATCCTTGGTAACGGCGGGATTTACATTAATGGTTTATTCAGCCTTTATGATGATTGGAAATGCCATGGGTGGCGTTATGTTCGATTGTTTCTCTAAACGTGGTACTTTATACATTGGTTACATAATTTCTATTGTATCTTTGTTAGGTATGTCAGTTCATCATGTTTGGCCAACATATGCTATTATGCTATTTATTTTAGGATTCGGAATGGGACTAATTTATACGGCAGTTAACGCTTATACAGCTTTTGTGGCGGAACAAATGTCGGGGAATAGTCGAGTAATCTTTAATAATATGTATTTAGCATCAAATATTGGTATTGCCGTGGGTTCAACTGCAGTTGGATTCATATTCAAGTGGAGCATTTTCTTTACTTTCTTTATACCAATGTTGTTATTTGTTTTGAGCTCAATTATTTTACTATTTAAGGCTAATTTATTGGAACACGTTTCAGAACACGATGATTCTGATGAATTAACTAGTTACGATAATGATAACGTTGATCCAAAAATTGAAATTGGATCAGGACGGTTCAAATTAAATCTTTTCATTATCTGTGCATCAATCTTTATCGTTTGGTTAGGCTACTCACAATGGGACAGCAACTTGTCTGCTTACATGCTTAATCAAGGATACACAACACGTGAATACGGACTTGTCTTTACTATTAATGCTGGCTCGTTGTTAATTATTCAACCAGTTATGAATCGTGTCATCTCAAAAATATTTAAACTTTTAAAGTATCAAATTTTTATTGGAACTGTAATCATGGGTTCATCTTTCTTGCTATTACCAGGAGCTAAGACTTATTTAGCATTTGTAACTAGTATGTTGGTTTTAACGGTTGGCGAATCAATGGTCTTTCCAACTATTCCAGCTTTATTGAGTAAGATGTCGACGAATAAGAATCGTGGAACTTTCCAAAGCTTCTATAGTATCTTTGGTTCTTTGGGACGTGCAGTTGGTCCTTATGCTGGTAGTTTGATTATTACAGCACTATCATTCTCGACATTATTTGTCGGTATTACTATATCAATGATTATCGTAGCTGTGGCTATGATAGGCGTTAAAGAATTAGCGTAAGTGAGGGAATATCATGATAATTTTACTTTTGATATTGTTATTACTAGTCGTTCTAATTTTGAACGCCTTTTTTTTATTCATTCAAAAAAGAGGCTCAAAGGCTTTGGGAGCGGAAGCTCCGAAAGTTAAAATGGATGAAGGATTAGTTGAACAAACAGAAAAATATTTAAAAAAACCAAAACAAGAATGGCAAATAAATTCGAAATTTAATCACAGTAAGTTGTATGGATGGTTCACCGATAATAAAAGTTCTACAACGGTTATTTTGGTTCACGGATTTGGAGTAGATCATAAATCGTTGGATGTTCACGCTCAATTATTTGATAAATTAGGCTTTAATACATTACAAATTGATAATCAGGCTGCTGGTAAAAGTGAAGGTAAGTATCTAGGTTTTGGTCATATTGAGAGTTTAGATCTATTAGAATGGATCAAAGAAGTTAATGATAAACATCCTGATAGTAAAATTATTTTATTTGGTGCATCTATGGGTGCGGCTACTGTTATGTTGACGACACAGTATCAATTGCCAAAGAATGTTAAACTGGTGATTGAAGATTCTGGATATACGAGTGCTTCGAACATCTTGAGTTATCACTGTCAAAAAAGGTATCATATTAAAGGTAGATATTTGATCAAGGGAATTTCACTAGTCTCAAAAATACGAGCTGGTTTTTCATATGCACAGGCAGATTGTACAAAGGCTTTGGCTAAAAATACGTTACCAATTTTGTTTATGCATGGAAAAAATGATTTTACTGTACCATTTGAAATGCGTGAAAAGTTATTAACATGTGGAAAATTCCCGAGAGAATCTTATGAAAGTCAAGGGGTTCATATACGGAGCTACTACGTCGATTCTAAAAAATATCAAGGTGCTGTGGAAAACTTTTTGAAATTGTACCTCTAGGAGAAAATAATGAAAATTAAAGTTACTGATTTTATCGAAAATATTCAAGATGAAAAATTTAAACAAACTAAACTAAATATAAGCAAGGATGATTTACTACAAGAAGATCTTTGGTCATTAAATAAAGCTAAAGAACAGTTGGAAAAAGATTTAACTGATAATGAGCTTTCACAAGTGATTATTCATGTTGCCGATGCGGAATTTCCAATTGATTTTTATTTAGAAACTGGAATTATCAATTTACCATTTGCTGACGCTAAGAAAGTAACACATTTTTTTGATGATGATGCTGAAGTTGAAACAAAAATTTATCTCTCAACTAGTTGTGATTACTTGAATGCCTCTAAGTTCCATATTGATTTAATTTCTGAAAATAGCTTAAAAAATGATGAAATAAAGCACACAATGGATATAATGAAAGGGAACTATGAAACTTCTTTAGAGAATTTCTCTAAAAAAGATGAAGACGAAAAAGAGGAAAAATAATGAATTCAATGCTACTACTTTTAGTAATGGGAGTAGGAGCTGGAGTTCTTGGTGCAATTTTGGGGATTGGTGGCGGAATGATCATTACGCCAGTTCTAACTATTATGATGGGATTAGATATTAAGTATGCGATTGGTGCTAGTATCATCTCAGTTATTGCAACAAGTTCTGGCTCTACAATTGCGTACTTAAAAGACGACATGTTAAATTTGCGTGTGGCCATGTTCTTGGAAATTGCAACAACTGTTGGTGCCATCATGGGTGCCTTGTTAGTAGGTGTATTTTCCAGTAATTTCTTATATGTCTTATTTGGATTCTTCTTACTTTACTCAACTTACAATATGATTCGTAAGTTAATGGATAAAAAAGGTGAAAGTGTTTATACCGGTCACGATCCAATTGTCGATAAGTTTAAATTATCGAGTACTTATTATGATAAAGCGGAGCAAAAACAGATTGATTATTCAATGAAAAATGTTCCGGGTGGATTTATCATGATGTGGGCTGCTGGATTAGCTAGTGGTTTGTTGGGTATTGGTAGTGGTGCTTTTAAAGTTATCGCTATGGATACAATCATGAAAATGCCTTTAAAACCATCAAGTGCTACAAGTAATTTGATGATGGGTGTTACTGCTGCAGCTAGTGCGACAGTATATTTCTTTAATGGTTCAATTCGTCCCGATATTGCTGCGCCATTGGCAATTGGTGTTTTAGTTGGGGCAACAATTGGTGCCCGTTTAATGCAAGTCTTAAAGCCAAGGATCATCAGAATGATTTTTATTCCTATTATTCTTTACATGGGAGTACAAATGGCTCTTAAAGGATTTGGGGTGAATATCTAATGAATAATAATACACATGAAGAAACACGACAGGTTGAATTAGTAATTGGAAAAATTTTACGTATCGGTGTGGTCACTTCAGCAATCGTTATTTTAATAGGTATGGCCTTATACTTTATGGGTGGCAGTGGTTATGCTTCAGGTGAATTTCCACGTCGATTTATGGCAATCTTTGCTGGAGTTGCGGCTGGAAAATCATATGCTGTTATTATGCTAGGTGTTTTTCTACTTATTTTGACACCAGTATTACGAGTAGTTGTTTCAATATATGCTTTTTATAAGGAGCATGATAATTTATATGTAATTATTACTACGATCGTTTTGGTAATCTTAATCTTTGCCATGTTTATGGGATATCGTAGTTAGAGAACAATTGTAGTCTAAAAAGGAGTGTTCATATGGACCCACATTGTGTGGATCGATATGAGCACTCCTTTTATTATTGCAAACGTATATTTTAGTAAGAATTGGGAGATTCTCATGCTTTATTTTTATTTGAAAGGGAGTCGATTAGTGACCATGATATCGTGCCCTTATAGATTCCAGCCTTGTTGCCTTTTTTCGCTGATAATAATATTCCACTATTATCAGTCCACGTATCAGCAATATTTTTGACTTGAGTATCATCAGTATCCTTTACATGTGTAGCAACGGGAAATTCTTTGTCAATATCATGATCTTTTCCATTAGCATCTCGATAAAATAAGTTACCTAATAATTTATTTTTATCCTCTGAAACTAAATCACTGGCTTTGGCCTGGACAGACCACTGACTTCCTTTTTCTCGACTATCAACAACATTAATTTGCCATTTTCCAAGTCGTGGTAAGATTTCGTCAATGAAGGAGCCATTAATAGGTTTGAAAGAGACTATATTTTGTACGTAGTCAAACGCTAAATTACCACCAACAGTGATTTGACGTGTAATAGTATTGCTAGTATTCCCGTCTTGATCTTTGACGTAAAAAGAAACAGTATTGATTTTGTCTAACGAATAACTGGCTATAGGAAGTTCAAAATTACCAGATAAATCAGCAGTAATACTTTGTGTTTCTGTAGAATTATTATTTAATTTTTGATAAACTGTCAGGTTTTGATAGTAAGGATTATTATTGCTACCAGCATAGGTTACTTGAGCTGGAATATAAACATCTTCATTTTCTTTCACTTTAATAATATTAGGTGAGTCACTATATAGATTTAATTTTCTATATCTAATTTTGAATGGAATAGTGTTAGCATCGGTAATAAGATTATCACCTTCAAAGGAAGCATGAGCCGCAGGAACAGTCAAAGTTTCCGTGGCATTTTTTTCAGTTTTACCATGTAATTCAATAATAGCAGTTCTACTTTCAGGTGTGAGTTTATCAGGTAAGAGAAAGTTAAGTTTAGTGGCGTTAGAGTTGCTAAAGACACTTGGATTTATTTGATGTGGTTTATTGCCTGCTGAATTTGGATAAGTTATTGTACCACTAGTGAATTTAATATGGTCAGGGACATCTACCTTTGTACTAATTTTGTCCCAATTTTTAGTCCAACCTTTATAGTTTAATGTGTAAGTATATCTAATATCACTATTGGGATCGACAGTGTTATTACTTTCAGTAATTTCAGTTCCACCTTGAGAATCATCATAAATAGCTGGAACTGCCTCAGCATCAACGAAAGAGGGGATAGATTCGAAGACTAATAAGTTGTTCTCAGAATATTTACCGGTAGAACCGGTAAATCCCCAATAAAGTTTAGTGTTATTTTCTGTTAGTCCAAAATTCTTTGTATCAATATTGAAGGATGTTTGAACTACTTGATTAGGGTCAGTAATGGGGATTCCTGATTTGGGATCCTTATCATTGTAAGCATAAGTTATAGTTCCTTGTGAGTGGTCGGTATCACTTTTAGGCGTCCAAGTGATAGTGACATGATGCCACTTTCCGTCTACTAAATTGGAGTGGAGTTTATAATTTTTTCCATGATCCATGGTAAAGAATCCAGGGTAGTCGCCATCACTTTTATAGGTGGTTGCTAATGCGGGATAATTACCGGCAATGTGACGATCACCGTTATTTCCATCTCCAACGTTCAAATCGAAAGAAACCCCTTCACCAGTACCACCAATACTTGGTTTATACCGATTGACAAAAGTATCGAATTCTAAGGCCCAACTTTTTTGAATAGCAGTTTTGGCGAGCCTATCCGGAAAGCTTTGATTTTCGTGATCCCAATCGGCTCCCCAAACACCTAGGGCTTGTCCATTAACAGGAATTCCATCCGCGGAAAGTGCAATCGAATTCTCTTTGTTTTTATCATTTTGAAGAACAAAGGCCATACCATCACCAACAAATCCCGTAGAGCTAGTAGCAGGTCCAAAGTAAAGCCACATCGATGCCCTTTGGGGATGTTGAATATCAAAATAATTATCAGAATTCATGTTACTCCAAACAGCCCCAGTTTGATATTTATCATTAGTCATTTTGATGACACTGGTTCCTTTAGTATTGGGATCGGGATTAGTCGACTGAGTAATTTGAGCATTATTAGTCATACTTGAATTAAACATGTTATTTGAAGGTACGATGACAGGTCTACGTAATCGTTTTTCAGCCGCCGCTTGGAAGTTAGCAACGACGAAGGCGTCATTATTCCAATTTAAACCTTTGGGTGCTGTTGACAAAGCATTTTCATAATCTTTATTGTCATCAGCTCTAGCTATTTGAACGTAGGTAAATGAATAAATTATGAATAGAAATGTTGCTCCGATAAAGATTAATAATAGTTTGCGAATTTTATAATCAAGTTAGCCACTTTCAATAAAAGCTCAAAATAAAAACACCA
>NZ_AZES01000062.1 GCF_001434985.1 Companilactobacillus paralimentarius DSM 13238 = JCM 10415 | reverse complement strand
GTTTTTATTTTGAGCTTTTATTGAAAGTGGCTAACTTGATTATAAAATTCGCCGATGATTATTTTTTATATGAAATATGAAAAAAGTGAAGTGTTAAATAAAGCGCTAAGAAAAGACGGAGAGCTAATTTTTATAGTTTCTCCGTCTTTTTGTCTGCCACATTGCGAATTTCTTGTAGTGGAATCAAACGATCAGCGTCAATCACAATATCATTGGCATTGTAACCATGGATCAAGGTGGTTATATCTGGCAAATGATGATTGTTTTGGTCAACCGTTTTTAGTTGAATGGTCACTGGTTGCTGACGCTGGTATGCGTCTGCCAGCACTTGGGTAATCACTACTAAGGATTGCTGCGGTTGTGCGATGTATACTTCGTTCAAGTGCTGCTTTTGTTGATTTAAAGCTGCAGTATGGTCGGATAAATAGAACCCCTGCCATTTCACCATGCCCCGGTCGTGATAAACATGTTCAAAAAAATGCTTAACTGTGTCTAGGTCAAAGTCTTGGTTATTCAAGTGACACCTGCTTTCGTTGAATCAACTTTTGGCTTGTTGGCCAACGCTCTCCGGTAAAGCCCACAAATTCAATCGTTAGTTTAATCGTTTGTCGTAGCTGTTTTAACAATCTTTCTAAATCAACTAAATCATAGTTAGTTAATTTATGTAAAGGTACTGACTTTAGCCGTTCATTGACGCGCTGACTGTTAAAAAAGACGTTATAGGTCTGATCATAAGTATCATTAGCGATCATTAGCCAATATCGCGTTCGTGACTGGCGTTTAAACAAGCTGATTAGGCGAGACGTGATGAGTTTTAGGTCTTTATTCATAACTGTTCCCTCCATTATGGCCGCCTACCAGTGAGGCTCGTTCAATAGCAGTGCCGCCCTTTAATAAACTGGTAGCATAAACTAATTTGGTAAAGCCAAAGCGACGGTGAATTTCATCAATAACCTGGTTTAGCTGGCTATGGCGAATTTGGGTACTTGATGTTTCAAACAAATTAAGTTGTTGTCCGGTAGCAGAACTTAATTTACTGCTATAAACGTCAATATTCCGGACAGCTTGACCGTCCCAATTCTGACGGAATAACCACAATAATTGTTGCGTCAAAACTTGATTGTCGTTAGTCGGGTCAATTTTTAAAGCTTGGTGAAAGCCACCGCGACCATCTGCTTCAGCTGCGGCATAGGAAAACCCAATGCTTAGCGATAGACACCCCGCCAGTTTATGGTGGTGCCGAAGCCGCGCCGCCACCTGTTCCCCAATTTCTTTAATGACGGTTTCAATTTCGACTTGGTTAAAATAATCTCGTGGCAATACTTGCGAATTACCCAGGCTAGCTTCTTTAACCTTAGTTGGTTCCGTAACTTGCGCGCGATCAATTCCCCAGGCCGTAGCAAATAACTGGCTACCAATGACGCCAAGCTGCTGTTTGAGTAAATAAGGGTTGGTATGGGCTAGCTCATACATATTGTGAATGTGAAGGTGGTTCAAACGTTTTGCCATACGGGGGCCAATCCCCCAAACGTCCGTTAATTCAGTAATTGAACAAATTTTATCCGGCACAGTTTCGTAATGGATTTCACCGATCAATTCATGATTATGTTTAGCGTAAAGGTCTAAGGCTAATTTAGCTTGCACCGGATTGTCACCAATTCCCACGGTGGTATACAAGCCTAGCTTTTGCCGAACTGTCTTTTGAATCAAGCGTGCCACTTCGCGAACGGAATTGCCAAACAGCCGCCAAGTATAGGTCATATCAAGAATGCTTTCATCAATTGAATACGGCCAAACCTCTTGTTCAGTGGTAAATTGATGAAAGATCTGATTGATCTGCAAATTACGTTGAATATAAAGGTTCATGCGCGGTGGCACGACCCACAACCTGGGGTCATTGGGTAAGTCACGTTTACGGGAGACGTTGGCTTTAAGATGAAATACATGCTTAGCTTCGGGTGACGTGGCTAAAATGAGTCCGCCATTGGTATTTTCAGCTTCACTAAGGACCACTAATGGGACTTTTAAGGGATTTAGCCCCCGGGAAACGGCTTCGCAACTAGCATAAAAGGACTTGTTATCAATTAATAAAAACACGCCATGCGGTTCATCATCAGTAAACAATTTCATCACTTCTGTTAGCTTTTACCTGTATTGTAGCACATAAAGCAAACATATGTTCCCCTAAGTTGCTAGGAAGCTGATTAAAAATAGTCGAAAATCAGTTATAGTCATGCTATAATATAGACAGAAAAAGGAAGCCCCGCTGGAACAGGACTTCCCATGTAGAGCCGTTAAAGACGGTGGCATAACTTAATACGATTAAATAACCGCTAGCTCTGCCAAGCTAAGGCGGTTATTTTTTTTGCTGACTTTTGATCAGCTCAACAATTAATGCAATTAAGGCTACGATAAACGTACCGAAAGCCAGCATTAATTGTAAAGCGTCCGCAACGGACACTTAGGCTACTCCTTTCGTTAGGATTTATGGGCTTTAAGGTTTTAACACCATAAGCACCACCTCCGATCGGAAATAGCCACCGCCTTAACTTCTCTACAAAATACTATTATACAAGCAGACTAGCAGCTTATCCACGTCTAAAATAAAAAAACCAGCGAGATTTTCTTGATATCGTGATTCAAATATAACTTATAAATTAGTGGTAAGATTGACTAAAGGAATGGTTACTAATTAATATTTGCAGATAAAGGGTGCTTCTTTGATAGATACCACAAAAATTATTTCCAAAAAAGCAGAATCTAATATAAATAAAATAGCAGAAGGGCTTAAAAGTCATGGAAAACTAGAAGAGTACGACTTATTGGTTTTACTGGTTAAATATATGGTTGATTTATATCGTTTTGAAGTAAATAATTATCAGGAAAACAAATCTATTCCTCAAATGATTAGTCGCACCATTATGGAAACTTATTTTTATGTTCTTTATTTAACTAAAAGTAAAGGCAATAAAGCAGAATATAAAATAAAAAAGAGGGCTTATACTTTAATTGCCAAGAAAGATGAGGTTAAAAAAAGTATAAATGCTTTGTCTAATCCTCAATTGATTAATACAAATAACCCTAAAGACATAATACAAAGGGACAAAGCAATAGAACTAGCTAACAAATCCAACATGAACAAATCAGATTTAGAAGAAAGAAAAGACAACATCAACGATACGATTAAAGAATTCTTTGATGACCATTCTATCAGTATTAGCCCTAAGGACTTTAAAGATTTTTATAATGTTAGCAAAGATACGAACGGAAACTACTTGCATGGTTTACAAAGCTTAGCTATATATGTTAATGAAGGGGAACGTTACAATCTCCTTATGCATCAGACTTCTAAAAGAGTACATGCAACTAATGTTTACCAAGAATATGATGTATCCAGTATGGCTCCTATAAGCAATCTAGACGACAATATACCAATATTTATTAGTGCACTCTTTGTTGGAAATGCTCTCAAATCTATAACTGACTTTTGCAATATAAAATCGTTATTTGATAAAGGTTTGGGCAGCTACGTAGATAAACTTAAGCATGAAATTCAATTGAACATAGATGAACAAATGAAATGATAGTCCTCCTACTAGACGGCCAATAGGGTATACCCTAGTGGTCTTTTTTATTTCTGTGCTATACTAGGAATCACAAGTGTTCATTAGAACTGTCCAAAAGGAGAATTGGAAATGGCTAAAATCGGTTATGCGCGTGTGAGTTCCAAGGAGCAACATTTAGATCGACAATTAGCGGCTTTAAAAGGCGTTGATAAATTATTTACGGATAAATTAAGTGGGGCTAACACTAATCGGCCAGAACTGCAAAAAATGCTGGCCTATATTCGTGAGGGTGATATTGTCCTGGTCACTGAATTAGATCGCTTAGGCAGAAACAACCAGGATTTGACTAAGATCATGAACTCCATTCAAAATAAGGGGGCCACCCTAGATGTGTTGAATTTACCGTCCATGACCGGGATTGCGGATCCCAACTTACGGCAACTGATGACCAATTTGATTATTGAACTCTACAAGTACCAAGCTGAAAGTGAACGTAAGCGGATCATTGAGCGACAGCAACAAGGCATTGCGCTTGCCAAACAGCAAGGTAAATATCATGGCCGCAAACCCCAATATGCCAAAGATGATCCCCGTTTGCAACACGCTTTTAAGCTTTATCAAACGGGTATGAGTGATGTAGATGTTGCCCGTAATACAGGGATTAAACGGACGACCTTTATCAGATATCGAAAGAAATTCAATATACAAAGATGATGTTTACATGAGAGAATCATAGCAGAGCGGACCACTTGAAACTTCTAACTCCACTAAAATCCGAGAAATGACCAAGAAAAATGACAACTCTTCGAATATTGTTACTTCAAATTAAAATCAAAAATGATTACCTTAAAAATTGAGGTTTTTTAATTAAAATAATATTATTTTATGCTGTGTTATCCGCAATTCTAAATCTGGATCATAGTGATATTTGATAGCTTTGTAGCAGTATGTAAATAAAATTATTATTCTGATAAAAGCAAGCAACGATTGACAATTCTGAGCGTTATTTTTCGAATCATGGCGTTTTTATATTACAATGATCCTAGAAAAAGTAAAGTTATGGAGGCGATTAGATGAGTGATTTGGATCAGACAAACAGCTATCGATACGTCATTGTTGGTGGCGGAGTGGTTGCTGGCTATGCCGTCAAGGGAATTCGACAGGAAGATTCAGAGGGTGAGATCTTAATTATTTCGCAAGAGGCGGATGTCCCATATGAACGACCGGCACTGAGTAAAAAACTATGGCTAGATGATGAATTTACTGAAGAGAACATTCAGATTGGTGCTGAAAATTATCCCAATGTGACTTTTAAGTTCAAGACAACGGTTACGGCTATTAATCGGCAAGATAAGGTCATTACATTGGCCGATAGTGAGCAAATCAAGTATGAACAGCTATTGCTAGCAACTGGCGGAGAACCTAGACAAATCCAGGGACCTTCTGATCCACATGTGCTAGTCTTTAGACAGTGGTCAGATTATCGCAAGTTACGTAAATTTAGTGGTCCGAACAAGCGAGTTGTGATCATTGGTGGTGGATATGTTGGTACAGAGCTCGCATCGTCACTGACCCAAAATGAGACTGAAGTTACGATGATTTTTCCAGAAAAAGCGCTGGGTGAGGGTAAATTTCCTGAGCCTATTCGGACTGAGTATGAAGCCACGTTCAAACGCAATGGTGTCACACTGATGAGTGGTCAGTTTGTCCAATCATATCAACGCCAAGGTGACCACTTGACTCTATTGACAAAGGATGGTACGGTGATCGTAGCCGATACGATCATTGTTGGGTTAGGCGTTACGCCGCGGATTAGTTTAGCTGAAGACAGTTGTTTGGATTTAGCTGATGGTGGTGTGAAAGTTAATGAGTATCTCAATACTAGTGACCCAGCCATCTGGTCTGCTGGAGATATTGCCTCTTATCCAGATCACATCTTGGGTCGGCAACGGATTGAGCACGTGGACCATGCCCGACTTTCTGGTGAATTAGTTGGCCGTAATATGGCAGGTGCTCACATGAGCTATCAGCATACCCCATACTTCTATTCCATGATTTTTGATATTTCCTGGCAAGCAATCGGTAATATTGATCCTAAATTGCAATTGATTTTTGATCGGCGAACGCATGGATCGCTTGTCTATTTCATAGATACCGATAAGTTAGTTGGTGTTTTAGTTTGGAATGTTAAGGTGAATCTTGATGATGTTCGCGCATTGCTTGCGAACGCTCCAGCTACAGATGATCTGGTGGGCTCCATTCGAGAGAAGAAGGCTTAGTATCTGGATGAGATATCGGTGAATCATTGCGTCATCACGAATGTACTTTAGAACAAAATGGCCATCATTAACGATGGCTCAGTAGCAAATAAAAACTAGCCTTGAGTCATTTTAAAGTGCATGAAGTGCAACACAAAAGTTAGACAAAAGTAAATATTATTATGCCGCTAAGGTATGTTCTCGATATTCACACGGGGACATGCCTTTTGTTTTTGATGAGATTCGTCGGTAATTGAACCAATTAACATATTCTAAAGAAACTGCTTTTAATTCGGCTAAGCCTTTACACGGTGGGAATCCAGCCAAACATTCGGTCTTATAAAGGTGAAAAAAGCTTTCAATCGGGGCATTATCATGACAATTTCCCTTGCGGGACATACTTTGGATAAATTCATGTTCAGATAATTTTTTTGTATAGGAATCTAGTTGGTAATGCCATCCTTGATCGGAATGAGTGATGGGTTGAACATTACTTGGTAACTTATTGATTAATTCATCAACGGTCTTGGTTATTAGAATGCAATTGGGACTATTACTGATTTGAAATGCTAAAATTTCCTTGCTGGCCTCGTCGGTAATAGCTGAGATATAAGCCCATCGTGGTTCGCTAAGCGAATTTGCGTAATATCTGTATGGAGTACTATATAAGGCTTAGCCTGTTTAAAGTCTTGTTCCAAGAGATTTTCGGCGATCTTACCGACGGTACCCTTATAAGAGGAATATTGGTAGATTGTAAAATTAATCCGAACGCTGTTCGGACAAAAAAGATCAGCTTCCTTTAAAATGGTGTTTACCACAAACCCATCTTTTAGGAGCTGATCTTTTGTCTAGTTTAACCTATTCCGAACGAATTAAAATCGAAACCTTTTGTGAACTAGGGCTGTCCAATATCCAAATGGGCGTTCGGCTGAACCGATCACCGTCAACAATTTCTTATGAATTATCTCGATGTCAACCTTATCAGGCTGAATTAGCACAAACAGATGCCGAATACAAGCGATCACGATGTGGTCGGAAAACTAAGCTGAGCGATGAGTTAAAGCAAAAAATTCTCAACCATTTACGTCTAAGCTGGTCACCAGGAATGATTGCTCACGAATTTAAACTAGCTACTAAATCTATTTATAATTGGCTAAATCAAGGGAGAATTAGTTTCTCCTTGAATGATCTACCTGAACATGGCGTACGCCAACGGCGTAACGTTGACCAACGATCCAAATATAATCAATCTTTGGGGCGATCAATTGAACAGCGTCCCATGATGATTAACAACGTAATCGCATCGGCGATTTTGAACTAGATACAGTCGTTGGTCCTCATGGGCATAGTAAGGCAGTTTTATTAACTTTAATCGATCGAAAATCACGGTTCCTTTGGGCATACCGGTTAAAAGATCGGACGACAGCGACTGTTAATGAAGCACTAACTAAGTTCCTAACCACTTTTAATGGTCCGGTGCACAGCTTTACTGTGGACCGTGGCACTGAGTTTAGTGGGCTAGTATCACTTGAATCACAATATGGTATTAAGACCTATTACTGCCATGCTTATACTCCAGCTGAACGTGGTAGTAATGAACGCTTTAATCGGAATTTACGTTATTTTTATCCTAAAGGGACTCGTTTTGAGCACATTAGTGCTCAAGATTTAACGACGACGTTACTCCAAATTAACCAGCGACCGCTTAAAATACTCGACTGGCAAACACCGTATCAGGTTATGCTGACAAATTTGTCCAAAAATTCGGATTAAATTTGCAATCTACCAAACACTAAAAAATGTCTGGTAAACGTTGCCAAATTTTTAAATTTGTCAAGAATTATTGTTGGGGACGAGTTAATGGACTATACTTTTTTTATACATGCTTTATTAAGTTGGGGTTTTTATGTATATAAATAACATTATATTGTATATATTCGGAGGACGAAGTGGAATCAGAACAAAA
>NZ_AZES01000061.1 GCF_001434985.1 Companilactobacillus paralimentarius DSM 13238 = JCM 10415 | reverse complement strand
ATTTCGTATTTATTTTTTGGACAAGTGGCTAACTTGTTCTTGTAATTTTCGGAAAAAAATAATTCGAATTTTACTAAAGAAAAAATAGTATAAAAAAACCTCACATCTTTCGATGTGAGGTTCAATTAATTTAATTTGTAAAATTATAGTCTCTTGTTTAATTCTTCGCCAAGTTCTTCATAACCAGGACGGCCAAGTAGACCAAACATGTTCTTCTTGTATGCTTCAACACCTGGTTGGTTGAATGGGTTAATACCGTTCAAGTAACCAGAAATACCAACAGCAATTTCAAAGAAGTACATCAAGTAACCCAAGTTATAAGCATCTTGTTTTTCAATGTGAACTGTCATAACTGGAACGCCACCGTCAGTATGTGCAAGAACAACACCTTCGTAAGCCTTCTTGTTAACAAAGTCCATTGACTTGTTTTCCAAGTACTTCAAACCATCAAGGTTATCTTTTTCAGCAGGAATCTTAACATCATGTCTTGGTTGGTCAATCAAAACAACTGTTTCCATAAGGTTACGACGACCTTCTTGGATATATTGACCTAATGAGTGCAAGTCAGTTGAGAAGTTAGCTGATGATGGGTAGATACCTTTTTGGTCTTTACCTTCAGATTCACCCATCAATTGCTTCCACCATTCACCAAAGTATTGAACATTTGGTTCGTAGTTTTCTAGCAATTCTGTTGTGTAACCTTTACGATACAAGATGTTTCTCAAAGCAGCATACTTGTAAGCATCGTTCTTTGTAAGGTCAGCTGATGAGTAGTCTTCACGTGATTGTGCAGCACCTTCCATCAACTTATCGATATCGATACCAGCAACGGCGATTGGCAATAGACCAACAGCTGTAAGTACTGAGAAACGACCACCGATATCATCAGGAACAACAAATTCTTCGTAGCCTTCAGCATCTGATTCTGTCTTCAAAGCACCCTTAGCACGATCTGTTGTAGCATAGATACGGCCCTTAGCACCTTCAACACCATACTTTTCAATCAACTTGGCTTTCAAAATACGGAAAGCGATTGAAGGTTCTGTTGTTGTACCAGATTTTGAAATAACGTTAATACTGAAATCACGGTCACCGATAACATCAAGAAGATCAGCTAGGTAATTTGGGGAAATTGAGTTACCACAGAAGTAAACTTCTGGAACATCTTTTTCATTCTTAACGTTATAGAATGATGAACTTAGGAAATCAATTGCAGCACGTGCACCTAAGTATGAACCACCAATACCAATTCCAACAAAGACTTCTGAGTCTGATTGGATCTTCTTAGCAGCTTTCTTAATACGAGCAAATTCATCCTTGTCATAGTCAACAGGCAAGTCGATGAAACCACGGAAGTCAGCACCAGCACCAGTACCCTTACGCAATTCATCGTCAGCAGCTGTAACAAGAGCTTGCATTTCGCCAACTTCGTTCTCGTGAACGAACTTGCTCAATTTTGAATCATCAAATTTAATTTGTGTCATTTTCTCTCCTCCATATATATCGTCAAAACTAGATTAATCATTTTTGAAGAAAATTTCAAATTTTTATTAGCTTTTTTATCCATTTTCCTACAAAATATAAAAAATATCCTACCGCAGCGCCGAGAGTATTAAAGATAACGTCATCAATATCCGTTACACCAGTATTCAAAATAAACTGAAGCGTTTCAATTGAAGTCGAGATCAAAGCGCCAATGAGGACAACTTTAAAGAAACCAAAGTGTCTTTCTGTAAGCGCAGGTATAAATATTCCCATTGGTACGAACCACACAATATTACCATATAAATTATAAAAAAAGTCGACTAAAGACTGACCATTTAATAATTTTATTGTTTCTACTAGTGGAATTATATTTATTTGGGATAACGGACGGTGCCAATAAAACTTGAATTGCCAAATGAAATAGCCATCTCGAAAGACTGTTAAAGCAAAAAGTAGGAGAACATAGAAGACAAATATAGTTAAGCCTAATTCTCGGCCAAAGCTAGTATTTTTCTTTTTAACTTTTACCCATATATACCTTAGGGTAACAAAAAATAAGGTATACAATATTGCTTTATCCACAGCATAAAAAGAAAGCCTAATCAATGGAAAATGATTGAATCTAGTCGCATACTTTTCAAAAATGTATGTATACAACGGTCCTAAAAATATCATTTTTCTTATTCTTCCCCACTTTTTACCTATAACGTATTATACTAACAATTAAACAATTTATTTAGTCCCTAAATAGATTTTATTAAAGAATTTTTATAAATAAGGAATTATCAATGAATAGATTAAAAAATTTCTTGAGTAGACGGTTAGGTTTTCTAACTCTTTTAGTCTTTACTCTCTGGCTCAAAACCATCATAGCTTATTATACCGATTTTTCCCTAGGCGCAACGGACCTGTTACAACATTCGATTCTAATCTTTAATCCCATCGCTACTTCCGTTATCCTACTAAGCATATCGCTATATGTTACACGTTCTCGAATCTCTTACATCGTTATGGGTGTGATATATGTTCTTGAATCAATTCTTCTTTATGGAAATGTGCTTTATTATCGTGAATTAAGCGACTTTTTATCCTTTAACACTATTACCAGTGCTTCTAAGGTATCTAAGGGACTTGGTGGCAGTGCTACCAGCCTAATTCAAGTACACGATATTTTCTATGTTTTAGATTTTATTATTATTGCTGTTTTGTTGTTCACTCACTTTATTAAAATTGATCCTCGTCCAATGAGAAAATTAACCGCTGTAGCAACAACCATGTTAGGTATTTTTCTTTTCTCACTCAATTTAACGGTTGCGGAAAGCAATCGTCCTCAATTGTTGGGTAGAACTTTTGATCGTTCTTATATTGTTAAGTATTTAGGCTTAAATACCTTTTTGGCTTACGATTCAATTAAAACAGTACAAAATAACCAAGTTCGTTCTGAGGCAGTTGGTACCGATATGGATGATGTCTTAGCCGATGTTCAAAAAAATTATGCTAAGCCAAATCAAGCTTACTTTGGTAAGGCTAAAGGTAAAAATATCATCATCATCCACTTGGAAAGTTTCCAACAATTTCTAATTAACGACAAAGTTAACGGTCAGGAAGTAACGCCGTTCTTAAACAGTCTCTATAACGATAAAAATACAATGTCGTTTGATAACTTCTATCACGAAGTTGGTCAAGGACGGACCAGTGATGCGGAAAACATGCTAGAAACTGGTCTCTTCGGATTACCAGAAGGATCACTTTTCACTAAACTTGGAAGTGACAACACCTTCCAAGCTGCCCCAGCTATTTTAGGACAAAAAGAAGGTTACACTAGTGCTGTTTTCCACGGGAATGTTGGTAGTTTTTGGAACCGTAATTCCGTTTATAAAAATATGGGTTATAATTATTTCTTTGATTCCAGTTACTTTAATAAAAGTGACGATTCAATGCTAGGATTCGGTATGAAGGATAAACTGATGCTTTCAGAAAGTGTGAAATATCTTGAACAACTTCAACAACCATTTTATGCCAAATTCATTACCGTCACTAACCATTACCCATTCCAATTAACTGATGAAGATAAAGATGATTTCACTCCTCCAGATACTGATAATAGTACTGTTAATGGTTACTTTGAAACGGCTCACTACTTAGATAATTCCTTAAAGGAATTTTTCAGTTACTTAAAGAGCAGTGGAATTTATGATAATTCAATGATTGTACTTTACGGTGATCACTATGGATTATCTGACAGTCAAAACACCGACTTAGCGCCCGTCTTAGGAATTGATTCCAAAGATTGGACCGACTTCAATGATTCACAGATGCAAAAAGTTCCTTTCATGATTCATATGAAGGGCCTCAAAGGTGGTATTAATCACACTTATGGTGGTGAAATCGATGTCTTGCCAACACTGCTTCACTTAGCAGGTATTAACACCAAGCAGTATGTTCAATTAGGAACTGATCTACTTTCAAAGCAGCATAATCCAATTGTAATTTTTCGAAATAAGAATTTTGTTACACCTCATTACACTGTTTTAAAGGGTAATAGTGATCAACCAGAAGTTTATCGAAATAAAACTGGCGAATTAGTTGATCTCAGTCAAAATCCGATTCTCAAGCAGAAGGTTAAAAAGTGGCAAGAATATGTTAACAACAAGCTTAAACTTTCAGATACTATTAACAATAAGAATCTTTTGAGATTCTATACGCCAACCGGATTTACACCAGTTAACCCTAAGAATTACGATTATCAAAACGAAATTCAAAGACTCGTTCAAACACGTAATGATTTAGGTCTAAAATCAACTAGTGTTTACTCACAAAATAATAATAAATCGACAACTAGTCTATATACCACTGATACGCCTGAACTAAACGGTGATCGTACTTATATTGATAGTTGGTCTAGTATCTTAAAAGAAGATTCTGAAAACAAGAGTAATAATTCTACTTCTACTAACAAGTAAAGTCAGCCTAGAGCTGGCTTTTTTTATTGCTTCAGATAAAGTATTATTATTTGGTGAACTAATTAAGTTATGAGGATAAAAATGAAAAAAATTAAATCCGTATTAAACACTAGATTAGGATTTATGACCTTCTTAATTCTTTGTCTATGGTTAAAAACCATCGTTACCTACTATCTTGATTTTTCCTTAGGTATCGAAAATCTTTTGCAACACTTCTTTTTAATTGTTAATCCATTTGCCACACTGGTTTTGTTGATGAGTGTCGCTCTCTATTTCAATAAGGGAATTTTATCTTATATTGCCATGGGCATTATTTATATTGCTGATTCAATTTTTATCTACAGCAATGTCTTGTACTTCCGCTCTTTTTCTGATTTTATCTCTTTCAATTCCATTACCGGCGTTGGTAAAGTTGCTAAAGGTTTGGGTACTACAACTTTAGGCGTTGTGCAGGCACGTGACGCTATTTATCTAATTGATATTGTTATTATTGCCTTCTTATTTATTTTTCATTTCATCAAAATTGACCGTCGTCCTTTCAGAAAATTGAATGCTGTAGCCACAACCTGTTTAGGTTTAATGCTATTTTCAGCCGATTTGGCGGGTTCTGAAGCTAATCGCCCTCAATTACTAGGAAGAACCTTTGATCACTCTTATATCGTTAAATATTTAGGAATAAACGCTTTCTTACCCTATGATTCAATTCGATCAGCTCAAAACGATCAAGTGCGCTCAACTGCCACTGAATCAGAGATGGATAAAGTTCTTGATTATGTCCATCAAAATTATGCTGCACCTAACCCGGTTTACTTTGGTAAGGCTAATGGCAAAAATATTATCATTATTCATTTGGAAAGCTTTGAACAATTCTTAATTGGTTTAAAAGTTAATGGTCAAGAAGTTACTCCTTTCTTGAATAAGCTTTATCATGACAAAAATACCATTGCCTATGACAACTTTTTCAACGAAGTCGGTAGCGGTCGAACTAGTGATGCCGAAACAATGTTAGAATCTGGATTATTTGGTCTCCCTGCCGGTACTTCCGTCTTTACTAAATTGGGAACTGAAAACACCTTCCAAGCAGCACCAGCTATTCTTGCACAAAAGAAAGGCTATACTAGCGCTGTTTTCCACGGAAACGTAGGTAGTTTTTGGGATCGTAATTCCGTCTATAAGAATATGGGTTACAACTACTTCTTCGACAAAAGTTACTACGACACTAAAGATCCCGATACCGCTTCACTCAACACTTATGGTATTAAAGATAAATTGTTGCTGTCTGAAAGTGCTAAGTATCTTGAACAGATGCAACAACCTTTCTACACTAAATTTTTAACTGTTACTAATCATGTTCGTTACCAGTTTTCTGATGAAGATAATGGTGACTTTAAATCAACTGATCTGGACGATGATGAAATTAACCAATATTTCAAAACTGCTCATTATTTAGATAAATCAATTGAAGAGTTTTTCAATTACTTGAATGATACTGGACTATCTAAAAATAGTATGATTGTTCTCTATGGTGATCATTATGGTATCGATAAGAATCAAAAAGGTGAAAGTCAGCATAAGGAATTGGCTACTGGTCTCTTCGGCCAAGATCCTGATACTTGGAGTAAGTTCAATGAAACACAGTATCAACGTGTACCTTTTATGATTCACATGAATGGTCTCAAGGGTGGCATCAAACACACCTATGGTGGAGAAATTGATGTCCTACCAACAATTTTACATTTGGCGGGAGTTAACACGAGTCAATATGTTCAATTGGGAACAGATCTGTTATCGAAACAACACAGTTCCATTGTGGCCTTTCGAAATAAAAGTTTGATCACACCGAAATACACTGTCTATCCGAATGATTCTGGAAGTCCGACTGTTTATGAGAATAAAACCGGTCAAGAAATTCCTTTGAAGGATAATCCAAGATTAGCCATGCAGGCTGACAAATGGTTGGAAGATGTCAGTTTGAAATTAAAAGTTTCCGACAACGTTAATAATAAGAATCTTTTAAGATTCTACACACCTACAGGATTCACTCCAGTTAACCCAACTAACTACTCTTATCAAAATCAAGTTCAACAATTGGTTAAACGTCGTGATGAACTGGGTGTTAAATCAACTAGTATCTATTCTCGCAATGGCAACAAATCAACTACTAATTTGTATAATACTGATGCTTTGCAATTACAGGATGACCGTTCACCAATCGACAGTTGGTCATATTTAGGTAAAAAAGAGAAATGATCACACTAACTAATATGGTTGAAATATGCCGTCGTCCACAAAAAATCTGTAGGCCGCTGGAACATGGTGGACACGACTTGAAGCGTTCCAACACATTTTCAATTCTTGCGGAAGACGGAAATTTAAACACATTCGCACTTTAGGATAAGAACCAAAAAGAGTGTTCACATCAAACTGAAATATATGGCTGTACGATAAATAGAGTTGATAGGCATTTTGCCATCAACTCTATTTTTGT
>NZ_AZES01000060.1 GCF_001434985.1 Companilactobacillus paralimentarius DSM 13238 = JCM 10415 | reverse complement strand
CACTTGGATTCAATTTATTTTGTCCAAGTGGCTAACTTGTTATTGAAATTTTCGGTATTATTTTAAATACAAACCCTTTTGTGTGACAATATAGTTATTCATTTAAAGAGGGATTGATTTGATGACAGACGAAGAAAAACTAAGTGCCATTCGTAAGTATTCATTTAATAAGATGAAACAAGACACAACTGGTCATAATTTTGATCATATCCAAAGGGTTATTAGGACTGCTAAACAAATTTTGAAAAAAGAGCCTGCCGATCATCTGATTACGCTGGCCGCGGCCTACTTACATGACGTAGCTGACGATAAACTAGTCTCTGATCCAGCTAAATTAGAGAAAGAAATCTATGATTTCCTAAAGGGTTTGGACATGACTGATGAACAAATTAGCGAAATCCTCTATATTACTCACAATTTGTCATTCAGCAAGTCACTAGACAATCCTCCCAAATTATCTTTAGAGGGACAAATCGTACAAGATTCCGACCGACTAGACGCTATTGGTGCCATTGGTATCGTGAGAGCTGTCTATTATGGAGGGAACAATTCCGAAACTATCTACGATCCAGCTATCAAACCGCGTGAAAAAATGACAAAAGCTGAATATCGTAATTTAAACGACGAAACTATTATCAACCATTTTTATGAAAAATTGTTAAAATTAACTGCCATGATGAACACTCCTACTGCTAAAAAAATTGCCCAAGGGCGTCATCAATATATGCTGGATTTTCTAGATGAATTTAAAGCTGAATGGGATGCAAATAAATAATAAGGAGATTTTAATTTTGGTATCATTTGAAGAACAAGACAAAGAATATTTTGAACATATTATTAGAAACTTAAACGATCGTGGTGTGCAATTAGATGACATTGCTGAAATTGTTATTTTTTTGGAAAAAGATTACATTCCCGGTCTAAATACCGAAATAGCTATTCACGCCATCAAAAAAGTGTTACATAAACGTGAAGCACAAAATGCTATTATGACTGGTATCGAATTAGATGTTCTAGCCGAAAAGGGGCTACTATCTGGACCTATGCAACGTATTATGCGTACTGATGAGTCAACTTATGGTATTGATGAAAATATGGCTATTACTTTAGCTAGTTTGTATGGTTCCGTTTCCGTTACTAACTACGGTTATGTCGATAAATTGAAACATGGAATTTTGGCCAAACTGAACGATAAATCTACTGGAAAAATCAATGTCTTTTTGGATGACCTAGTTGGTGCTATCGCTGCTGGTGCCTGTGGTTGGTTAGCACATAATGAATCCACTGTTCAAGAAATGTTAAAGAATAAATGATTCGCATTTAATATAAAAATACAGCACTTATTCAGAAATATAATGCACACGACTTTGAGTCTCTGTACAATATATATTTCCCAATAAGTGCTGTTTTAATTACCTGAAATGAGTAAAAATATATTCGATGCTTAATTTCCTAATCAACCATTAAAACATTAGTTTTTGAATGTTCTGAAACATAACGTGTTACTGATCCGACAAAGGCACGCTCTAAGGCGTTTAAACCTGTTTTACCCATAACGATCAGATCGATTGTTTTATCTTTAGGAAAATGAGCTAGTTCTGAGCGAGGTTCGCCATTTAAAAGTTCTACCTGACAAGCCAAGCCGGCTTTCTTCACGAGGTCTTCAGCTTTTTGTAGGTCGGTCTTAGCATCTTCTTCTAAATCATGAGTTAGTCCAGGAGCGTATGAGACACCTACATTCACTGGTAAATTAGCCGTATTAACGACTGAAACTAAAAATAGTTTCGAATTAAATTGTTTAGTTAAGGTAATTGCGGCACCCAGGGCATCATATGAATTTTTACTTCCATCAATAGCTACAAGAATTCGATTAAACATGATTTTAGCACCTCCTAACAAGACATCTTGATATCTTTAGCTAGATTTTACCAAGTTCAGGAATAATTAACATTTTTAACCTATTTACATATCGGATACTTGTTACAATCAGAACAAATAATGGTAAGAAGTTCTCAACAAAGCTGATGAAAAGTATTCATTACAAAGATTTTTTTGATTATAAGTATAATAGTTATTATTTTATTTATTTTTTATATAAACGTACTTTTATCTATAAGTTGTAATATAATAAGTTTGTTGGAAGAAACCCAAAATATGCAATAATATTATATTCTCAATAGTACAATCCTTCTATAGAATAATTCTTCTAACTTAACGGCACTGCTCCTCGGCAGTGTCTTTTTTTAAGCTCTAAAATAACTAGTTTTCCTTTTTCTGGATATAATAGTTAAAAAAATTAGGAGTAATAATTGAAAAAACATCTAAAAAAGATAATTAGGTTAAACATCTTTTTCACTTCGGCAATGATTATTTGCGATTTTTTTATTGTTCATCCGCATACGAATGATAGTAGTTTTGTTGTCCATCAAGTGTCCGCATCCAATCAGATGAAAATCAAACATAAGCACAATAATGTTCATTCAGATGAAGAACAAGAATTCAGTAACATATAATTAAAAAAACAGCCTTTATTAAGTATTCAAGGTATATCTTCCTTTACTTGAATCTCTTAATAGGGGCTGTTTTTGTCTTACTAAACTAAATTATTTTACAAGATTACGTATTAAACATATTTATTTCAAGAAATATAAGTGAAACACTATCTGGTCTCTTTCTTAATTTTGTAGTGTCAAACCGGTATTACTCAATTCATAAACCCTGTCATAGAGTTTTTTTACCTCATCCGGAATATGATGATCTACTTCAATTACGGTTAAAGATTTATTATTCAGAATTGACTCATGAATTGAAGTTGCTGTTTCAGGATCTAGTGATGCTGTCCCCTCATCAATTAGTAGCAATTGGCGATTAAAGTACAATGCACGAGCAATTTCAATCCTCTTTAATTGTCCTCCAGAAAAATTATGTCCATTTTCATTAATCTGCATTCGTAACGATGTCTCATTGGCAAACTCCTCCAATCCTGATTGCTTTAAAGCAGTAATAACCTTTTGATCATCGGCAGTATCATCTCCTAAAGTAATATTATTCTTGAGACTATCTTCAAATATAATCGGTGTCTGCCCTACAATTCCAAAATTATTATAAGAATCAACTTGTGAGTAGGAATGATTATTGAATAACAATTTTCCAGTGGTTGGTTGCAGTTCTTGAAGGATCATTCGAATTAAGATTGACTTACCAATTCCTGATTTACCACCTATCAAAATTTTTTCACCTTGAGTTACTGAAAAAGATACATCATGGAAAACTTGTTTTTGATTGTAATTAAAACTGATATCATTGGCCGATAATTTATTCATTACCACCGCTTTCTCAGTTGAAGCAATAACCTTAAGCGGTTTCAACTGATGAATTTTTGTACGAATACTCTTCGTACTGCTGATAGTATTCCAACTAGTGATGATCTGATTAAAACCGTTTAAAATCCAAGATGATGAATATTGAATTGCCACAAATTGAGCTAAGGTTATCCTTCCAGTAATGGTAAAATAAATCCCCAAACCAATAGGCAAGTACGAAAAGGTGGAGAAAAGCATCCCAATAACACTGTTAGATAAAGCAATCTGATTTTTCAAACTGGCATTAGAGGATTCCATTTCAGAAATAGAACGATTCATACGTTTTGAAAAACCACCAGTTACATTATAGCGGCGTAATAATAAAGCTCCATGTAGTAAATCTTTAACTGTCGATGACAAAATTTGATTATTTTGAGACCAAGTATCAGTTTTTGCTTGAATCGATTTAGTAAATAATTTTGGAGCCAAAGTAGGTATGATCATAAAAAGCAAAAAAATAATGGTGATATAGACGTTACTGTAGAGCGCATATGTTAGAGTCCCTATAGTCATCACAATTGAACCCAACAACGCAAAAATCTGTCGCCAATAGTTATCCTCTAACAGTTTTAAATCATTCAGAAAGAAAGATAAGTTTCCTGATTCAAAATTCTCCTGTTCTTCTGTAACATTAGCCATCTTACTTATTAGAAAGTTTTCCTTCAATTTACTATTAATTAAATAAATATTTTTATTTACAATTACACTTTTTGTATACCCCAATACTGCAAAAACAGCATAACCTAAAATAATTAAAGTTACTGATGGTATGATTAAACTCACCGATTTTTTGCTGATCAAGTAAAAAATATAAGAATAAGTGATTGTATTGAAAGGTATCTCTAACCCCGCTAATAAACTAAATATAATGGCTAAACAAAAATACGAACGATTAATATATTTTTTCATTAGAAATCATTCCCTTTAGTAAAAATAATTTTAATAATTGTAACACTAACAGAATTAACATCAAACCAAGATTAAGCTTATAAATTACATTCTTTTTATTTAATAATAATTAGAATAAATTTAATATTCAATTATATTATCTTCGAATAGCATGATGTATACAAATCGGTTATAATTTAGCAAAATATTTCGGGAGAATATATGAAAAAGCGATTATCACTTATTTTAATAGTTATATCAATCTCAATGTTCACAAACATAGTTACACCAGTAACAGCAGCCACAGATACTACTGACCATTATGACGAATTTCGTGCACAAAGATTTTTCAATAAGATCAAAAAATTTAACAAAAAGCTTAATAAGCATCTAAATAGTAAAACAGAGTTAGCACTTCACAGGCTTAAAGTTGATTCTAAATCTACTACTAGAAAATCGGAAAATCTAAAAATTTATTGGACAACTTTTATTAAACGTATTAATTACTTAAAAAATGATCAAATTGAGGTCTATGTTACTGAAGAATTCAAAATTCTTCCACACAAAAAAAGAGTACAAATCATTGAATCGGTTCAACAATTGGTACTCACATATTTGGATAATTTTAAAGCCGTAACTCCTTCTAGATATTCTGAAGGTCTCGCAACCACTATCTTTTGTGACGAAAATCACCTCGGACGTTCACTCTTTTTAGATAATAAGAATTTTAAATGGAACGATTAACGGTACAACAGGCTAGCTAATAAGTGTATAAGCCACAGATGCAATGGATAAAATAAATAGAACACATATTTTAATTTTTTATCGTACTTACCCAATTTTCCATTATAAAAAGTTAATAGTGGCACAATTAGAATAAAAAAGGTATCACTGGCATTCATAGCAATACTGTCAAATAACATCAATAGATCAGTCGTTCCTATCGATAAGGCTATTGGTAATTCAATAGTCGCTATAACTAACATCAAAGCTAAATAACTCAAATTTCTTCGTTTAATATTTTGATGTGTTATTTGTGTTATCAACATGAACGGGAAAATAATAAAGCTCCCCTCCAAAATAGGTATGATTCCTATCATAACCAAAATAACAGAAACGGCTCTCAATAGTCGTTTCTGTTTTTGTTTCTGACGGTTATCCCAAAGACAAACAATAATTGCACCAACAAAGAGTGTTAGAAAAATGTTGTCTCCTGTAATGGACATTGCGTAATCTTTTCGTAAAACAAATAAATTCATGAGGTAATTTCCTAAGGCCATCAAAATACCCCAAATACCTAAACGAAACAGATAATCTCTACGACTATACGTATAATGTAGTCCTTCAACTACCAAATAAGCAAAACCAACCGCTACTACTCTAGTAATAAGATGGAAAACATCCGCTAAATACGGTGAAATAAAATAACTAATGTGGTCTAAAACCATTAACCCCATTAACAAAAATTTAAATGTGTCTCGATTCAGCGCCTTGTGTGTGATATTGGGTGTGAATTGTCGCATATATTAATCTCCTTGAATTGATAAATTTCATTATCCAGAAATTTATTTTTCCTGTAAATACATCTAACACAACTGTTAGTGCTATATTACAAATTAGTAAGACTAAATGGAGATGAATTGAGACCATGAAAAAGTTTCATAAATTTTTGCATTCAAATGGATATTATTTTGTCATTGTTCTAGCAGGACTACTCTCACTTATTATTTTAGTATTGAGCTACATTCCTCACTTTGATATCTCACGCTCACCCTATATTGAAATCGACATTGCAACCCTTTTAATCTTCTGTTTCGATTATTTTGGACGTCTCTATTTAGCTAAGGACAAGGGGGATTTCTTTCGACACAACATTCTCGACCTATTAGCAATTTTGCCTTTCAATACTATATTTAATGCCTTTCGAATTTTCCGTGTAGTCAATGTACTTCGTTTCGCTAAAGTTTTTACATTGATCCGTTTTATTGGAACTGCTGGGAAAATGCAAAAAAATGCTAAAAAGTTCTTACGGATCAATGGCTTTATTTACTTAATCATTATCTGTGGAATCGTCTTAGTTACAGCAGCCATTTCTTATTCTCTAGCCGAAAATGTTTCCTTAAGTAATTCATTTTGGTGGGCCATTGTGACCGCTTCTACAGTCGGTTATGGCGACGTTGCACCTACTACACTTGTTGGTAGAATTTCAGCTGTCTCCTTGATGATCATTGGTATCGGCTTTATCGGAACTCTCACTAGTACAATTACCAATTACTTCACTCAAGAAACTTCCGAAAGAAGTGATGATAAATTGGATCAAATTTTAATTAAATTGGACAAGATAGAAAAAGAGAATCATGAATTACATCGTGAAATTGATGAACTAAAGAAACGGAAAAAATAGAGGTATGAATTTTGATAAGAAAATTCATGCCTCTTTTTTATATTATTGCTTACTTGCAACAATCAAAAATCGATCTTCGTACGTATCAATCTGTCCAGTTTGGTCAATGATATTTTGCAATTCATAGAGTTTTGACAAATTATCTCTTACATCAAAGTTAGGAAACTCCCATGGAATAACTGTCGCATAATAAACAACAGCTCCTACATCAAAGAACGACATTTTAGAGAAACTAACATCTGACTTCAATACTTTTAGTCCCACCTTTTGACAAGCAATTACATTATTAACCAAGGTATTGTCAGGATAAGCTGGTTGATAATCATCCCTAAAGAAACGAGATAAGAAAAAATTGTTAGTGGCTCCAACTTGCTCAGTTACAAACATTCCTGACTCTTTCAAAACACGACTAATCTCTGGTACTGGCATGGCACCATGACAATTAGTTACAATATCAAATTTATTATCCGGGACTGAATTAAGATTCTCGGTTGGATCTTCATAAAGTGTCACACCACTAGGAACAACCTTTTGCTTGAGAAATTCAATATTGGAATCCCATCCTTCAGTTATATAGGTTCTTTGAGAATCGTGTTGAAAACTGGTCATCAGTTCACCACCACCTGTATCCATATCTAACCAAATGTCAGTTGCTTGCAAATATCTCTGGACAATTTTGGAATAATTCCAAGGCAGTGATTCATTTTTCCACCGACCATCCAAATGCTCAAAGTTCCAACCTTGCATTGCTTGATTGCCTTCTTCAAGCCAAGTTTCTTCTGCTGTCTTCATGATCAAACACTACCTTTTTATTAATTTATTCTAACTAACAGCTGATTCATTCACATGCGTTAATGGTTCATCAAAAAAAGACATTGGGATCTTATTTCCAAAGGATAACAATTTTTTATACCAATAATAACTGTCTTTTCTATAACGCTTGTAAGTTCCATTACCTTCATCATCCAAATCTACATAAATCAATCCATAACGTTTGGAAATTTGATTAGATGAAGCAGAAATCATATCGGTAGTACCCCAGACACAGTAGCCAATTAGTTCAATTCCATCTTCAACTAAGGAAATTAGCATTTGATGAATGTGATCTCGTAAATAACAAATACGATAGTCATCGTGAACTTTTTTATCACTCATTAAGACATCTGAAGCACCCAGACCATTTTCTACAATAAATAGTGGTTTTTGATACCTATCATAAAGTTTAATTAATGAAAGTCTCAAACCAATCGGATCAATCTGCCAACCCCATTCACTTTCAGGAAGATACTTATTATAAACTCCATTGATTCGATTAGCCTTAGTTACCTGTAAACCACTTGTATCATAGGCTGTGCAAACCGATGAGTAATAACTAAAAGCAATAAAATCGGCCGTATTTCTTTTAATTAGATCCGCATCCTCTGCTTTTTCTTCGATTTTAATATCTTCTTCTTTTAACTTCTTCAAAAGATACTTAGGATATTGACCTCTAATTTGGATATCACTAAAAGCATAGACATTTCTCATGATTTCAGTAGCTCTCAAAACATTTCTTGGATCACTATTGTATGGATAGACCATTGTACTAGTGATCATACAACCAATCTTTAAATCAGGATAAGTTTCATGACAATATTTGATGATTCTTGCCGAAGCCACAAATTGGTTGTGCATTGCTTGATAAATAACATTTTTAAAATTTTTATTAGGGAACCGATCTTTGATTAAACCTGCTGATGAAAACGGATGACGGATGATGCTGTCAATTTCATTAATAGGAATCCAATATTTTACATAATCGTGTAAATAGTCAATGACCGTTTTGGCAAATCTGTCAAAGAAACCAATCACACGACGATCATACCAGGCGTCGTAATTCAAAACTAAATTCAAAGGAATTTCATAATGCGACAACGTCATAATTGGTTCAATATTGTACTTATTCATTTCTTTAACTAGGTCTAGATAATAATCTAGCCCGGCTTGATTAGGTTCTTGGTCATCACCATTGGGAAAAATTCTGGCCCAACTGATTGAAAATCTAAAAGCCGAAATACCCATAGCGGCCAATTGCTTAATATCTTCATGATAATTATGATAGAAATCTACACCATGGCGTTTAGCCCAATTTTTCGTCGAAAGATCAGACATGGCTTCTTTAACTTGTCTACTACTTATTGAATTAGTAGCTTTATAATTAGTGACATCCAATTGGGGACGATATCTTAAACAATCAGCAATTGACATTCCTTTACCGTCTTCATTCCAACCACCTTCCACTTGGTTGGCAGACGTAGCAACTCCCCATAGAAAATCAGGATCAATCTGATAACTTTTCATAAGAGCCTCCTACTACGCTAACATCAACAAATTGTTATTTATGGTAACCTCCTTCTCCACTTCAGGAATTGGTGATATTTCTAGGAAATCGCTACTATTGAGTACAATAACCATAACTGTAGGGTCATACCCCGATTTCTTAATACCTTCAACATCAAATCTTAATAATTCCTGACCAGCAGAAAATCGTTCACCTTTTTGAACTAATGTTTAAAAATACTTTCCCTTTAATTCTGCCGTGTCAATTCCTATATGAATCAACAGATCAGCATTATTATCTAGGTGAATCCCGATGGCATGTCCGGTTGCAAAAGACGCTACCACCTTACCATCGGTTGGTGCAATCACTTTTCCAGAATTAGGAATAACCGCAATTCCTTTACCCATAATGCCACTGGAAAAAGTTTTATCATTAACTTTACTCAAGGCAATTACTTTTCCTTCAACAGGACTCTTGAGTGTTTGTTTTGCATTAGTTTGTTTATTAGCGTTATTTTTTTCAAATTTAAGATCCGGATCATCTACCGGATCCTCAAACCCAATCAACCAAGTAGCCACAAAAGTTACTAAACTGGAAACTACAATTGTCATAATTGCGGGTAATATGAAGTTCTCAGTCTTCGAAACCCACATAGGCAAACTCAGCAGACCAGGTGTGACATAAACAAATGCCTTCATTTTCATAAATCCGGCAAATATTCCGGCAACAGCGCCACCAATCATGGCACCATACATTGGCTTTTTTAATTTTAAATTAACACCAAACATTGCCGGTTCAGTGATACCACCTAAATACGCAGTAGCACTGGATGACAAGGCCAAACTTCTTAATTTTTTATTTTTAGTTTTTAATCCAACTGCTAAATTGGCGGCTGCTTGAGACATATTTGAACATAAAGCTGCTACTCGAACAATTGGATCGTAACCTTTAGAGATCAACAATTGAATACTAATTGGACTCAGGGCCTTGTGAACTCCCATCGAAACTAACCAGGGATAAAGACCAGCTAATATTGGGATAGCAATCATTCCCACACTGTTATATAAAAACATACTGCCATTGGCGATACCTTTAGAAATTAAATTAGCAACAGGACCAATGATTAAAAAAGTCAGCGGTGCTGTAAACAGGATGATTAACATTGGTTCCGCAAATACCTTAATAACGTCAGGAGTAACTCTTTTAACGATTTTCTCAATATAGGACATAGCCCATACTGACAAGATAGCGGGAATAAAGGTTGAAGAATACGATACTAAGTCGATTGGTAATCCTAAAAAATGTATTGGCTTACCAGCAGCTACCATCGCTACCCAATTAGGATTAACTGTCACTAATCCGATAAAAGCTCCCAAAATTTGATTGGTTTTAAAAACCTTGGCGGCAGAGAATCCAATAAAAGCTGGCATAAAATAATACCCAGTGTCAAATATCAGATTCAGCATAATATAAGTTTGGCCTTTGGATGATAATACACCCATCAGATTTAGAACTAAAAGCAGAACCTTTCCCATTCCTGCCCCCGCCAATAAAGGAATTGCCGGAGAAAGTATTCCTGTAACCGTTTCAATCAACTTGTCCACTGAACTTTGCTTCTTTGAGAGTTTCTGAGGATTATACGAATTATTAGACACATCGTCAAAATCTAACATATCAATTAACTTGTTATAAACGTCCTCAATATGTCCTCCAATGACAATCTGATACTGTCCGGCATGTTTAACCAGTTGCAGGATTCCTGGAATATTTTCGATTTTTTTATCATCTGCTTTTGATTCATCATATAAAACAAATCTCAACCGTGTAGCACAATGAATAACAGATTTGATGTTTTCTTTTCCACCCACACCTTGAATAATTTGCTTATCCATCTGTTCATATTCCATGATTTTCACTCCCGAAACTATACATAACATAGTGATATTTTCACGGTAACAATAATCTTTTAAATGCTATTCCTTCAAGTAATACGCATAATACAATTCACCAAATATTTTTAATCTTTACACAAAAAAGCCTACTCAGTCCTCATCAAACTAAACGGACTAAGTAGGTTCACGTAGTTCCTACATGTTTCCAAAGTGATCCCAATCACTCATTTACTATCCAATTCGTATTTATGATAGCGCTTGCTTAGATTAGAATCAATTATTTATTACTCCACCATTATGAAAAAATCATCTATTTCTAATGCTCCTTTACTTGCAAATATCAAATTGTTCTTTCCTTGTAAATTTACTCCTCAATTTAATACAATTAATAAAAACTTAGAGGAGGCGGATCATGGAAAAGTTAGGTATCAAAAAAGGGATATTCTCTTTAATAATCTTTATAGTCATCGTTGAATTGTTGGGGAGCTTATCTTCAGCTTTTGCTGGTAACATAAAACTCAAATATAATGTATTGAATCTACCACCATTGTCGCCACCAGACTATGTTTTCGGTATTGTTTGGTCGATACTCTATTTTTTAATTGCGGTCGCAGGTTATCTAATTATTTTCTCAAATCGGGCTCCTAAGCGTGTGAAAACAGTATCATCAATTCTCTTTTGGCTACAACTACTTCTTAACTTTATTTGGTCAATTGTTTTCTTCAATGAACATTACATTTGGGGATTAATAATAATTTTAATATTAGATATTGTCGTTTTTCTGTGTATCGTATTTTTTAGACGGATCAATCGGCTTGCCAGTAACTTACTAATCCCTTATCTAATTTGGATATTATTTGCTACATATTTAACAATTGGTGTAGCTATATTAAATTAATAATTAAATAATGTCGAATAATTAATTTTAAGCCTTTAAGAAAATAATAAGTTCAGTGTACAAAAAGACATCAATAAGCAAATATTGATGTCTTTTTATATATTTATTTAAGCAAAATTATTTATAACTTATTGAAAACTTATCATCCACATCATAATATATACATAAGCTATGGGTTTTAAACTGGGGTGAGTGTTTATTCATGAATAGGTCTTTCAAATTTCATCTAAATAATAAAGTTATTTTTTCAATTTTATACTTATATTTTCTCATTACGTCATTCTTAATTATTCCAGCTGGTGACGATTTCTTTTGGTGGGGCAAGCCGGGACACTATTTACTAACACATCATTTCTATGGATTAGACTCTTCATTTGGTGGCAGCTCTAATGGACGTTATTTAGGTAACCTTTTAGAAATTTTAATCATGCACAGTTCAATTTTTGCGGCAATCTTTTACGCTGGTATCATTACGATCTTTATTTGGTGTTTATGGTACTTAACTGGCCGTACTAGAGTATCTTTGACTATGGCATTAGCCTTCTTTATCACTTTACAGTCTGGTTATATTCAAAGTATTTTCATGTGGTTTGCTGGATTCGTCAATTATTTACCACCGATTACCCTACCATTGCTCTACTGTATCATGTTCAAAAAGTATATTAAAACCAATTACAGTTCGCCTACAGCTTTTTTCTTTCTCATGTCATTTATAGGTGGTTTATTTGTCGAACACATGACGCTTTATCAAATTTTTGTCGGCCTTCTATCTATATATTTCCTTAAAATTTGGAACAAACGTAAGAATAATAATTTATCAAAAAATATTGTTTATGCATATACACTTGGTGCCGTGTCCTCTGCGATTTTCATGTTTGTCAATCCAGCCTATTACTTCAGTAGAAATGAATATCGCAAAGTTTCATTTTCACTGGACAAATACTTTGAAAGTTATGTTAATACGACACATTTTTGGATAATCACTTTTAATTATTTTATTATCACTCTAATCTGCTTATCATTGATTATTATTGCTTTAAAAGAAGTCAAAAGTAAGCGAATTCAATATTTTATTATTATTTCCGCTGTCTTCTTTATAATTTACTATTTATCAGTTAATTTATATCTCAAGTTGAATTGTAAAATTAACTATATTAACTATCAATTTTTTCAAGTAAATCATAAGCTTGCTTTAATTGATGGCCTATTTGGAATACTATTTTATCTTTTCTTAATTGCGTCCACGTTGTTAGTCCTTAAAAATTATGACACTTATTTTTATTTGTTTAGCACAGTTGCCTTATTCATTCCTTTTTTATTCATCTTGTCACCGATCTTTATTCGTGAATATTTTAGTTCATTTGTCTTTTTGTATATTCTAGGAATTATTTATGTCAACAAAGCCATCGCAATTATCGACATGACCACTTTGACTCATAAAATTTTTAAAATCATTATGAGTGGAATTGTTCTTTCCTACGCATTAGTGATGTTCATGATGATTGCTAATTATCAATCCAATATGAATAGAGTTAAAGATCCCGATTTTCTCTACACGGCTAAGACTTTAGAGCACAAAGTTCCGTACCCTGCTTTTGTTTCACAAAATGATGAGTTAATGATGCAATCCCCTGTTTATTGGGATAATCGCTTGAACTACAAACTTAACGATTACTTTTATAACGGTAATTATAAATAATATTCAAAAGGCCGTATCTCTATATGAAATACGACCTTTTTGAGTACGTCTAGTAACTTGCAGTTACATTAATATCTTCAAGACTTAACCATTGATTATTGCCAATTCTATAGGCCACAAAATTCAATGGTATACCTGAACCATAAGAATAGTATCTGTCTGTTAACCATGAACTATTAGCAGGTAAGGTTTTATCTGTCTTATGTCCATAGGAATCATAAATAGGTGCATTAACGCCATTTTTCACAGTAATCACTTTAGCATCTGATGGTGGATAATTATCTACTTGTCCCGGTAAATTTTGAAGTCTTACTTCAAATCCAAAAGCTGTTCCATCGGAATTATTTGCCATCCATTCGTTTGTAGCAACTCTATAAAAGGTCGCATGAGTTCCATCAGCTTCTACACCATTGTAAACTTGCTTATCTGTTGCCCATGAAGATGATGGCCCCAGAACTCTATTACTAATTATTCTAAAAACCCCATCGTTACCTTTTGCATAGAGCTTAACCATACTATCTCTAGTGTTAATCACTGTTTTATAGCTACTCTTACTAGTTTGATATGTATCGGTTTCAGCCGCTTGTACAGATTGTGACTTAATACCAAATAACATAAAGAGACTTAAAGAGAGAAAAAAGACGATTTCTTTTTTCATTTTCATATTTCAGCCCTCCTATTGTAAGCGATTACATTCTATGATGGTTTACTAAAAAATTCAAGAATTAATAAAAAAAGAGACCCCTTTTTTAAGGGCATCCCTTCTTTTACACACTCATCCGTACAATATGTACTTCAAATAATTATTTAATTCTAATAAGGAGAGTACAGTCATGAGCTATGGTGGTAGAGAAATACCACCAGAAGAATTAGAAATGATTAGACGTATCTTAGATGGGGGAAAATAATATATGGGTGATGTTACAACATATTTGCTCAATTACGCATTATATCACCACATAGGATTTGAATTACTTAATGGAATAGATTCAGACTGGCCCTCTTTAGCTATACCGGAGCGAAACATGATGTTCATTAATACGAATTGGTACAAGCAAGAAGAATTACCAATGATGGTAGCTCATGAAATTGGTCATATGCTCAACGGTGATACTTGCTACATGTATGACCACTCAAATACTGGAAAGATTAGTTCTGAGGGAGCTGCTAATAGGGTAGCAATCGATTTACTACTACAGTATTGTCGTGATAATGACATCCAATTTAATAACTACATTATGTTCCTTCAACAATTCTGCATTCCTCTAAGATACGAATATATAGTAAAGAAGAAAATGGTAATGAATTAGCTTTTAATACATCCCTTTTTGATATACTTAAATTGATTAAATATATCTTATGGGGGAAACATAATGTTTTTTATACTGTTAGTAATACTTGCGGTTGCATTAATAGCAATTCTTTTTGCTAATCTTAGTAAAGACGACAAAAATAAGCCTGATCCACTAATTGATTTTCATCCACATTGTATTAGGTGTGGATATCCATTGCTTCATAATGAAACCACTTGCCCAAAGTGCGGAATACAAGTACAAATTTCGCCAGAAGAATTAGGTAAGCAGCAGAGAATATACTTAGCAAATAACAACGCTTGGGGTAAAGCTGCCAAGAGTTTACAATCGGCTAGTGATAGCTTAAATAAAACTGGAAGCAATATGTCACATATAGGATGTATGTTAACTATATTCATTACGATACCAATATTAATTATTTTGTATTTCATTTAATACTTTGGGGGAAATATTATGAAGAACTGGTCTAAGAAGAAAAAAGTTATTGTATGTATTTTATCTACACTGGTTGTGGTCCTTGTAGGATCATACCTATTTTATAGCTTTGCGCCATTTAAGAAATATGGTGATACACACGTTACTATTGACCAATACAATACACTATCAGATGAACAACAGCTGGTTGCAAAAATAAACTATGGCTATGAATATTATTTAGCTCAAGTCACAGAGGATAATCCTAAGACACTTCCAGATAGTAAAATATACGGTGATAGTGGATTCCCTGAATTTTCAATTAATGCTGAACAAAAATTAGCCAAACAAGCTAACGCAAAAGGCAATGGAAATATCGGAAGTACCTTGTTAAATCAGGTTGATGATGAGATGACCGGTAATTCTGATTTAAGTTATTCTCAAACGGGAACTGCTTTAGATAATTTTGGCGATCAAATTGAATCCATTGAAACTGTTGCAATCCATTGAAACTGTTGCAATAATTGCTCTTAATAACAAAGGCATCTATTCCAAGGATAAATCTAAAAACAAAAAGATTAGTGCTGAGTTTAGATTACGTGTTGAAAGAGATATTAATAATCAGTACGAATAATCGGCTAAACAACAAAAATAAATCTAAGTCTCAAGTAGGCTTATTTATTTTTGCCCAAAAACGACTTAAAGAGGTCTTTATTATGGCAACGATAGAAAAGCATGGTAAATCTTATAGATACAAAATTGGTTACCAAGATAAACAAGGCAATAATAAAAGATATGTTAAGGGTGGTTTCTCTACCAAAACAGAGGCACGTCACGCCGCAGAAGAAATGGAAATACAAATGCGTCATGGATCTAGTCTTGATAAACAAGATGTTACTATCAATGATTATTATAAAAAATGGGTTGAAGTATATAAAAAGCCAAACGTTGGCTATTCTTCCATGAACCGTTTTAACAATATTGCGGAAGTTATAGATAACTACTTCCCTGATACAAAAATAACTGACATATCTAAAATGGACTATCAAACATTTATGAATGACTATCAAAAAACGCGTTCAACGGTCACTTGTAAAAAAACTAACTCAATAATCCGTTCATGTATTCAAGACGCAATTGACGATCAAATCATTTATTCCGACTTCACTCGTAAAGTAACAATCAATGGTGCTCCCAGTAAAAAACGTGCAGTAAAATTTTTATCCATTGATAATTTTAAAAAATTAATTGATTATGCTGACAAAAACAAATCTTATTCTGCAATTACCTACTACTTGATTTTAACCGGTGCTTACACTGGATTGCGCTTTGAAGAAATCGGTGGTTTGACTTGGGATAATGTTAATTTTGAAAAGAAAGAACTATATGTTAAAAACATTTATGATTACCAAAAAGAAAAGAAAATTGTACCTAGGACTAAAACTCCTAGTTCTATTAGAACAGTTCCTATATTGCCAGAACTATCTATAATTCTAAAACAACTAAAACTCGAACAATCTAAATGGCAACTTGCTAACAAGTATCGTGATCCTGAAAATGCAGTTTTTAAATCATTCGACTGCAAGATTCCAAGTGATACAGGTTGTATTAAAACCCTTACTTTAATTCAAGATGAAATAAACATACCTCGTAAACAGCAGATAGCCACACATGGCCTACGTCATACCCTAGCCTCGTATCTATTGTCTAAGGGTGTTCAGATTAAATACGTTTCAGAATTGCTAGGACATAAAAATACAGCCATTACCATGCGTGCATATGAACATTTATTAAAAGAACAAAATATTGAACAGCAAGATAAAACTATTAATGCTTTAAATGAATTGTCTAAGTAAACGTTGATATAACAGTAATTGTCCCAAAACATGCTAGATTGGGACAATTGGGACAACTGTGGGACAATAGAATTTCTATTGCTAGAATATATTAGAAAATGTTTATATTTTTTTAAAATAAAAAAGTTTCCCTTATCCCTATTGTATCGGTACTTTTAGCGTTTTAAGGTAAAAAAATAGAACACTTAGAAGTGTTCTAAAATTGCTTATTTAAGGAGAGTACAGGATTTTAAAAAGCCTATATATCAGACCCTACTTGACATATGCG
>NZ_AZES01000059.1 GCF_001434985.1 Companilactobacillus paralimentarius DSM 13238 = JCM 10415 | reverse complement strand
AAATCCTGTACTCTCCTTTTTTAGAATAAAAGAGAACAAAAGTTCTCAAAAACAGTTAGAGGAACACCGAATTAACGGTGTTCCTCTTTTTTTGCTTTATAAAAAATGTAAGAGAATTTAAATGTTATTTGCGCAGAATTTTGCGCAGCGGAAGATTCATTGTCCCATTTTGCGCAGGAAAAAATCATCAAAAAAGGTGTGCGCAAAATATTGCATTAATACTAATCATTATTATTAGTTTCTTCAATGCCGTTAAATAATTTTCTAAGATCACTACTTTGCTCAAGCGATGTTGAATCGAACATATGAGTGTAATATTTTAATGTAGTAGCGGTTGTTTTATGACCAACACGTCTTGATACATATTTAAGATTAAAGCCTTGATCAAGTAGGTAGGATATGTGAGTATGTCTAATTCCATGGAAATTAATTATTTTGCTTGCACCGATTTCATTTAGCAATTTCTTTAATTGCTGATTGACTGATTGAGAAGTAGGAGTTTCTTTACGTCTGCTTCTAAAAACATAATTGTAAGGATCAGTGTAATTAATTCTATTAAAGTATTCTTCCTGACCAATTTTGAGCTTTTTAAGTACATTAATGCAGTCACTACTAACATCAACATACCTAACACCAGCAGGTGTTTTAGTGGCCTTTTGATTACGGGTATCATTTTCGATGGCTTTATTGACACGAATTACTCTTTTATCAAAATTAATATCATTCCAAGTAAGCCCCGCACATTCCTCATATCTCATACCAGTTTGGGTTACTAAATATACTTCGGCAGAAGATATGTCATTAATAGAAGTATGCATTTTAGCAACTTCAATCAGTTTTATGTAATCATCAGGTTCAAGAAATTTTTCATCGGGACTTTTAGATTCTTTACCGGCAACAATGGTTGTATTTCTAGTGAAGTCTGTATAGATTAATTGCTCAGCTATTGCATCTTCACACATTGATCTAAAAAAACTGTTGTATTTGCTAACGGTTACTTTTGTGCGAGTTTTGCCAAACTCATTTAAAAAATGCTGATAGTCTGCTTTAGTAACATCAACTAGTCTCATGTTTGGAAAGTATTTCTTGATTACATCTATCGCAAAATAGTATCTATTAACCGTAGAATGTGATTTACCCTTAATGCGATATAATTCTACCCATTCTTTAAAGTAGTCAGAGAAGAGCATATCTTGCTTTGCTAAGTTAGCATGATTTGATTTTTGTAATTCAATTTTCCTAGCGGCTTCCTCACATTCTGTTTTCCTTACGAACCCGCCCTTTGTTTTATTTCTATATTTGCCAGTAGTAGGATCTTTATAGGAAACACGATATTCCCATTTTCCATTGCGTTTATGAATTGTTGCCATAATTACAATTTCCTTTCTTTCGTAAACTTGTTTTATAAGATTTGTCTTGTTTTGAATATTTTTTATAGTTCTATTGACGAATATGAAGAAAATGTCAATTTATGGGGCACATATGTTCTTTTAACACTAAAAATAAAAAGCCAAGAAAGGCTTAATATTTTTCAAATATCTTGATTTAATGAAATAAGGTAAGTATTATTTACTTAGATTAAATATCGTTAGGAGATGAATAAAGTGAAAAAGTTGATACACGAAGTAATTAATAATTATCACAATTTATCTCGTGAAGAAGAAAAGTTTAATAAAAAAGTAAATTCTGAATTAAAAGAAATGAATGAAAACCATCAAAAATTGAAGAAGGAGAATGATAAGTGGTTTTCTAAGTTATAAGTATGCGGCGATGGGCTTAATTAGCTTATCGCCGTTATTTAATATACCTATACTTTGTAGCATAGTATCAGCAAAACTCGGCATTATACCACCGATTTTGCTTAAGTCACCACTAGCAAATTTATCCATACCACGATCATTAGTTAGTGCAGTATTTTCAACTATACCTATAATTGTGATTTTTCTATTTGATCCAGATAACATTTGTATTTGGCCTTGATTCATTCTGAAATTATTTCTTTCTAGCATAGATAAAGAGCCATCTGTTTTTATCAGGTATGTATTAGGCATTATGCTTGAAAAAATTTCACCAAGTGTTTGAATGTTTTTAAAAGCAATCTTTGTATCTTTTATGGACTCAGAGGATTGATGCGTTAATTTCATGAATATTACATAAAGCTGTGGATTTAATCCAGCAAGAATATTGAAGTCAAAGAAATCAAAGTCAGAATTTATTTTAACAAATTCACCAGCACCAGCTTTTTCTACGCTGGCAATCATCTTCTTTTCAATTAAATCATCAATTAACATATCAAGTTGATAATCGTTAAAAACGACGTTAACGAATTTTTGTTCTGATTCAGTTCTTGATTCTGAAGATGACCGACTTGCAGATAATTCAGCTTTTAGTACTGCACTAGCACCCAAATCACCATTTTTACTTTTTGAACTTTCATCAGTATTTGATGATGAATTTCCTCTTTGAATTGATTCCATTAAGCCATGATCTAATTGTGCTAATGTGGATGACATTTCTACATTGTCTAAATAGATAATCTCTTTATGTTCACTATTATCGCTCATAATATAATCCCCCTTATGAAATTTATTGTCCGTATCCATTGGAACCAGTGCTATTGCCATTCTCATCGATATACCCTTGTTCCATACCTGTTTGTAGCTGTTGTTCACCAAATGTTTTCATATCATCTGGCGTACTTTGAAGTGCTTGCAATGTTGACATTCCATGTTGTTCTTTGTATAAAGCAGGCGAGACACCATATTTATTAACGAATCCTGTCAAAGTATTTTCATCATAAGAAATACCACTAGATTGTTGCTGTGTATTTTGAGCTGGTTGTTGCTGTGTATTTTGATCGTTTTGAGATGTTTGTTGTTGGTTATTGGTATTTGTGCCTGAAGCCTGTTGAGATTGATTAGAAGTCTGATTTTGAGCTTGTTGATTGGTGTTATTTTGTTGAGCGTCATTCTGATCAGTTGCTTGCTGATTATTGTTACTATCCTTTTTTTGATCAGATTTCTTAGGGGACTTCTTCTTAGTTGAAGAAGCCTTTTTCTTTTTGTCAGTTTTCTTCTTAGAAACTAGGGTAGTCTTATCCTTTTTTTCAGCAGAAGAACTGGCTGACTTGTTATTTGAACATGCTGTTAGCGAAAGGGTAGTAGCAATTAATAGAGCAGATGTGATAATACGTTTCATCTTGATATCCCCCATATCGTGAATAATAGATTCCAGAATTACTGTTAATTATTTTTGTGTTATATAAATTAATAAAATATAAACCCTAATGTTCCAAAGCCAATGATTGATTATATTCAACTGCTTCTGGAATCTCATTAAAGTCAACCGTCAAATCCTTATATTCTTCTAAGACTTTTTCAATTTCATCAATTGATACGTGAAAATATTCTTTTCTATTATTAACTTTGTTGATACGTTTATCATTAAAACGTTGGTGTAATTCGGCTTCTAGTGAATATGCATCATATGAGAATATAAATGCATGAACATCAAATTTGAATGGAACAGATGCGGATCCTAATTCATCAATCCGTTCTTGAGGATCAAGTCTCCTTGTAACGCCAATTTTTACTACATCTGGTCCAAAAGAGCCGATATTTGAAATTATATAGACATAACCAGCCGTGGCATTTTCTTGTCGATAATCCAAATCATTTTTCTCTGCTTCACCTTTAGAGATATTTTGATTTAGTTCATCAATGCTTTGCTGAACGTCGTCACGTTCTTTTCCCTCTAAAGTCGATAATTTAGCAGTAAGTTCTACGAGTGCTTTTTTATAATGATCAAGTTCTTTATTTAATTTCTTTTGAGCGTCTTGGATTTGCTTTTGTGCTTTTTTATCTTCTCGTTCACGTTCACGCTGTTCACGTAATTCTTCTTTTTCCTCTTGTTTCTTTTCAGAGTATTCATATGCTAGATGTAGTTCATCTATCTTGCTGTCCAAGTATTCAGGCGCAATAGAAATTCCATTCGGATCATTTAGTTTATTCAATTGGTCGTAGGATTTATGTATACGTTTCTCTATACGATCTATATTAGAATAAGTTATTTTGTTGATTGCAGCTTCGCATTCACCATTAAAGGCTCTAATCAGTTGTTTTCCGTTTTTCTTTTGCATTGAGCGGCCTTTTGCTTCTGAGTTGTTTAAGGTCATTGGGGTGAAAATAGAGTATGCTTCAAAGCTACGAATCATTCTTTTTTGTGTTTGACGGACCTCATCAAGACGAGCCTTATATCCAAGAGAATTTGCAAAATCATAACGTGGTTTATAGAGTCCGTACGACTGCATGTTCAATTTATCTTCAGTGTCATCCAATTCCTTTTTCAGTGATGATATTTGTGAAGTTAAATTCGAAATTTCATTACGTAAATTGGACTCTTCGGTGGTTAATTTAGACAATGTGCTTTCATGTGTTTTCACTATGTTACTAAGTTCAGATTTTTTTGAGCTTAATTCATCTTGTTTCTTTTTAATTAGTTCATTTAATTCAGCCGGTTTCATTTGACTAGCAGTTAATTTTAAATTGGCCTGTTGAGTAAGTTCATTGTTCCTATTTGTGAGTTCGGCGTTTTCATTTTTAAGTGTTTCTATAGTTTCTTTGTACTGTTGTGTTTTGAATAAGTCAGAAAGTGACATCATTTTACCCCTTACAAAATAGTTTTTTTGTCCTCATATCTTGAATGTATTTTAAATCCCCAAAATTTGTTTTTTTTGGAACTGTCTAAAATAAAAAGCCGTTGCCGGCCATTTATTAATTTAAATTTAAAGTTATGTCGTAATCATGTTGAGCATTTTCATCTTCATAATTGTCTGTATCATAGTAAGCATCAAATTTAAGACGTAATGTCTTCATATCACTAATCTTACTTAGCTTTTCAATAGGGAAGAGGATATCACCTTGTTTTGTAACACCTTTGGAGATTTCTCCCGCCCAATTTTCTTTGTACCCTTTAACGGTATCAAGAACAGCATCTACTTGTTGTCCGTCGTTTGTTACTAAGGTACCTTGATCAGGATAAGTCGTAATGTCTCTGTTAGCTGCGACACTCATATGAATGATAATATAGCCCTCAGCTTTAGTATTTGAGTCATCATCTGAAGTGTATGGATTCAATTTAAAGATAGATACCTTTGAGACTTTAATGTTGGCTGGTTGCCAAGAATTATCATTAAATGAAACGTCATAAGATTTTTGATCTAAAATCTTGTGATTATCGTAATTGATATCCAAGGTATCTTTATTTGAAGATGATTTTGAACCTTTTTCTGTTTGTGTTGTAGTGTGTCCAGATGCCTTATTAGAAGTATCGTCATCAGATGAACTTCTGCCGCCACCAATCATTCCAAATATAATAACAACTAAGACAACAACAATAAGCCAAAACCACCAAATTTTGTAGAACGGTTTATTATTTTTCATCCTAGTTCACCGCCTTAGTATTTTTTGAAGGGTGATGTAGGAATACGAATACAGTTCCAACGATTAATACAACCATAGCAGGGAATGCCATAGCACCTGACAAGAAGAATAGAGCGTTACCAATAATTCCTAGAACAGGTCCAACAATTGAAATATTGTGTTGTTTACTTTGAATTAGAGCAATAACATTAATAATTAAACCGATTGCGGCCATAATATAGAAGAATGTTCCTGCACCGTTTGTCATACTTGTACCATCAAATGCATCACTTGCAGCCGTACTAAAAATAACAGGCCATGAAACTGCAAACAAAACACAGTTAATAATATCTAGAATCCCAGTCCAGATGTTTATTTTTAGATTTTTCATAATAAAAAAATCCCCCCTAAATTTCAGCTTTTAGTGTCATCAGCATTTGGACAAAAATTAGTTTCCTAAAAATTGTAATCCATAATTATATCTTAAATCCTTGTAAGTATCAGGTAAATGACCATTCTCTTCAATATAAAGATTAGTGACAACTGTCATAGCAAATTCATCGGCACTGTTCTCTGATTTATCCTTAAATCTCATATTAGAAGAGTAGTATGCCGTTAATCCATCTTGTTCGATCACGTGACACAATTCATGTGCCAGTACAAAGTATCTCTGGTTGCTGTATCTAATTGTATTAGACATCATAATAATTGGTGTATCACCGTAATATAAGGTTTCAGCAAGTGGCTTTTCAGCAACCTCTTTCCAATATATCTGAACGTTCAATTTATCGGCCCAGGTGAATGGATCAAAAGTTCCATAGCGCTTTCCGATGGCAAAGACTAATTTATTTAGTTCCCTTGTTGCTGTCATCGGTATCGCTTCTTTCTTTCTTGCGTTGGTCCCAAAAGATTTGAGTTAAAGCAATTTCTAATTTATCTTTTTGCTCCTTGGTTAATTCGTTACCATCATAGAAGGCGCCAACTAGGTTTCTATCCAAGAAGGATTTCAAATCTACGGTGTCTTTTTTTGTTGCCCAAGTTGGATCAACATCATTTCCAAGCAAAAAATCTGTAGAAACATTAAATAGTTGAGCAATTTTTACAGTTGTATCATCGTCAGGCTCATTTCTACCATTTTCAATGTGAGAATAGTTCGCCCTTGTTATACCTAATTTATCTGCGACCTGCTGTTGAGTCATACCAGAAGTATCACGTAAATTTTTTAGTCTAATTGATTTCATATTTCACCTCAATGACTTTTATGAACTAATAATAACAATAACGGATACAAAAAGTATCACATGATACAAAAAGTTTCAAAATATTATTGACGATACAAAAAGTATCATGTATTATATTACTTGTGATATGAAAAGTATCAAAAAGAAAGGAGGAGGTTATTTTGGAAAGAATGTTAAAACACTATAGAGTAGACAAAGATTTGACTCAAAATGATTTGGCTAAAAAAGTTGGCATAGCAACAATTACCATTAGGAAGATTGAGAACGGTCAGCGTAATCCAAGTAATAAAACCGCAAGAAAAATTAGTTTGACCTTGGGGCAAACAATGGATGAGATATTTCCAGATATTTTTTTACTTTCTAATGATACAAAAAGTATCAAAAGCAAAATGAAACATTAAGTATCAACACCTTAATTCTACAAAAAATGCAATTAACGTATCTATATCAAAACGATAACTGAAGTTAACGAATAGTTATTAATCGTAAGGGAGTGAGATCGATGAAGACAATAAAAAAAAGTCACCTAATTAAAGGTGACAAGGTAGTTACTTATAAAACAGATCAATACGAATTAACTCAATTATCGATGGGACGATATGGAGAAATTCGAATCACTTCTGTTCGGGGAATAGCGGTTCATACATACTCTCGTTGTCTGATATGTTCTGCAATTTTAGATTGGTATAAACGTAGGTTGATTTTAAAGCGCCTGAATCTTCGTGCTCCATCTCGGTATAAACAATGAAGCCATTTTGATATATGAGTATGCTCTTATCCCAACCAGCATGAAAGTCTTCTGCTTTTTGAATAACTATTTCCGTGGCAGTACTAGCATTAGGACCACCGTTTATGATCATATTACTATGAGAAAAATCATATCTATACTTCAGATTTAATTTTTTAAGATTATTTATTGGTTGTATATAAGCCATAAATTTCACCACCTTTCTTATTCAAATTATAGACGTTATGTCTGAATACGAAAGGTCCTTAAAGGAGGTGATAAGTAGTGGGAGATATAAATATAGTACGAGAAGTTTTAGAAATGCAAAATCGTCAAAACTTTAGTGATACCGATTTGGCCGCAATAGCAGGAACGTCAAAAACGACTGTTGGTAAATGGTTTAAGGGTACCCCAATCAAAGATGAATATTTGGTTAATTTATCAAATGAAATCGATGATACAAGGTTCTCGTTAGCAGTTAACTGTTATCTATTCAACTTGCCACCGGTTCTACTAAATATTTCTAATAATTATAACCAAGAAACATCATCATTGCTGATAGGCACGAAGATTGAAGATTTGAATAGTGATCGTGCAATCGAAAATGCACTCAAGGAAATAAGCAAAAGCAATCCTGATGAGAATGTAATAAAGTTTGGAATATTCAAAATGCTCAGAACAAGCTCGATTATGCAAGCATGTGCGACAGCAATGTCACATAGGTACCACATATCACTTAAACAAGTTGCATTAGGCGAAAGAGGGTGAAATAAATGCAAGAACCAGAGACTTTACCATTTGGTATTCCGGAAAAAGATGGATACGTACTGGCTTGGGTACGAAAAGATAAACTGAAGGATTTGATCAGCAAGCCTGCTGACGAGGGTATCGAATTGCTTCCTTGGGCATGTAAAATTGCTAGTTGTTCAGCCCCAACTTTAGTAAAAAAACTAGAAAGATACCGTGATGTCCTAGATATGGATAAGGGTGGGTGCGTTAGATATTCTACTGGTTCTGGTAGCCCTTGGAAGTTTTCAGCACCCGAATTCAGAAAGTTTGTATTGGAACATAAAAAGGAATTTGCAAAATCGGAGGAAATTTAAATGTTTGATCCAGAAGAATACAAGAAACAAAGAAAACTAGCTAGAACATCTTTTAAGGTTGAGCAAGTTCCAGAAAAGACATTACTACTAATTAAGCAAGGATTTTCAACGATGGAAGAATCATTTGAAACGGAAATTCCTGAAGAAATTTTGTGGGAGTGGTCGGAAGCAGGATTAAAAGCAGAGCTTAAGCGCGCCGAGCTGGGAAGATATACATACCATTTCACATTTTAAGGAGGTGTAAATAATGGGATTATTGATCGTTACTTTAGGAACCGGCTATGTTTTCGGTTATGCAGCATCAAAGGAGCACGGCTTTATGAACCTATTCGATTTCGATAAAAATACGATTCAAAGCGTACAAAAGTTTTGGAAGAAATTAGATGATTGGTTCTTTGGCCCAGACGTTCCAAACAAGATTGAAACGTATACAAACAGAACGCCGGAAGCCATAAAAAAAGACTCACTATCCACAAAATAGCGAGTCCGGCGTTTAAATAAAAATTTTATATGAAAATTATATCACGAAAAGGGGCTTTAAACATGCATGATTCAAATTATGATGCTCGATTAGCCGACGAAGACTCTGTTGTTGCTGAAAAGTCACTATATGAAAGTAAGCAAGAAGAATGGTCAATTAAAGAAGATATGGCGGAGGAATACTAATTATGCAAGAGATTATTAAAACCGTTGATATGAATGAAGCTCAATGGTTAGCAAATCGACGTGGTGGTATCGGTGGCTCTGATGTTTCTGCCATTTTAGGAATTAATAAATATCGTACGCCATTTGAAGTTTGGTTAGACAAGACCGGTCAAATTCCAATTGATACCACAGAAACAAGTGAAGCAATTCATTTTGGAAATGTTTTTGAAGAAATTGTGGCTCAAGAGTTTTCAAGACGAGCAGATAAGAAAGTTTTTAGACAAAATAAAACCTATATTCATCCAGAATATCCAATGTTGAGGGCAAACATTGATAGGGATATTGCTCATGAACCGGGGTTTCTTGAATGTAAAACTGCTAATGCTTATCTAGCTAGTGAATGGAAAGACGACGAAGTACCAGCACCATACTTGCTACAAGTTCAACATTATATGAACGTTCTGGATCGTCCTTATTGCTATATTGCAGTGCTTATCGGTGGACAGCAGTTCAAGTATAAGCGTATCGAAAGAGATCAAGAACTTATAGATGTTATTCAAGATAAATTAGTTAGTTGGTGGAATAAATACGTTATCAATGGAGAACAACCACCAATTGATGGTTCAGATGCAGCTACTAATTTTTTAAAAGATTACTTGGTAGATAAGTCAGAAGGGGACGTAATCCAACTTCAAAGTGATGATTTTAATAGGATAAAACAGCGTCAACAACTTAAATCTACTGAAAAGGATTTAAAGCAAGCAATAGCAAGTATTGATAACCATTTAAAACTTGAATTGGCAACAGCTGACGAAGGACAGCTTGATGGTTATAAAGTCGGATTTAAAACATATAGAAAAGAATCGATTGATAAAGCGATGCTTAAAGATAAGTATCCAGATATTTACAAGGATGTAGTTAGAAATAGTAAATATAGAAGATTAACTATCAAGGAGGATTTACATAATGGCAACGAATAGTTCGCTTACTAAGGATTTAAAGAATAATGAGGTTCAAAAGGTTGATCCTAATACTTTAGGAATCAAGGCATTAATGGAAACACCGACAATGCAAAATAAATTTAAAAGCGTTTTAAAAGATAAATCTTCAGGATTTACATCTTCAGTTTTAAATCTTGTAAATAATAATACCTATTTATCTCAAGCAGAGCCAATGTCAATACTCACATCGGCCATGATTGCAGCAACACTAGACTTACCGATTGATAAAAATTTAGGTTTTGCTTGGCTAGTTCCATTTAGAGATTGGAAAGATGGAAATAAGCAAAAAGCCCAATTTCAGCTGGGCTATAAAGGATATATTCAATTAGCTTTAAGAACGGGGCAATATAAGAACATTAATGCCACGCAGGTATATGAAGGTGAAATTAGAAACTGGGATAGATTCACTGAAGAGTATGAACGTGGAGAACGTGTATCTGATAAGGTCGTTGGTTATCTTGGATATTTTGAAATGACCAATGGATTTAAAAAGACTGTTTATTGGACAAAAGACCAAATAGAAGAACATCGAATTAGATTCAGTAAGGCAAAGGATAAAAGGGCCTTAACTGGAGTTTGGAAAGATAACTATGATGCTATGGCCGTTAAGACAGTTCTTCGCAATCTTTTAGGTAAATGGGGAATCTTATCTATTGAAATGCAAAAAGCTCAGTCGGTAGATGGAACATCGCCAGAAGAAGTAGATGATGCAGGAAATCCAATTGATATAACTGATAATGTTTCTGAAAGTAATGATGATCAGCAACAAGAAGAACCTAAAAAGGTGGAATCTAAGGAAGAAACATCCAAGAAGACATCTAATAAGAAAGAAACTAAGAAATCTGAAACATCTAGTAAAAAAGAAGATACGGATTCAACAGACATAATTAATGATTATAAAGAGTACGCTGACTCACAAAAGTAAATCTAGGAGGTGTTTATAAATGGCAGCTCCTTCAAAACAAGGACTAGACTATTTTCCCTTCCCAGTTGATTTTTTTGACAATGAAATTATAGGTGGAATTTCTGGAATGTTTGGAATTAAAGGCGAGATTGTAGTGGTCAAGCTGCTATGTACGGTATACCGAAAGGGCTACTTTGCTGTGTGGAGTGATTTATTACAAGCGAAGATTGCTAATGATGCTAGTGTAAGCAAAGATTTAGCAAATCAAGTTGTAGACCGCTTGGTTGCGTGGGGTTTCTTTAATGAAGACCTGTACAGCTCGGCTAAGGTTCTAACAAGCGTCAATATTCAACAGACATATTTAGAAGCCACAAAGCGAAGGAAAAATCGCGGAAAAATGCCTTATTTAATAAATGAAGACAATAATAATGGTTCAAATGAAGTAAATGTAAACATTAACCCTAGTTCAAAGGGGGTTAATGACGACATTAACTCACAAAGTAAAGTAAATAAAAGTAAAGTAAATAAAACTAAAGATCATCATCAAGAAGACGATGACGCCTATAGAAATTTGATTGCTCAATTTCAACAAAACTTTGGAATCAATTCAACTAAGCCATTAATGCAAGAAGACTTGAGATACACACTTGAAGACTTTACTAGTCAAGGTACGTCCTACAGTGATGCTGTCGAGATTATTAAGTATGCATTGACGATAGCAGTAGCACATCAAGGTAGCTCTTGGAGTTATGTCAAAGGAATCATCAAGACGTGGCTAGGTAATAGCTTGTTTGATATGGCTCACATCAAGGATTATCAAGAAAGACGAAATAAGCCTAAGCAAAAATATGGCAGATATAGCCAAAAACCAAAGGAAACTGGCACCGATTGGAGTCAAGTTAAGGCTAAGAAAACAGCTAATAATCCAAGTGAACTACAAGAAAGACTAGCAAAAATTCGAGGTAAACAAGATGCAACAAGTTAAAGAACCAATCAGGTTATTACCTGAGCAGAAGACTTTTATGCTACCACAAGGGCAATTCAGAAGAGACAGTATCGAGAATGTCATCAATACAACAATCACAGGTAGCGACACTATGGCTAGAGTATATAAATCAATGTTTGATGTAATTACTCGTGTGACTAATTTAGATGATGAAAATTCTCATTACCAAGGTGATATCGAATTGAATAGAAAACTAATTACAATCGCAAGTTTAGCTGATTGGTGTCAAAAAAGATTTGATCAGAAAACGATTGCTGCTAGTCCCAATATTCTCAAGTTAGGGAGTGAACAAAATGAGAGCAATTGTAGCAATAGCAATAATTTACTTCTTAGTGAAGGCATTTAAATTCGTGGAGGATAAATAAATGGATCAATTAATAAAAGTAGGCGTTAAGAACAACCAGCAAGTTTTGAGTGCTAGAGATTTGTATAACGGTTTAGAAATTGCTCAACGTTTTAGCCGCTGGGTAGATAATAACTTTGATATTTTTGAAGAAAATATTGATTTTTACAAGTGTACATCAAGTACGGTTGTAAATAATGGTGCGGTTCGTGAGATTGATGACTATATCATCACTATAGATATGGCCAAACAGTTAGCAATGATGATCAGAAATGACAATGGTAAAAGATACCGTAGGTATTTCTTGAAGCTTGAAGAAAAATGGAATGATCCTCAAGAAGTAGTTAAACGAGGTTATGAGATTCTTCAAGATGAAAATATTCAATTGAAATTGGAAAATAAAAAACTCAAACCTAAAGCTACATACTTTGATCAAATCATGGCTAGTAAATCATTGATGATTACCACGACAATCGCAAAGGATTATGGAATGAGTGCCAAAGCATTTAATGACCTACTTAAAAAACTTAAGATTCAATACAAATTGGGTGGCATCTGGTATTTATATTCTAAATATCAAGATAACGGCTGGGTTAGCTCATCAACGCGAATGATTGATGGCAAGCCACGTGCCTTAACCAAATGGACACAAAAAGGTCGTGTAGGACTATACAACCTATTAAAAGCCCACGATATTGTTCCTATGATTGAAAAGCTAGATATTACTACTGTAACTATTGGAGGGCAACAATGATAAATAGAGTAGTCCTAGTAGGACGTCTGACACGTGATCTAGAGTTGAAATATACAGCTAATGGTGCAGCAGTTGCCAGTTTTACAGTTGCTGTAAACAGACAATTTACTAATTCTCAAGGTGAACGTGAAGCTGACTTTATTAATTGCGTTATTTGGAGAAAAGCAGCAGAAAACTTTGCCAATTTTACTAATAAAGGTTCACTTGTTGGAATTGATGGACGACTTCAGACACGTAACTATGAGAATAAGCAAGGCAACAGGGTTTATGTAACAGAAGTTGTCGTGGATAACTTCTCGCTGCTTGAAAGCAGAAATACTAATTCAAGCAATAATGCTCATGATAATTCAAATAATCAATCTAACAATTCAAACGATAATATGAGCGATCCGTTTGCTGACAACAGTAAACCAATCGACATATCAGATGATTCATTGCCATTTTAATATAGATGGAAGCAATTATTATTCGAATTTGGAGGCAAAATAATGAATTATGAAAAGATCTACAAGTCATATGTAAGATCAGTGTTTAGTGATGAATGTCACGATATTGTTAGGACAATTATGTATCTTCAAAAACGTTTTTATAAAATGCCGAAGGAGTTTCAAAATGCTAACAGGGAGTTTAGCGATGAGGCGAAGAACAAAATAATCAAATCAATTTTGTAGGAGGACGATCTTGCTAAAGAATATAAATTGTGCCGTATATGAAATTGCTGATGCTTTACATATTAGTGATGAGGAAGTTGAGCTTATTGACAAGGCTAATCAAGAACACTTGGCGAAGTTAGAAATGATTAGATTAGGGCGGGTAAGCCTTAGCAATTTTAATTAGGAGGCTAAAAAATGACAGATGATAATTTAGCAGTTTATCAAATGCGAGAAAATAGATATAAGAATAAAGAAATAGCAGCTGCTATGCATAAAGAGCTTTTTTATATAGAAGACATAATACGTCAAAATAACAGGATCGGTAAAAAATTATATAGAGAAGATGATGAATGGCAGCGATCGAATGCCAAAAGGAATAAACATAGGAACGACAAGGCAGGTAAATAGACAACAAAAAAGCCACCCACAAAGTGAGCAGCTAATTAATTGGTTCCAGCAAATCAATTATATCATAAGTGGAGGCTGTATATATCGTGGGATTACTATTACCAGATATTGATGAAGAAAAAACAATTAAGAATGTTAAAAATTATTTTGAGCATGAATTTCCAAGATTAATTGCTCAATCTCACATGAGTCTCACGTATGTGCAGTCTCCAAGTTTTGATTGTATTGGGAGTGGAATTAATACGAGAAATACTCAAGAGGATAAAATTGTGGGTAAATTAGGTGCAAAGGAATATATTCAAATAACGATGAAACTTATTAGCAACTGTCCGCATGATTATATGGTTATTTTGAAAAATTATTATATCCATAATATGACGAACATTGATTTGCAAGAATTATTAGGCTATGGACAAACGCGATGTAATGAGCTAAAGAATATGGCTTTGCTATACTTTGCTGATGCTTTTATTGATTATTACGATTTGCATGTTTATATTCCAGAAAATAAAAAAAGCGATGTAATGCCGACGTATTAGCGATGTTTTAGCGATGAAAGAGCGTTACACAAGCGACCACTTTACGTGTTATATTAGTATCGTTGAAAGATTAAGAGATATGAGGTTACTCCTCTTGTCTTATGCTTCGATAGCTCAATGGTAGAGCACTTGGCTTTTAGCCAAAAGTTGTAGGTTCGAATCCTACACGAAGCATTGATTGTCGGAAAACAATCAAAAATTAAAAGAAAGAGCTTTTAATTCTTTTAATTCGCAAAAACAACAATAGTAGCCAGTGGCGCAAAGGGTAACGACAAATACTGATGATTGTGCGTGGTTCGATTCCATGCCTGGCTATATAGATATGCGGTTACTCTACCGCTTAAAAAAGGAGCGAATGTAGGAAGGACCACCTATTTAAACCAAGGTCCACATATTTGGTTTAACTCTCAGTGACCAGCGATGATAAAGCTGGCCACGCTATGTGGATGTATGGCTACTGTTAAGCAAAATTTCTCCCTTGAATCTTCGCTTATTACACAACAATTGTAGACTTTACTTAAATTTTTGCTTATAACACAAAATTGTAAACATTCCTTTATTTTTTTCGAATACCAACTTATTTTCAAGACTTAACAATCCGGTTCGATTCCGAATATCCACGTTTTTATCAATTTTAGACCAGTCAATTATGGCTGGCCTTTTTGTTTGGAGGAAAAAATATGACATTAAGAGCTGTAAAGAGATCTGACGAGAAGCTTAGAAAGCTGTGGTTCCATGAAAATGATTAAGACATCGTGTGGATATATGACTCCTGTTGAGGCTAAAATAATCGGCCATATTGATAAAGAAGAACGAAAAAAGAAAAAGCATATTAATAAAAAGAAAATAATTAGAAAGTAGGTGATTACATTGGCTAAGTCAGAAATTGACAAGTGGACAACTCCAGAAGGATTAATTCAATTGGAAGGTTGGGCAAGGGACGGCTTAACTGATGAACAAATTGCCCACAATATTGGTATCTCTACTTCTACTCTTTACAATTGGAAAAACAAGAAGTTGGAGATTGTGGAGTCCCTAAAAAAGGGAAAAACCGTTGTTGATCGTGAAATTGAGAACGCCTTATTCAAGCGTGCCAAGGGTTTTACTGCCACTGAGACTCAATATAAAGTAGTCCCACTTGACGATGAGTTAATTGATGTTAGAAGACGTGACTACGAAAACAAGTGGAAGTTGAAGCACCCTGAAGCATCTAAACAAGAGATTCAAGATGCTGCTATCAAAGGTGTGAAGACTACCAGACGAATTAAATTGGGATTAGTTGAAAAAGAGGTTCCACCTGATACGACTGCTGCTATATTCTGGTTAAAGAATCGCAAGCCTGAAGAATGGCGTGACAAGCATGAGACTGAGTTATCTGGTGGTTTAAATGTCCACAATCCATATGCCAATCTTACTGATGCTGAATTGAAGAAGATTGCTCATGAACAGAAGTGATTGGATAAGATGTGGTGCAGAAATTGAATTGGCACGACGACATTTCTTTGATTTCTGTAAATTGCGAATGCCAGACTTCTATAAGCCAAATCGTAAGTATCTAGTTGATTTATGTAATGACTTGGAAAACTTTTTAACTAGTGATGATCAAGTGCTAGTAGTTAATGAACCACCACGGCATGGGAAGTCTTTGACAGCCACCAATTATGTTGAGTGGTTACTTGGTAGGGATAGCACTGAAAGAATCATGACAGGCTCATATAATGAAACGCTATCAACTGTATTTTCTAAGTCTGTACGTAATACTATTCAAGAAGTCAAAGCCGATGAAGATATTCTAGTTTATAACGATATATTTCCAAACACTCATATTAAATATGGGGATGCTGCAATGAATATGTGGAGTCTTGAAGGCAATCCAGTTAATAATTATCTTGCTACATCTCCAAGTGGTACTGCTACCGGATTCGGTGCTGATCTGATTATCATTGATGATGTTATCAAGTCAGCACAAGAAGCTAATAACGCTAATCGATTGAGCGATATCTATCGCTGGTATGTCGATACAATGCTGTCACGTCTTGAAAAGGGTGGCAAAGTATTGATCATCATGACTAGATGGGCTAGTGGTGATCTTGCTGGACGTGTGTTGACTGAGATGCCTAAGGCTGGCTATAAGGTCAAGCATATCAATATGAAGGCTAAGCAGGACGATGGCTCAATGTTATGTGACGATGTTTTGTCACTAGATGAGTATAAACAGAAGATTGCTGTTATGTCTCCTGAGATTGCAGCAGCTAACTATCAGCAAGAACCAATTGACTTAAAAGGTGCTTTATATCAGAAGTTCAATACTTACACGAAACAACCTGAATTTAGTGGCATTTATGCTTATTGTGATACGGCTGATGAGGGTAGTGATTATCTTGTATCAATCGTTTATGGGATGTACAAGCAGGAACCCTATATCTTGGATGTAGTTATGACACAAGAGCCTATGGAAGTTACTGAATCCTTAGTAACTGAAAGTTATTATCGGAACAAAGTTAATCTTGCTAGAATTGAATCTAACAATGGTGGTAAAGGATTTGCCAGACAAGTTGATACCAAGTTAAAGAATGAGTATAAGACTAACCGTACTGTTATCAATTGGTTCCATAATGGTCAAAATAAAGATGCACGTATCCTATCTAACTCAAGTTGGGTAGAAGAACACGTGCATTATCCCGAGGACTGGAAGCTACGTTTCCCAGTCTTTTTTGATGCAATCAAGAAGTATCAACGTGCTGGTAAGAATCTACATGATGATGCATCCGATGCTTTGACTGGTGTTGCTGAATCAGTCATGTCAATGGAAACAGAAATATCTGCACCATCAATCAATGATCAGGCTAGTTATTTAGATAGCTTGGGGCTTTAGAGAAAGGAGAGTGATCCAATGGCAATTGAAGATAATCAGATGGCATATTATTCAAGTTTGCCATATCCAAATAGACGTTCAATTCACATGTTGAGTGGCAGACGTTTCTCACTGGATAGCAACAAGCAATATAAAATGCCAGAAGAATTATTTGATGTTATCAAGGATGATCCAATTAAATTGGGAGACTTAGCAACTAAGTTCATTGAGAAACATCAAGCACTACAAGTTCCACGATTGTTAACTCTCTATCGATACTATATCGGTGACAATGACATTCATTATTGGGATAGTGAGAAAGCAGAGAACCGTGCTGATAATCGTATTGCAAGTGGTTTTGCTCATTTTATTACTGCAATTAAAACCGGTTATAGATTCGGTAACGATATTAAATTTCAGTATAATGATGATTCTGAAACATCTGAAACTGACGAAGATAATCTCAAAGATTTAATCAATGAGTTCAATTCCAAGAATGATGAATCCTACCATGAAAAAATAATGGGTAAAAACCTGTCTATCATGGGACGTGCTTACGAGTTGTTGTATGTACGTGAGAATACCAATGAAGTTGCGTTACGTCCCGTGAACCCTGCTAATGCTTTTGTGGTTTATGATTCGTCGATGGAGCAGCATTCACTATTTGGGGTTTACTATTACAATGTTAACTTCAACGAGCAAGACTATTGGTACACAGTTATTTATACTGATACTCATATTTTTATTTATAAACCAACATCTAGTTTTGATGGTCAATTGATATTATCAAAAGAAGAAGAACATGGCTTTGGGTCCGTTCCAATCACTGAGTATATCAACAACGATGAACGGATGGGAGATTGGGAATACAAGCTAGATACTATTGACTCAATCGACAAGAGCAAGTCTGAAATGGCAAACTCACAAGAAGACTTCAGTAACGCCATGCTTATGTTGACCGGCGATATTGATGTTCCTAAAACTCCGTGGGTCGGCGCTGATGGGCAACCATTGACCGATAAAGACGGCAATATCATTTATAGAAAGACGCCTGAAATCAATACTCATCAAAGTAAGATTTGGTTGAAACCAGCATTAGTTAAGAATGGCATCAATGATAATGGTCAAGTCATTCAACCAACTGCATCATATCTAACTAAAGAATTGAATTCAGCCGGCTGGAAGCTTTATATCGATGCTCTGAATATGGAAATCCACAAGGACACGAATACGCCTGATACAAGCGATGCTAATTTTGCATCTAATGCGTCGGGCGTTGCTATGTCTTATAAATTATGGGGCAATGATCAAGAACGTTCTAACCAGGAATCACTTTATACGCGCGGATTAATGAGACGTTTACGATTGCTTGGAAATTATTGGCAAGCCTTGGGAAGTATCAAGAATGCTGAAATGATTGAGAATATCAATCCTATCTATACTCCTAACATGCCAAAGAATAATACGGAGATTATGCAGACTGTTACTGCTTTGGTTAATACTGGCAAGGTATCAGATCAGACTATTCGTGAGCAAATTGAACCTATCACTGGTGTCAGTAATGATGCCGAACAACAGCGTATTGACGAACAAGATGAAAATGATAAGAATAACAATCCGTTTAATAACGTATTTCCTAGAAAGCCTGATGAACCTCAAGATGATAATGGTGATAACACCGACAATTCTAATCCTGATGAGGTAACTGATAATGAAACTAACGAAAAGCCAAGCGATTAGTATTGCTCAAAAGATTTACGGAAAACAAGATGAACGTGTTAAAGAAATCGAATCAATGTATCGAGATACTCAATCAAAAGTTATCAGTGATGTTGATGCTTTTATTGGCGCTAATAAAGCATGGTCAGCTAAAGCTAATCCTACTGAGATAGCCGATTTTCTAGCTAATTTGAAAGATACATTTTATAATGCCAGTTCTGATGATCAGAATCTTATCAAGATGGCATTTGGTGATAATAAATTGAAGTCTAATGGTGACATGCTAATGGCCAAAATTACTCAAGATATTGTCAGACAGTCAATGGCACAGAAGATTCATTTAGGCCTTGCCACCGAGAATATTCCTAATGTTGTCAATGCGCCAACATATACACAGGCGAAGAACGTGATCAAGAATCATCAGCATATTGCCGAGCAAAGTAAAAACGTTGATGCAATTCTTTATAAGTCTACTAAAAACGCTGTATTAGATAGTCATGTGGATTCTGGCATGTTTTCTTCAGTTAATAAACAAACCATGCAGACATTAAGAAAGGTTCGTGAAGTGGCTGAAAAGGCTGCTAAGAGTCCTAAGGATTCTCTAAATTGGACTAAAGATATTAAGGACATTCTTACTGGCGGAGATACTTCCTCCAATGGCCAAATGGGACGTGCGGCAGGCATGATCAGAACTGCCACTGCTCAAGCTATGAATAGAACTAGATTACAAGATTTTATATCAACAAATGTTAAAAAATATAAATATATTTCTCTTGAATCGCCAACAACATGTGCTGACTGTTCTGATTTAGATGGCAACATTTACAACGTCGATGACGCTGAAGAAGGTGTTAATTTCCCTTTGATGCACCCAAATTGTCAATGCACAGTTATCGAAGTTAATGATGACGATGATTGGGATAAAAGTGATCATGATGTTGCGGATGAATTAAATGATTTATAGACGACTTTAATAGTCATCTTTTTATTGCCTTCAAACGTGTGCTAGGCATTAAAGAGCCACGGATATAGTCGACGGACTCTAAACGGGAAAATAGCCGACAGGCTTAAAACGGGAGGATAACTCAATGCCAGAAATTAATAATGGCTCTAACGAACAACAAGATACAAATGAATCTACTGAAGTAGAAGTGAAGTTTGATGATAAGCAGCAAGAAAAGGTTAATCAACTTATCAGTCAATCCAAGGCAAAAGAAAAGGCCAAAGCTGATGAAACCATCAAGGATTTACAAGGCCAAGTAGCCAATATTCCAGATATGATTAAAGAAGCTATTGCAAAACACGATGCTGAAGCCAATATGACTGAAAAAGAAAAAGCCGATGCTGAAACTGCTGACTTGAAGAAGAAACTCGAAGAATTACAAGCAGAAAACGAACATCGTACCTTGATTGAGTCGGCCTATAAGATTGCTGCTGATAAGGAACTACCACAATCATTTGCAAAGTTGTTTGTTGGGTCAAACGATGAAGAAACTCAACAAAACCTTGATAATGTGAAAACAATATTTGATAACGCTGTGCAAGAAAGTGTTGAGAAACGTCTAAAGGGCAAAAGTACACCTCAAACTGCCACAGGTAAAGCGACAGTGACACTTGATAAGGATTTAAAAGATATGAGCCTTGAAGAACTTACAAAGGTTTATATGGAAAATCCCGATCTAATTAAGAAAGATTATTTAAACGAATAGGAAGAAGGAAATTTCAATGCCACAATTTACTGGCTCAACATTTTTAGGACAATTGGTTATTCCTGAATTATGGGCACAATACATTACTAACGACTCTACTAAAACTAATCGTCTTTTAACATCTGGTGCGGTTACCGCCGATGATGTGATGGGCGCACATTTGCAAGATCCCGGTCGATTGATGAATATTCCGGTTTTGAATGATTTAAGTGGTGAACCTCAAGACTGGAATGATACTGACGATATTACTGTTGAAGGTATCACTAGTGACGAACATAATGCCGTCAAATTTTACCAAGCCAAAGCATTTGGTGAAACAGACTTTTCTCAACAAGTATCAGGTGCAAATGTCGAAGGACGTGTCACATCTAAATTCTCAAATTACTGGCAACGACAAGATCAACGATTACTTCTTGCAATGCTCAAAAACATGTATCTATTAGATGATTTAAAAGAAAGTAAGTCATTCGGCTTTGATACTGTTCAAGACTTATCAGCCGGCAACTACTTAGCTGCTCTATCTAGAATGGGTGATGTTGCTACTCCAACACTAACAAGATTGGTAGTCAATTCAGCTACTGTATATGCAATGCGTGAACAAAACTTAATTGCCGATATTCAACCATCACAAGGTGGAACTCCATTGACAACCTACAATGGTATTCCGATTGTTGAAGATGATGACATTCCACTAGCTGCAGATGGCACAACAATTATGTATGCAATGACGGACGGTGCATTGCGCTATTCAACTGCACCAGCTAGTCAAAATGCGGTTGAAGTAACACGTGACGCACTTGGAAAAGGTGGACAGTCAGCATTGATTAATCGTCGTATTGTTTCAATGCATCCGAATGGTTTAGGATACGATATTACTCAATCTTATGTTGGACTAACAGTGAATACATTAGAAAATGCCACCGTGCCTTATTACAAGGTGGTAACTGACCCACGTAATATCGGTGTTGTTGCGTACAAGTTCAAGATTGATCAAAAATATGTTGTAACTAACATCAATACCAAAGCTAAGAAGGCTGCAGCAAGTTCCACATCAAGTTCAACATCAGGTAAGTAATGGGGTGATTTCATGAGCGAAACTCAAGATATCACTGTCATCGATACGGTATTATCTAATATCGAAGTTATCAATGGCATACAAAATGATGATCCACGTATTCCAAGAATTAAAATCTATATTGAAAATGCAATTGATGAAATTAAGTTGTATCTGGATATTGATGATATTGATTCTAAGCTCACTGTCATAGTTCAAAAGGTTACTCAAAATGCAGTAACTAAAGAGAATTATGAAGGTACTAAGTCGATTTCAGAAGAAGGAATGTCACTGACATTCTCTGATACTGATTTGTCACCGTACTTTGATTTACTTAATCAATACAAAGATGGGCTCGAAGAAAATGACCATCGTGGGAGTGTGATGACGTTTGATTAGATCTACTATTTATTTAATTAAATCAAATAATCAGAAGAATAGTGACCCTTTAAATCACGTGAAGCCATTAATTGCTACTAAGTATTATGGTGCAAGAATTACTTCCTTGAATGGTTCTCAGGAGCAAATTAACGTAATTGGTAAGCAATATGATAAGTCATGGGTAATTAGATTAAACTGTCCTGAAACGGCTGACTATGTCGCTTTTGAGGGTGAATACGACGAAAAGCAACAATCCCCTAAGTATGCCGTTAAGCAATTGAGAACTCATAGAAATCGAACAACTATTTATGCTGTTGGAACGGTGGTGAAATCATGAGTTGGAATAACGAACACGTACCAGTAGTCAGGGTTCAAGCTAAGGATAATTTTAGCGATCCACTAATGGCTATGGCTAGATCACTGAAGCAATCTGGAAATTCTGACTTGGCAGAGCTTGTGCTTCAAGATAAAGCACGACTCAAAGTTAACGTTCCAAAGGCCGTTGATAAGATTGCTAACGATGAGGTTGATGGAGCACAAAAGTTAATCAAGGAACGTGAATATCACTCAAAGTCTGGGTATGTTGGACATGGTAACTTATGGAAGTCTGTTGCAAAGCATCCTTCCAAAGATGGCATGACCTCTGATATATATGCTAATGCTGAATCAAAAGAAGGATATGAGTATATCCAAGCGTTTGAAAATGGCCTAAAGAATAGAAATTATCCGGCTCAGCATGTTATGCATGATTCTGGTATGGATCTTGATGTAGACACGTATTCTGATGAGATTATTAAAAAATCAATAAAGTAGGTGATAAAAATTTCACCACAAAGAGACATGCTCGCGTCTGCTATTAGAACTATCAACGCTATTACTGATGTTCAAGTTTTTGATTCAAATGAGAGCGATAATGCAAATTATCCTCAAATTATTGTTTCAACTGGCTCAACAGTAGATAGTCAGCGTGTTAAAAATGAACAGCGTTCATCATATACGTTATATGTAGATTATTTTGATATTAAAGATAATGATCATGGTCAAATGATGGATATCTGTTTCAGCATTCGTGAGTATTTAAAATATTTAAAATTATCAAATTATTATTGCCAGTCGACAGGATTCAAACAAATAGAAGTTATTGATAATTCAACTTCACAATCACTAAGACACGTAACAATTACCTTAGATTACAACATAACAGAAAGATCATTTATTTAGGCATTCATTTCAGAGTGAATGTCTATTTTTTTACTCAAAATTTAGAAAAGAGGAATAAAAATGGCTGATGATACAGCAACAGAAAACAAATTCAAAAAGGCCTTCAAAGGTCGTGACGCTGATAAAATTATTTATCTTTACAAGCGTTTCATGCATGAACCAGTAGCCAATAAGGCCCATATTTTAGGTCAGCAAGGTGCTACATCAGGTACTAATACGCGTAATGTACAATCAACTGCTACTAAACGTGGGACTGCTAAAGGTGTTGGTGCTATTAACCAACAAAGAACAGTCGATGTTATTTTTGATGATCCCGCTAATAACGGAAAAGATTTGTACTGGGATTTATACGCTGCTTGGCAAAAGGGAGAACTAATTGGTTTATGGCGTGTTGATTTAAATACGCTTCATGGAACAAAACCAAATCGTAAAGTTCAAGCACAATTTTCTCAATCATATGTTCCAAACTTACCTAATACAGAAGCATTAGGTGGGATTGTTACATCCAATCTTCAATTTGAAGTCAATGGTGTTGAACGAGCAATTAATTCTGATGAGAACGCTTTTGAATTGGACGAATCTGACTTTGAAGATGGTGTACTTGATGACTTAGACAAGTATTACAACTGGGCACATCCAAGTGACATTGGTACAGAAAATGGGAAGACAGTTGATAATACTGCCGATGATGAAACTATTACAGTTCAGGATACAACAACTGGAGAAGATGTCGCGGGTCCTGGAGCTTCTAAAATAGTTAATCCATCTAATTCAAATACAAGCTCAAGCACAAGTTCAAGCATCGGATCATCAACATCTTCGGATACTAAGCCGACTGTTTAGTATCTAATTAAGTGCATACTCACACACTTGAGCGGTGGTTTGGTCGGAATTAAATTATTAGGAGAAATCAAAATGCTAACTTTAGAGACAAAAAAGGGAACAGCTACACCTACTTTTAATTACCTTTTATACAAGAATATTGCTGGTGAAGATAGGGATAAACGTGCTGATAAATTTAATTCATTTTTAGATGGTTTATTTTCTGACAATGTGGATTCAGTGATTACTTTCTTTAAGGCTGTTGCTGGAAATCTGCTTAAAGAAGATGAGTTAGTTGATCAATTAAGCGAAGATGGTCGATTTGACGATATCCACGAAGTTACTAGCGAAATCATTAAAGGACTAGTTAACGCAGGTTTTTTAAAAGCGAAAATAAACGAGTGGATGAGATACGGAGATCGTTTGATCAAAGGTATGAACAAGAGTTTGGAATTGAAATCGGTAAAAACCGAAGAAAAAGAAATGACTCAAATTCAAATCGATCAACTCAAAGAGAACATGGAGATGGCCAAAGAAAGACTAGCAGCAGTGAACAAGTAAATAAGTTTGATTTAGATGAACAAATATCTCAGGCAAGAAGATTAATAGGGATTACTAACATTGACGATTTTTATAAGCTTACCCCATTTGAGTTTAATGATTTATGCCGAGGAGCATTACTAGCACAATATGACGATCTCGAAAATTCTCGTGTTAAATCAGCAATGGTTCAACCAGTTGGGTTGATTGAGGATATTCAAACTCAAAACAGATCAGTTGATTCGACAATTAGAGAAATAAAGGATTTTGCTACTAATTTTGGCAAGGAGACTAGTGCCACTCAAAATAAACAGATTGATGCACAAGCCTTCTACGATTTAGTTATGAAAAGGGGGCGAGAATAGATGTCAGATATTGTAGTAAACAAGGTTATTAATTTTCTTGGTAAGGATCAGCTAACTCCAACTGCTCAAAAAGTCAAACAAGCAATGGACAACATCAAGGATAAGAACGTAAAACTCGATGTTACTGCCGATGAGCAGAAAATCGTTACCTTTGATCAGAAACTTCAAGGCTTGCCTAAGGATATTCAAACTCAGCTAAAAGCCATTGCCGATCACAGTGGCTTTTCTAGTTTTGAAGGCTATTTGAATACTTTACCTAAAAATATTCAAACAGAGTTAAAAACAAAGTTTGATAAACAAGCACTTGAAGCCACTAAACGAGATTATGATTCTTTACCTAAAGAGAAGAAAACCAAGCTTGATTTCATAGCAGATCAACGGCACTATAACAGCTTCATGGACATGTTTCATAAGGTGCCAAAAGAAGCACGCACTCAATTAGACTTTGTCGCCAATCAAGGCGACTTTTCAAAAATCAAAAGTGCGATTGATGAAATGTCTAAGCCTGTTACAAAAGATATCAATGTTAATACTTCATCAGTTGATACTGCTACAAAGAAATTTAGTCATCTTAAAGAAATAATAGCTGGTACCTTTGCTGGTCAATTGATTTCTAATGGACTAATGCAGCTAACAAGTGGCTTGAAATCAGCAACTGCAGCCGGTATGGAGTACAACAAGGAACAAGATACGATGAAGACCGTTTGGACTTCACTGACAACGGAAGCACCCAGAGATGGGAAAGTTTTAGTTGATTATATTAATTCTTTGTCACAGCACTCTATTTATGCAGCTGATACGATCAACAAAATGTCTCAGTCGTTCTACCACGTTCATTCAAATGTTGCTGAAACTAAGGACTGGACTAATTCATTTATCGCCTTGGGTTCAACTCTACATATGTCAAATGATGCACTAGCTGAATCAGGTGAGCAATTTGCTAAGATTGTTGCCGGCGGTAAAGCCAGTTCAGAAGATATGGCCGTCATGATTAATAGATTTCCTATGTTCGGTGAAGCTTTGCAAAAAGCTACCGGTAAGTCAATGAAGGAACTCTATGCTATGTCTGCAGCCGGTAAACTGAGTGCCGAACAATTTACCGAAACGCTTTCTTATCTAGGTAAGAAGTATTCTGGTGGTACTCAAGAAGCCATGACATCATACATGGGTATGGGAATGTATATCCATTCAAGATTTAGCAAGTTGATGGGTGACATCATGTCACAAACATTCAATACTACTAAATCTGCTAGTGGTGCTATTCGAGATCTATTATCTGATGATGCAATGCAGAAGTATTCTAAGGCTATAGGTTCCGCAACTGCCACTGTTTTAAATGGTATTGGTGACATTATCAAATACATTGATGGTCACAAGGATACCATCATGAAGATTGGTAAAGATGTTGGTGAAATTGCCTCTGTATTTGGTCAGGCTGTTTGGAATGATATGAAGTCAATCATGACTACAATTGCAAGCATGTTTGGACTAACTGGTAAGAATGCTAAGGGTTCTACGGATCCTTTGAAGACCTTCGAAAGTATTCTAGCTGGTATTGCTAAGCATAAAACAGCTATTAAAGCATTAGCAGGCTATTTTGTGGCTATGAAAGGCTTCAAAATGGTCAAGGGCGCATTTGATCCATTGCTCAAAGTTGCCGGATTGCAGTCTAAAGGTGGCGGACTTTTAACCAAAGTTATTGGTTCAGGTAAAAATGAGAAGACTGTCTTTAGATTCGGTACAGAAGGATTTAATGACACTAAAACTAAATTTAAATCTTTGCAAACTATGCTTGGAAAGATTACACAAGGTGGTAAATTCTCCAAAGTGAATGTTGGAGATATGTCCAAAGGTGCCAAAATAGGTACTGCTGCAACAACTATTGGTGTTGGAGCAGTTGCTGGCATGGACATTGTTGGCGCTTTGAAGGCTAAGAACCCTGAAAAAAAATTTGAGGGATTCGGTAAAGCTGCTGGTGGTGCAATTGGTGGTGGAATTGGATTCATGCTAGGCGGTCCGGCCGGTGAAGCTATTGGTGCTATGCTAGGACGTACGATTGGTAAGTACGGTGGAAAAGCCGCTAAGCAATTTACTGATGGCTGGAATAAAGCTGGGCGTGGAGCAAAGCCTCCAAAGGGTATTATCCAGAAAGCTGGTTATTACTCACGCAAGGCTGGTGATGCTGTTGTTGAATGGACGAAAGGCATTACCACTTGGATGGGTAAGCATAAAGAAGAAATACTTCTTACTTTGGCCAATCCATTTTTAGGTATTGGTGATTTTATTTTAAAGGATACCAAGGTAGGCAAGGACTTCCAAAAATGGGCTTCGAACGCTATAAAGAACATCCAAAAAGGATTTAAATCATTCACTAAAAGTACCAAGAAGATTGGTAGTGACATGAGTAAAGGAATCATCAGTGGCCTAAAGGGCTTCGGCAAGATGGCTCTGTATGCACTAGCGTTGCCTGTCGGTATCGGAATGATTATCACTAAGCCTTTGGTTAAACCTACTAAGAAAATTATTTCGGGTCTGGTTAAGGATTTGAAAAAGGATTGGAATGGATTTACTAAATGGCTAGGTAATATCTTTAATCCAATTGCAAAATCTTGGGGTAAAGATTGGAAGAAAATTACCAAGGCCATTGATATGAAGAAGTTTTCTAAGGACATATCCAAGAATATGGCCGAGATGTCTAAATCTAGTCAGAAAACTTCTAAAGATATTTCTAAGCAAATGTCTGACATGTCTAAATCAGTTCAAAAGTCTAGTTGGGTTAAGGATTTAAAGAATCAATTTAATAACGCCCAAAAAACTGCCAATTCATGGGGAACTGGAATGAGTAACTGGTGGTCTAATTTTAGTTCTGATTTTAGCAAGTCATGGAATTCAATGTGGTCAAGAGCCAGCTCTTACATGGGCAAAAAATTTAATGGAATGTCGAAATGGTATAACGATTTCTCAAGTGGAATGAACTCATGGTGGAGTCAATTCAGTTCCAGTTTCAAGTCTGGATGGGATTCCATGTGGTCTGGTGTTGGTAACTTCTTTAAATCAATCTTTGGCAAATTTAATGGTTGGGCTAAAGATGCTATGAAAGGCGTTGTAACTGCAATTAATACGGGTATTGGTGGTATTAACACAGTTATTCATTTCTTTGGCGGCAAGGCCAAGGCCATTGCACCAATTAAATATGCCTCGGGTGTTGGATATCACCGTGGTGGTCCCGCATTGATCAATGACCAAAAAGGCCCAGTATTCGAAGAAGCATTTAAGAATCCTGGTGAACCTTGGCGAGTTATTCCCAAAATGAGAAATGTAATGGTTGACTTGAAACCTGGTGCTACTGTTGTACCTGCTAATGAGACAGCCGCTAGATTCGCTCCTAGTTCAGTTCCTCATTACGAAGGTGGTGTTGGTGGCTGGATTAAGGGTGAACTTGGCGATATGGGTAAATGGGTCAAGGATAAGCTTGAAGGACTCACATCATTTCTGAAAGACCCACTTGGCAATTTAACTAGCGTTTGGGATAAGGCTACATCTAAATTTACACAAGCAACAAAATTCGGTAGTAAATTTGCTCCTCCTGCAGGTCATTACTTGGTAAAGCAAGGTGTTGACTGGGTAAAGGATGCACTTGGCAAACTAAAGGATAAAGAGTTGGAAGCTCAATCCGTTGCCGGTGAACCAAAGGCGGCTCAAGCTTGGCTACCTATCGTTGCTAAGATTTTGAAAGATATGGGTGCTAATCCCCCTAAAGGTATTGATTGGGAGGCAGCTGCCTTCGTTCGTGAAATTGCACGTGAGTCTGGCGGTAATCCAGCCATCAAACAAACAATTTCTGATAAAAACTCTGCTGCAGGTAATCCTGCCATGGGATTACTACAATTTATCCCACAAACCTTTATGGCCTATGCCGTGCCTGGTCACACCAATATTTTAAGTGGTGAAGATCAGATCATGGCTACCGCTAATGCTTACATGCATAGTGGTGCCTGGGACAGAATCGGTACTGGTAGGCAGATTAACTTCTTGGCCAATGGTGGTCATATGTTTGGACCAACGCCAGCAATTATGGGCGAAGATGGTGACGAGTTTGCTATCAATCCATCAAAGCCTTCGGCAATTCCTTTGATGGCTGATTTGATGGGAAGAATGGCCGACTATCATCCGGAATTTAGAACATCAAACCTATCTAATAATATTTCTGCCGATATCGGTCAAAAATTGGAAATGGTTATCAATTTACTTGGTTCCATTAATAATAAAGACTTTGCTCCAGAAGTTAATATTGCTAGAACTTCAAGCAATTTCAATCAGCAAAATAGACGTGATACGGATATCTACGCATATCAGCGAGGTGATAGACAATAATGACGAATCAAGTATTTAAAGATGAAACGACTAATCCTAAACCTCATGCTTATGGCTTTTCAAACGGCCACGACAATCCTTCAAGACTGCCGCTAGAGCCAATTGAGGTGGCAATAAGTGCTGATGGGGTTAATTGGGAATCATATTATGATGATGAAAATTTATTTGGCGTGCACATGTATGATTGGGACCCAGCTATCACCAATCCGGTAGATAACTGGCAAAAGATGAATACACGTGACGGTCAAAATAGAACTTCGGGATCATTTGATTCACGTGATATCACAACAACATGGATGATTGATGGTGATAATAAACCTGAGTTTTCTATGCTACTTGCTGAATTACAGAACTTCTTCATGAGTAGAAATGGATTCTGGATTGTTTTTGGTGATGAACCAACATTTAAATATCGCGTGGTTACTAAGCCTATTGCACCAACCTATTTCAATGAGAAACAAGGTACTTTTGTCATCACGTTCAACAACTATACAGGCATGCGTGAGAGTGTAGGCACGTCGTTAGAAATCTTTGATAAAGAAAAAAACTTCTTTTCTTATGGAATGGGAATACCTAATAAAGATATTTCTTATGAATCCAAAGAAGAGAAGTTTTCTATTTATAATCCAAGTTCAGTTGATATTGATCCATTAGGACAAAATCATTATCTAAAAATCCACATTAAAGGTTCTGGCTCACCAACCTTGACTAATAAAACTACTGGCGAAATATTCACCTATAACATAGTTTTAAGTACAAATGATGAGCTTATTCTTGATGGCGTTGACCCGTATTTAAATGGTCAACCTGATGGGATCAATAGTAATCACGGAACAATTTCACTAGTAAAAGGTGATAACGAGTTTGAAATTTCTGGCCTTACAAACTCAGATATTGCCTTTGAATTCTATTTCATCTATTTTTAATGCCAGCTTTCAACGGACACAAAATTTACGTTCGATCATTCGATGGCCAGAGTGAAGAATGGTTGACGTGTTTAAACGAAGGCACATTTAAAATAGACAAGCAGATTAATTCGACATTTCAGTTGTCTTTTACAGCGTTTCTTACAAAGAAGAATGGCGTTTCATTCGATTTGCTGGAAAACGATGCCTATATTATTTTTGACGGTCAAAAGTATCAAATCAAGCAGTGCGTATCTAAATACGTGGATGATTTTGTTACTAAAGATGTCACAGCAACGCATGAAATCTTTGGCGTTCAAAATTTTAGACAATTCAATGTTAACAAGGGCAACCAAAGTTATTCCATTGATTCAATGATGAAATTTATCTTTGATAGTCAGTACAATTCAGGCTATTCATACCAAATTAATGGAAGCTTTCCCACTATTGATATTACGGATTGGGGTAACTGCTCTGGTTTGGATGCAATTCAAAAAGCCGTTGATTCATATGGAGCACGTTGGCTGCCAAATGGAAAAACGGTTTTAATCTATGATCAGAATTCATATAAGACTCCTACCAACCGTCAATTCATCTGGTCTCACAATACTAATGATATTGAGTTATCGGTAGACTCCACTTCAATGGTCAATGGAGCTATGCTGTATGGTGCCACAGTTGACGATTCTCACAGTTCAACAGCCGATGGAACATCAACTAGTGATTCTACTGGATCATCTAGCACATTGGCAGCAACTTCTACTGGCAATTCCATAGGAACTATTTCAACTATGGAAGATGGTGGAGCACCAGTTTATAGCTCACCGGTAGGAAATAACTTAACCGGCCAAAAATTGCCAAATGGTAGTAAATGGGCTATTGATAAGCAAATATCAATTGATGGTGTTGTTTGGTATCGTGTTGCCACAAATGAATGGGTAAGCGAGAAATATTTCTCGTTTGATAAATCTGGTGATGTCAAGCCAGAACAACAAGTTATCGAGCAGGTCTGGGGTCAAGGTACTATTAAGGCTGCTGACATAACCACTGGTACTGGTGACAATCAAACTACTACCACACCAACTTTTGCCAAAATTTATGATTCTCCATTTTCTGGTCAACATGAAATTTCTGGTCGCACACTACCTAACGGCAGTCAATGGAAAATCGATGGAACCGTATCAGATGGGTATGGCGGAAAAACTTGGTATCGTGTTGCCACAAACGAATGGGTTTGCGCTGATGATATCAACTTTGACGGTGATATAGATGTTGAGCCTAAATCAAATGACGCAGCCACCGATGATACAGCAAAGGCAGATACGGACGAAGTAAAATATTATTTTGATCCGTTCTTTTACTACAGCTTAGCTTCACGTTCTGAACACGGTTTAATCATTGGTGAAGATATCACTAATGATCAAATTAAAGACGTTGATTCTATGAAGAAGTATGCTGATTCAGTCATGCAAACCGAACCAGTAGTTGAGTTGACTATTAACTTATCTGCTCAAGATGACAGTTTAAACATTGGCGATACGTTGTTTTTGAATGCTGAACCTCTCGGAATTAAAACAATGATTACACTAAATGGAATCAGTGGTAATCCACTGACAAACAATAGCCCTATGACCGTCACACTTGATAATTCAAAACTATCCAAGCGTGATATCAATTATGAAATGTCTGATAAGATTCGTCTTGCAAATCGAAACAACGCCCTACTTAATAAAGCTTTTAAAAAGCAAGAAGCAAAGATTAATCAAGCTATGAATGCGTCAACTAGAAGCAAGCTGCAAGATATGAATAAGGAAATGGGACTTAATAAATAAAATAAATAAGGAGGGAAGCTAATGGATCCAATGCAAATTGTAAATTACAGTCGATTGAATCGAATGCATATAAATAAGACAGATGATACAGGCACAAAGATTTTCGACGATTCTGGCGGCTACGTTTTAAAAATTCTCGGCAAAGATGATGATGGCAATGTCATTGCTCAAAAATATAAACTGCTAGACGTTACTAAAGATACACAACTATCCGTTCCAGATATTGCTCCGCTAGAAGGAATTGATGGAAATGAACTACATTTGGATAGGCTAACTCAAGAACAAATCGGCCCTTCGATGTTCCATTCAACTACTTATAACATTGAAGAAGTCGAGAACGCTATAAATACTGTATTAAAGAACCAAGCAGTTGAGGATTCAAACATCCAGCTGCTAGTTAACTTTTTCCAACAGCTTACTCCAGATAAGCTAAGTCAAATAAGCGATGAACTTTCTGAATCAATTGCAGAATATTATGCCAAAAAATCGGAAGTTGATCAAAAACTTGGGGATCTAGAAACTAGAATTAAAAATATCGAAGGAAGATTCCCTAGTAATCCAAATCCAAATGGATATTATCCACCAAATTACACTGGTGATTATGGTATCAGCGATGCTTACAGTTGGAAGGGTAAGTTACACCAAATGGATGATGAAATGGAGGATAAATAATGGAAGATAATATTTTCCCGGGTTCCTATGAGAATTTCGATTATAACGCTGTTGATTGTGCTTTACCGACAACTCAAGCGCTATTTTTTTGCACCAATTTAGCTGAAGCCTCATATCTACCAACGCAATATTCTACTGATGAAAGTAACCACATCACGCCTGAAGGTTGGTCACAATTACTATTTATGGGACACAAATTTCAACCTGCTTATATGGTGCAAGGATTGGCAGGAAACTACCAATTTGAACTTAATTTCCTAACTCCTAATGCCGATATAGAAGATTTAAGCGGATATGTTGGTGATGGTAATGCGCTAAGAGATAAGCTAATCAGTTTTGAAGGAACAGATGCAAGCGGTGCTTACATTCGTTCTGATATTGGCTTTGAAACTTCTCAGGCTTCAGAAGGGATTATCACTTGGCAACCTGAATCAGTTATTGCTCAAGCAAAGGGACATTTTAAGTCGGCTCACTTCATCATTGAAAGTGTTAATCGTGATAGAGCAATTACTACACTAGATTTTGATTTGCAAATCATTGGAAATCAAAATGCTATGCCACACCGTTTTTCCGTCTATATTTCAGAATTTCAACGTGCTTTGCTGATGATTCATGATTTGATCGAGACTGGTAGAAAGCAACTTGCTTACTACGTTGCTTTGTATGTTGCAATTGTCAAAAAGAAAATTGACGATATACAAGAACAAATGGCGGATGCCAAGTCTCAAATTGAAGATTTAAAGTCTAAAAATCAGATTAATGTTCAAGCCCTCTCAGATTTGCAAAGCCAAATTAAAGCCAGTGATGTTTTGACTGCTAGTAATGCCCAAAAATTAATTTCACAAATGCTTAAAGATGGCGAAGTTGACGTTAGTCAAACTATGAACACGTCCATTAGAAATAAGTTACAAGGAATGAATAACGAAATGGGGGCTTAATAGATGACAAAAATAGCAAAGATTAGTCTTGATATTCGTAAAAATGTCACTATTGATAATGATCCAATCATCTTGAGACAAGGTGAAAATGATGTGATTATCGAAGCTTCTATTTCTAATGATGGCTACCCTAATCTTGAAATAGATTTTGCAACATTCGAGGCAAAAAAGCCTGATGGAACAATTATTTGTAATGATCCAGTAAATGTAAATGGGAATGTTATTGATTATCCTATTAGCAAACATTTAACTGATTCTGTTGGCAAGATTCAGGATGCCTATTTCATGATTAATAATCAGATCACTACCTGTAGTTTTGATATTTCAATCATCCCTAGCACACAGCTAGATGGTACTTCAATAAATTATATTCCAGGTATTGAGAGCATTAATAATCTTTTGGAATCTACAAAAGCTGATTGGCTCGAAAAAATACAACAAATTAAAGCTCAAATTGATGGGTTTAACATTCCAATTGACCAACGATTTGAGTATAAGAAAGTAGGAGAGATTAATGACTGACATTCTTCAATTGTCTAAGGATGGAGCAAAATTCTATCCACAAACACATGCACAAGCTGTACTAGGACTTCCAGATTTTTCGACCTTTGAAAAAGCTAGTGATGTTCAAACTGCTATT
>NZ_AZES01000058.1 GCF_001434985.1 Companilactobacillus paralimentarius DSM 13238 = JCM 10415 | reverse complement strand
ACTTGGATTCAATTTATTTTGTCCAAGTGGCTAACTTGTTATTGAAATTTTCGGAATTTTTCTAACCTTTAATTTCTATTGAGAAAACTATTTAACGTCCTTTGCTGCAAGCCATTCATTAGTGGCAACTCGATACATTGTTTGACCATTAATTTGAGCTGTTCTGTCAGTTCTCCATGCAGTATCAGTACCTAACACACGGTTAGTAATTCTTTCACCCTTACTGTTATACAAAGTTGTTTGCTTATTAGTTGTTATAACTGAATCGATTAATTTGATTTCCAAGCCATTATTTACTTTAACCCATTCGTTTGTAGCAACACGTAGATAAGTTACACCATTAACAACCTTCTTTTGGTCAACCTTCCATGCAGTGTTCTTGCCTAGACCAACATTGGTAATTAGCTCACCATTGTCGTTATACAATTCTGTACTTGTTGTTGGTGCGTATACTGAACTATATGATGTAGCTGGTGTTGTTGTCTCATCGTTATTCTTATTTTCATCAGCAGTTGTTGAAGTACTTGTATTATTGTTGGTTGAAGTACCTGTGTTTGTATTCGAACCAGTATTTCCTGTATTTGTATTTGATCCTGTGCTTGTTGAGTCAGTATCTGGTGGTAATACAACAACATCCTTAGAAGCTACCTGTTTTGAATTGGCTCCTAAAAATTGAGACCACCAACCACCGGCAGCCACAATAGTATTGCTACCAGTATTTACAGTAGTAGAACCAGATTCAGGACTAGCAACATAATGGACTCCAAAATGGAAAGTCACCCCTTTACCACCTTTTTGTTCCAAATATTGATTAATTTCAGATGGAGTTAGATTTCTTTTTATAGAACCATCATTTGCAGTTGCTGTAGCAAAAATTGAATAACTACCTGCTTGGTCTTCTTCATTACTACTAAAGTAAATATTGCTTTTATCTTTATTATCATTGAAGTGCATGAAAAAATTATCTTTTTCATCAAAAATTTCGGGCAAAGGGCTTTGTGGAGTGAGAATACTTCCATCAGCTAAAGAAAACCAACCATCTGATCCTACTATATACACAAGACCAAGATCAGAATTGTTTAATAAAGGTATATCATTATTAATTCTAAAGCTATCCTTCATTTGGCTTTCCCATTTTTCAGCATCATTTTTTTGAGCTGAAGTTATATCCGTCGTGTTAGAAAATTTTTCTTGCCCTGAATTGTCCGAGAGTATAGATGACATTTGATAAGCTTCATTACTTTCAGTCGTAGATGAAATTGGACTACCGTTTTTCGTATAAGTTGGAATACCATTTGGAAGGATAATTCCGGTAACAGCATTAGTCTTGGGATCCCTTTGCAATTTAGGTACTATGTATTCTTGATCCACTGAATATCCTTCAAATACAGGCATTCTTAATTCTTCATTATTGTCAAAGCCCTTCCCATTAACATAAACACTGTTATAGGAAATGTTTATTTGTTTACCATCTTTAATGGCTGGAAAAGTACCGGTTATACGACATTCACCTTTTATTCCAGTCCAATTGTCTTCTACACTAGTTTTGTATACTTTACTAGTATTAGTAGTACTTGTCTTAGTATCTTCATTCACTGTATCTGCTTTAGCAGTAATTTCTGTTGTAGAACTGAAAACTGGTGCAGCAATTGGTGCGATGGCCAACAATGATGCAGCAGTAATCCCCATATATTTAACTCTTCTATTCAAAATCCCATTCCTCCATAACATTTCGTTTACTACGAAAGATTATCACAGAGGTGTGTCACAATATGACAATGCAAGCTTTCCACCAAATTTTTTTGAAATTTTTATTTAATATTTTTTAAAGTCATTGCTAGATGTTCCAAATTGCCTAACAAGTCCTTTTTTTCATTTTCGGACCAATCTTTCAAAGCTGAATCAATCATTTCTACTCTGGTTTTATCTAAAACTTTTTTCAATTCTTCTCCTGATTCCGACAAAACTATTGAGCGAACTCGAGCATCCTTTTCTCCATCTTTAGTGGTAACGAGTTGTTTTTGTTCCAGCTTATCGATTTGTCGACTAACACTAGAATGACTTTTACCTAAAAGATTGGCTAAATCAGAAACATTTGTTGGTTGCATACGACCGATAGTCACAAATAACTGAAATGACACTGCTTCTAAATCGACTCCAGCTTGTTTGATAAAGGCTTTATCGCGATCGGTTCTATTAAAAAATGAAACAATGGTCACTAATGATTCAATCAATTGATTGTCCATTATTTCATCACCACTACTGCTCGTGGATTCAATGGTGCTTGCCAAGCTTTTTCAATATCTGCCAAATCAAATTCATTTACTGGAATTTCTATCTTTTCTTGAGCTGCCCATTCGAACACGCCCTTAATTGCTGATAATAATTCAGGCATCGTAGCACTTTTAACACCACTGCCCAAAATTTCAATAGCGGATGAACGCAAGACGGCTGATGGTAAAGCAATTTCGTTTTGACCAGCTGATGCTCCGATACTGACGAATTTGGTTACATGGTGACCACCAAACTTGGCTACTGCGGTCATAATGGCAAGTGCACTGTCGCCCCAAAGATAATCCAAGACAACATCAACACCATCTTTAAATACTTCTGCCAAATCATTCGTTAATTGATTAGCACCATCGGACTTGTCCATATCAAATGCAACTGCTTTATCAGCTTCTAGTTTGGCTAACTTTGTTGCATTTCTTCCAGTAACAATTACTTTCTTGGCCCCCAAATGATAGGCAATTTTAACGGCTAAACTTCCGGCAGTTCCTGTAGCGCCATTAATCAAAACTGTTTGACCAGCTTGAAAATGTACTCGACTAACTAGGGCAGCCCAAGATGACATTCCTGGATTAGCAATAGCGGCGGCTGTAACATCATCAATACCATCTGGTAATGACACCATGAGTTGCTTATTGATCAATGTTTGTTCAGCTAAGGACCCGAAAGGTGCATTAGTAGCTAAGAAATAAACTCTTTTTCCATCAACCTCACCTACTCCATCTGTCCCGGCCACGTTTGGATAAATATGATCGGCTGAATAATGATTTCCTAGAGCTCTCATTTTAGTTAAATTGCTTAAAGCTGACGCCTTAACATTTACAAGTACATTTTTCTCTTTAGATTTTGGTTCTTCGAATGTTGAATAAACTGGTGTAGTTCCTTTTTCTTTAACGATTGCTGCTTTCATAAATTAATTACCTCTTTTTTTAAATTTTATATTTTAATACATTATGTGTGTTTTGCACTTAATTAGATTAACATCGATATGTGCATAATGCAACTATTTTTTCATAAAAAAATAGACCTTATCAAAATTGATAAGATCTATTACTTTTTAATCAGTTGCGTCAGCTGTATTAGTAACTTTATTTTTAGATTTATGTTCATATCTATAATAAAGTGTGAATCCAACTAGACCGAAGACTACTGGTCCAATAATTGTCCAAAGAGCATCTGTATATGCGCCTTCCATAATTGGTTGGAGCAATGTAAAGATAATGGCGAAAGCCAAAACTAAGAAGACAACTATTGTAACAGTCCACATAGCTTTTTTATTCTTATAGAATAAATATGGTTTTTCAATATCTTTATTCATATTAAAGAATGGATATGCACCAACTAAGAACAAATATGGAACAGTCGTAGAAACATTAGCCATCAATGTCAAAACATTGTAAAGTGCTTTGGCATTCTTACCACCCATATCAACAATTAAAATAAGGACGATAACTACGGCAGCTTGAATCCACATTGCATAAGCAGGCATACCATGTTTATTCAACTTAGTAACCTTTGCAGGCCACAAATCTTTTGGTGTACCCAAGATGAATGACTTCAATGGTGAATAAATCAAAACAAAGAAAGCACCCATGTAAAGAACAAACATATCAAAGCCAGTAAATCTAGCTAACCATTCACCTAAGGCAATGGCAGCGGCACTACCTAAACCAATATGGCTACCAAATTGATAACCAAGATTACTCATCATAACGTAAGTAATATTACCTAAGTTAACATTACCTTTGGCAATAACAGCGTTCCAATTAGCACTCATTGACCAACAGAAAATAGTTAATGAATAAACTAAAGCCATAATAACAGCCGCAATTAAAACACCACGTGGAAAATCTTTCTTAGGATTCTTCATACTATCAGTAACACCACCAACAGATTCCATACCACCGTATGCAAAGATTGCATAAACGATAAAGGAAACCATCCCTAGTGGTGAAGCAAATGCAGGATTAGCAGAATGGATAAATGTGTCTAAACCATTGATAGGTTCAGCCGTGTGGAATCCTGACATAAACAAAACTGCCAAACTTAAAACAAAGAAAATAACTTGTAAGGCAATTGTCATAATTCCACCAAAATTAGAAATCTTGGAAATTTTATCAATACCTTGTGAAGCTGTGTATGTAACAAATATGATCCAAAGAACAGCTAAGATACCAATAACTTGTGTGGCACTTAATCCAAATAATCCCCATGTTTGTGTGGCATCATGTCCTGCAAACATTGTTGAAAGTGGAATCCAAACTTTTGAAGAAGTCGACACTAGCCAAACTTCCCATGAAGCTAACCACATAAAAGTACCGATGAAAGCCCATTTTGCACCAACGGCTCCCTCGATCCAGGAATAAATTCCACCCTTTGCTTCATTAAAGGCAGCACCATATTCAGCTACCATGAATCCTACAGGTAAGAAGAATAGAAGTGCAGCGAAAATGTACCAAATAATACTTGCCAATCCCATTTGCTCGTAAGCAACAGTAGTATTAGCGAATCCAAAGATTGCCGTGAAAATCATCATTATTAATCCAAATAATGTGATTGTTTTTTTCGGCGAATTGCCATCATTCATTTTATAAAACCCCTCATTTAATTTTCAATGTACAAATTTTTACAAATTCATATCTGTCTTGAAGTTAAGAGGTGAAAAATCAGTCGAGTCCGTAATTAATTGAGCGATTAGCTCTTTATAACCATCAATTGAAAGTTTTGCCATTTCAAATGAAGCTTTTGTTAAATAATTAGGTAATTCCTCATCATCTTTGCTTGAAGCTTGCTCATCAAAATCATGCAACTTTTTACGTAACGTGATATTGATAGCCTCTTGCTTGTCTTGGAACATTTTTCCAAGTTCTTTATAATGACTGTCTAGTAAAACTCCAGCCAATTTGTAGGTCCAATAAGCTGACTTACTGTCGTATGGTAGTTCTCCAAGTTTGTACTCTTCAGGGGTATCTGTCATTCCCATATAGAAAGGAACATAGATACTTTGTGAAGCTACACCCATGGCTAACCAGTGCACACAAGCAATTTCAGGAGCCATATTAGGTCTTACTTGTAAGACATGTGACTCTTGTGTTTTAGCCAAACTAATTGGACGGAAACGTTTGTTATCCTTTGACTCATTCAATGGATCATAAGGCGTCTTTTGGAAATGTGAAGCCAAGTAATCTTGAGCATCATCGACACTCAATAAACGATTAGCCTTTTTGATAAGAGACAAGTTTTCACTTTCAGGACTTTCATCCGTCTTACCAGAAAACTCTTGTTGGCCCCACCAAACCCGTGGCGTACTGTAAATCTCATCGGATAAAGTATGCGTTCCAAAAATTTCTCTAAAATTGAACGTATCTGGTTTAGCATTCAAGTGATTGTCAGAAACAAATTTTTGAATATCTTTGTGATACAAGAAATTCTTTTCATCGTCAAAGTCAATCTCTTGAATTGCTAATTGATTGGCTACCACAGCGTAGCTATCGTCGGGAATGCGCTGTGCTACCCAATAGTGACCTGATCCACTTTCGAAATACCAAACCTCATCTTTATCAGAGAAAAGGACTCCGTTAGTTTCACAAGTTCCGTATTTTTCAATAATTTCACCTAAACGCAAGACGCCTTCTTTAGCTGTCTTGATGTAAGGCAAAACTACTGTAATCATAGCTTCCTCACCAATACCATTTATCTCAAGAGGATCTGCACCTAAAACACGTTGATTAGAATAAGCACTTTCGGTAGCACTCATTCCAACTCCGTATTCATTAAAGCCATCCTCTTCGAATAGTCCCTCTTTTGAGGTCCATTCAGGAGTAGCGGAATATTTACTGCGAATCTTAGGTAAGTCCATTTGAAAATCATTGGCTTGAGAAACAAATTTTTGTTGCTCAGTAAATTCTTTATGTTCATGAATCACAAAATGCTTAGGCCAAGACGCTTTTGCATCCTCGTTTCTACCAATAATAGTAGAACCATCAACAGTTGCACCCTTACCAATCAAAATGCTAGTACATGCAGATAAAGAACTCTTGTTATACTCTAATGCCATCAAATCACCTTACTTAAATTTTACTGCGGTACCATATGCTGCAACTGTTTCCATGTCAGCACTAATTGAATCGGAATCAAAACGCATCATGACTACAGCATCAGCACCCATATCAACTGCATTTTGTCGCAAACGACTAATAGCAATATCACGAGCCTCTGTTAGCAGTTCAGTATAAGCTTTAATTTCGCCACCTACGATGTTTTTGAACCCAGCACCGATATTCTTAACGACGTTTTTTGATTGAGTAGTCAATCCGAAAACTTCGCCAATAATTTCGTATTCATGTCCTGGAATATGCTCAGTTGTAGTTACCAATATCTCGTTCTTATCCATTGATTCACCTCACAAAAATATTTATTTCACTCCATTAAATAATGTAACACATTCAAAAGGAATTATGAGTAGTTATTTAGAAATTTATTATACCTATTTTAAGGAGATTAAAAAAATAAAAGCGCCATCACAACTATTGTGACAGCACTTTTAAAGAATTTCGTTTGATCATTATTTATCAGTTTTCTCATTTACTTTATGAGCAACTTTATCTACTGCTTCATCTACTTTATCCTTGGCTTTACCCATTGCTTCTTGAACTTTACCTTTTAATTCTTGTTTGTCGTTACCAGAAGCTTTGCCAACGGCCTGATTTGTTTTACCTTTAATTGCATCTTTTTTACTATCAACACTCATAATAAAACTCCTCTCATAACTTTATTTATGATTAAAGTTTAGCAAGTTACCGGTTGATCTAGCAAATTAGAAGCTCGCACGTCAAAAAGATCCATCAATTAATGAATTGTTGCAACCACCTGACAAATAAAATAAATCATAGCTATAACAATACACAACCTTACAATGATCAAATTACGATCAATTCGTTCTGATCTTCTTCTTTTACGTAATCTATCAGTTCTTGTCATTTGTTACACCCGCTTTCGTTCTTACAGTTCTATTTTATAATACTTAAATTGTAATGGTCATTTCTTAAAGAATCCTTAAGCAATTATTGTAATATCCATTTAATATTATCGATATAAATTTGATGTATTCAACATCCATGTTAGATTAATTTAATAAGCTCTTAAATAATCGTAACTCGCCAAAATTAGACGGTTATTTTTTTGTAATTATTTTGAGAAATCAAAAAGCCGTTAACCTTCAAGTTAACAGCTTTTTTATAATTTGATTACTATTATTGGGCATATTGGGAACAATATGGACATCCAATAAATACTGTAATATCAATGTTTATAGCCTGTTTATTAGTGAAATAATACCCTTTGACTATATTTTGACTATATACCCTCTAAAAATTAACATAATTAGCATACTTTTGAGCTGTATCTTTACGTTGTTTTCTAGTAACTTCCGTATACACATCAGCAGTAGTTTTATAACTTGAGTGTCCTAATTGCGCTTGTACCTCTTTTAGTGAAGCGCCAGACTCAATAGCAAGGGTAGCAAACGTACGTCTAAATGCATGAACAGTTACATTCTTTAAATCAAAACGAGAAATAACACGTTGTAACCATATTCTAGGTTTAGTAGGAACAAGCATAGTATTTCTATTATTGGAAAATACAAGTTGATCTTTATTAATTGTATTAAAACCTAACATTAGTAGCTCATTACGTTGCGTTTTACGCCACTCTTTCAGCATTGACATAGTTTTATCATCAACGTTTACTACTCTTACACTAGCATCCGTCTTAGGTGTATTAACTAATAAGCGACCGTGAGCGCCTTGTGATTCTGTTTTAGTAATACTTATCTGATTATTATTAAAGTCTATATCAGTCCAAAGCAACGCCAAACTTTCGCCCTTGCGCATCCCTGTAAATGCTAATAGTCTAAAATACATGTATGCCTGCGGATTATCCAAGTCATTCAAACATTCAAAAAAATGTTTCAATTCTTTTAAATCATAATAGTTATCTTTCATAGTTTTAAATTGGCTTGTGTTAACTGGTAAAATAACCCTACTTGCGGGATTATCATTAATAATCTGCATCTTATAAGCCCACGTAAGAACTCTATTAATATAATTGTAAAATCTCTTATACCTAGTTAAGCCAGCCTTAAACCACTTATTAACAGCCGTCTGAATATGAATAGTTTTAAGCTTATTCATAGGGATGCTACCTATTTCTGGTAAAATATGAAGTGTAAAGTGTTCATCGGTTTTAGTATAAGTAGATTCTTTGACCGTTGATTTATATTGATCGTACCATTGTTTATAGATAGCCTTAAACGGCTTATTATCTAATTTCTGAAAGCCATGCTTGTCAGTGTCTAATAATAGTTTAGACATTGCTAAGCGGGCTTCTTTTTGTGTCTGAAAACCTCTACGAGTAGTAGTTTTTACTTTGCCTGTTAGTTCATCCATTCCTAAATAAACACTAAACATATAGGCGGTCGTACCGTCTTTTTTCTCGTACATTTTAATTTCTGTCATTGTCCTACTCCTAAACGCTAGCGGGGCGTGTTAGTTTCGTGGGTGGTTAATTAAGCCACTTGTGGCTAATCATAGTCACATTAGGCAATTCCAATGATTCCAGTGCATAAAAGCTAGGCCATACATATATATACGTTAGTATTCCAGCTTTTATCTTTCCTTTTTTATCTTTCCATGGAAAATCATTATAATAATTTGTTTGAAATTCCTTGAATATTTTCTCACTTAGTTCTTTACAAAATTGAAGTAAAACCAGTTCGGTATCTGATACATCCATGATAGGAACAGTCATTTTATTATTAATTAAATCACGTCTAAATTGATTCTCGCCATTCTTTAATGCTTTTCCTGTAATTGTACCTAAAAAATAGTTAGAAACTACATCAATCATTTTTAAAACATTAGTTGTATTATCTGTCGATTTTAGGTTTAAAAAATTTATTTTAATAATATCATTTTCAAATATGAATGGAGCAAGTACTTTAAACGATCCATTCGTTTCATCTTCTTTATATGAAAATTCAAAAGAAATATTTTTTTTCTTAAAATCAACTTTAAATTGTTTTACATCATAGCTGTACTTACTGATTTTTTCCATTAGATCAGTAATATTATCAAGTGAGAAAAAATCCATTATTTTTGAAATGGTTTCCATTCTAACCATCTTACTATCGCCATTAGCTAATTGTGTTAACGATGTTCTGCTTATTCCTGTTTCATCTGATAATTCATTAATTGACACATTATTTTTTTCCAATAGTTCTTTCAGTTTTATAACTATCATAGTTTTCCTCGCATTAGTACATTCTATTGAACAAGAATAGTATACAACACCTGTCGTGTATTTGACAAACCATAATCAATAGTATAAGCTACATTTAAACATTACAACTAATGTAGTGTTTACTATACAAAAAAGGAGAATACTATGAAAAATAACCTTTCAATGATTCTAGGTTCACGTCTTATTAGTATTTCAGATGTATCTGATAATACTGGCCTAAGTAGAACAACAGTCACAGACATTTACTATAAGCGTGCTAATGATTTTAAATTATCAACTCTAGAAAAGATTTGTGACTTTTTACAAATCACATTATCTGAACTAGTCGAATATGAACCACAAAAAAATAAGGAGGACAAATAGAAATGGAAATTACACTATCACACGATCAACAAGCATCCCTAGGGGATGACATTTATAAGTTGGTTACTGATTCCATTAGCAAGGCTCGTAAGGATGCCAGCATTGATAGTAAAGATTTTTTCCGTAAGAAAGAGGCTTGTATGTATTTAGGTGTATCGAATAATACCCTTGATAAGTTTCTCGCTATTGGCATGCCTTACCACGTTGTTAGAGGTATCACGCTTTACAGTAAAGAAGAGATTAAACAATTTGTATTAAAACAATAATTCAAGTCTAGCGGGGCGTTTAAAACTAATACAAATAAAATAATCGGAGAAATCAACATATGACACCATACAACAGTGAATTAGATGACAAATTAGACAAAGAGCTACTAGGACTATATGACGAAATGCATATTTATTTTGATGCTATCGAAAATGATAGCGTGGTTATTGAGAATAGCATTTCATATGATGCTACTGAATTGGCTCCCAAACTAGCTAAAGATTCTTTGCGAGTAGCTGAAATCTTACATATTTACGATACAGAAATAGCGAAATAATTATGAAATCGAGTGTAAATAAAAAAAGACCTATCCTCTCTCGCCAAAGTAAGGATAAGTCCGCAATATTCAAAGTAATATCTACACTCAATTATAAACTGAAATTGAGGGAGATTCAAAAAATTATGAACGAACAAATACAAGAAATACTTGAAAACAATTTAAAGAACAAACAACTAATTGATTTACTAGCATCAAGTGTAAATGCAGAAGTTTACATAGCTCAAAGTGACAAAACAATGGCTAGTTATGGACTATTTAATTTAGGTGGTCTATCCGCCATCAGTGATAATTTATCAAATTTATCAAAGTCATTGAATGATGTGGATGCCAAGCTATCCGATATATTGGAGGTTTTAGACAATGGCTAACTCTATTGACCCATTTGACGTAGAAGAAATCGCCAACCAATTGAATAACGACAAGATGTTATTAGAAATTTTAAGAGATGAAATACAAGTATTAGATGAACAGAGAGCCAGTAACACATATACCGCTAACGAGATTACTAACGAGTTAGAACGTGTTACACCTCGTGTACTAGCCTTGTGCGACATTCTATTGAATGAAACTAACAACAATAACAGCCAACTAATGAAGTTAGTAAATGATGTAATCCATGGGGATGATAAGAATGACTAAAAATCTATCCGAGTACGCTAAACATTATGCTAAAAAAGGTTTTTACGTTTTACCACTTTCACAGGATAAGACGCCACTTATTAAGTTTGCTAACCATCCCGCATTAACAGAAGACGAAATAGAAAATGTTTGGAACAAATATCCTTATGCTCAAATTGGTTTAAGAACCGTGCAATTTTTTGTCGTTGATATTGATAATGAAATTGGACATGGAACGGATGGTTTTAAGTCAATTAAAGGAATAGATCTAAATGAAACATTGTCACAGACCACTGCTAGTGGTGGCAAACAGTATTTTTATAAGAAACCTAAAGATATTAGCCTAAGTCAAAATATTGGGATATTGGATGGAGTGGATATAAAAGCCCACATCAATAACTATGTGATGGTAGCGCCTAGTGAAAGAAAAGACGTGGCATATAAATGGGATAACCATTTACCAATGAATGAACCAAGCAAAGATATTATCAATTTGATTAAGCAATCTAAGCCGACTAAAAAAGGTATAACTCTTAATTTTAATGGTGGTATAAGAATAAAGAAATACACAGGCAAGTTGATAGATGAAATGGTTACAGGCACATCCACAGGAACACGTAACGACTGGTTAACTAGAATGACAGCCAAGTTACTTTTTAGTGGTGCAGAACTTGAAAATATCTATTATATGCTGTTGGTAATTAACAGCAATTTTATAGATGAACCACTTGAAGAAAGTGAGGTAAATAAAATTTTTAACAGTATGGTAAACAAGGACGGTGGACAATGAAAGAATTACCCAAAGAAATAAAAGAAACAATTGATAATAGTAAAACAGAGATTGTGACTAGTCCACCTGAGTTAGTGCCTTATGATATTAGTTTTACACCCTACCCGTCTGAAGAAGTGGCAAGTGATCCCGATACATTGAGAGCCTATAACGAACAAGCTAATGAGAGAACACCTAAATGGCTAGATTTATGGTTTGTGTATAAAAAACCCACTAGGAATAAATTAGGCGGTAGTATTACTTTAAATCATGATGTGGATGACGTTACTTATGGTGATGCATTCCTTAGAACCAATATTATGAAACGATCTAAAGGAATGATGGAGGGTTTTAATTACCTACCTAATAAAGGCATTTGGAACATATATGGTAAGGGCGAATCACAAGCAACTATTGAAAGCATATTAACAAGAGATTTACGTGCATGGGGTGTTTATGAAAATAACACGGTTAACAGGGTTAGACTTTATATTTTACGAATGATGTTTGATAGGTCACTCGGAAATAAATCACCTTTCGATACAGCTCGTCCCGAATTAGTTGCCTTTAAAAATGGAACTTATAACATTTTGACTGATGAGTTACAGCCCCACAATCCTAATAATTATTTGCTAACGTACCACAACTATAATATCAATCCAGATATAAATGAATGTCCCGCCACTGATCATCTTATGAAAAAGATGTTTGGTGATGCATCCATTACTTTGAAAGAATATATAGGCTATATGTTTTATCACTCATATTCAAAATTCAATAAGGCGGTATTTTTACATGGAACAGGTGGCAATGGTAAAAGCACATTTATTAACCACGTTTTAAAGAATGTAATTGGTGATGATAATAATTCAGCTATTCCACCCGATCAAATGGGAGGTAAGCAAAACAGATTTAATACAGCGGAATTGTTTAGAAAAGAAGTAAATATGGTTGCTGATATTGATGATGAATATATTGAAAATACCGCTATTTTAAAGAATTTAACTGGTGGTGATTCAATTAATGCAGAATTTAAGGGCATAACAGGTTTTCATTTTAGAAACTATGCAAAACTTCTTTTTTCGGCTAACAGCTTACCAAAGTTTAAGGATGATACAGATGGTTTTGCCAGCAGATTAATTACTATTGATACGATCAGTCCTAATACTAGAAATGAACCTAATGGACATCCCGAGTGGTGGAATGATATAGACATGAACAAAATCAAAAAAGAAGCTCCTATTTTTGCAGTTAATTGTATGCAACTATTTAGCAAAGTAATAAAGAGAAATGCTTTTACCATTCCTAGAAGTGTACAAATTAGTACGAATAAATGGAAAGATGATAATGATAAATTTAAACAATTTATAAGTGATTGCTTTGAATTTACTAATGATGATACTAATGGAGAAAAGGCTGTTTATATTCATGATGCTTGGGTTAAATACGCAAGGGGCAACGGTTATTCAGATAAAATGAGTATTTCAACAATAGCTAATAAATTGGAAAAGTATGGAATTTATAAAAAGAAAAGTCGTAATGGTAATGGTATATCAGATACCGCTAATCCTGTTTCTAGGTTTATGGGTATACGAGTTATTACTGATAACGGTTATGATTAATTACAAACTGGAACATTGGAACAAAACTGGAACACGTTTAAACGCTGTAAATACAGCCTTTATAGCCAGTTTGTTCCATGTTCCACTCTTTTTTAACTTTATTTTATAAAATAAAAAAATAAAGAGTAGTAGTACGTATAGTGGTAAAACACAGAAATTATACAGAAAGAATTTTTCACGTAAATAACTGGAACATGGAACATATTATTCCATAACCCTTGATAGAGTAAGACAGTGGCTTGTTCCATCTTTGTTCTATTGTTCCACTTGTTCCAGTAAATGGAACAAATTAATTAGAAAGGAACACACTCATGGATCTATTAACTGATTTTTACCCGCTTTACAATTACATAAAGAAGCATCATAAATTACTTGATCCATCACGCTTTAAATGTGAACCAATGAATTGGTACGATAATCCACGTATGTTTTTAGAATTAAAACCATTAGAACAAACAATACTAATAGCATGGATATTTAATACATTAGTTCCAAGTAAAGGGATTAATGATAGAGCTGATTCATATCAATTAAAACACCGATTCAGTAAATCCCTGTTAGGGTTCTATATTTCTAATGGACAATTTAAGGGAGCAATGATTATAGCTGGATATAATTCCAAGGATATGAATAATCAAAATTGGCATTTTAATATAAGACAATCAAGTATAACTAATTTGCGTAAAACTAATTCAAATGTTATTTCAAGTAAGATTAAGTCTTAATTAATGGAGATGTAAACAATGACAGATAAAACTAAACAGATGTATCAAATTAAGATCGTAACCGCTTATGAAGTAAGTGGTGGCTATATTTCAGATAATAATGAACGTGCAACTCGCACACAGAAATACATCAATGATGTATGCAATATATTAATGGATAACGATTGTACTGTATTAGATATTGAGAATGCTCATAGTTTTCCCATTGTTATTAAATACATGCAACCTATCGAATAGAGCCATCAAGGGATGTTATTAAGTGGCATCCCTTTTATTGTCCACGCAAATATAATTAACGAGGTGTATCAATGACAAGAGGCTACAAAGAAATAATAGATTGGATGCATTTAATTGCTAAGGCTAACACACGACTAACACACTATTGGGGCATGGTTACCAAAGCCAATGAATTAGCAGACATACAAGGTACTCGTATAGAGCCTGTTCATGTATCAAATGGTAGTAATAGCAATGGAACAGAGAACAAACTAATTAAGTATTTAGATATTAAAGAACAACTTAATAAGATTGATAAAGCAGTTGAGCCATTGAATGATAGACAGAAACAAATACTTACATTGACTTACTTTAATAAGTATCGTGCATCTGAATACATTATTATGGATGTCATGAACCTTTCAGATCGTGGCGATTATATTGACCTGTGGGACGATGCTCTTATAGACTTTGCTAATAATTACTATGATAAAGATACTATTGCTAGTTGTTAGCAACAACAAGATGGAAGTGCGCAGGGATAGGTGACAATTTAGGTACTAAACCTGACATGCCACAGGAAGCTGTATAATTGTTTATGAGTGTTGTTAGACTATTTGTAGGGTCCAATAGCCCCGCCCCCTATACGCGCCGATAAGAGCGCACACAATACCATTCGTTTGTGTCAAAAGACAATTTTTAAACTTTTTTACCTGGGAGGGAGACTTTAGTCAAGAAATAATCGTACAGTGGAAAAAGGCAAGCTGAAGAAGTTAATGACGGGCGTTCAGTATGTAAGGTATTAGCCTATAGCGGACGAAAAATTATTCATCATTATGTTGGAATGCACATAAAATAAGAGCTTCTGACGGATTGGGATGGTCAGGAGCCCTAACGATTAAGATAGAAATCAGTACACTACTCTTTATGATCGAATTTCCAATGGCGAGTTTGATTTATTTCCAATTTTTCATTTACTAAATCATTGGGGTTTTCTCCAAGTTTTTCGCATAGATAGTAAGCATAAGTTAAAACATCGGCTACTTCCATCTTTAAGTTGACAATGTCGGAGGAGTCTAAATCTTCATCATTGCGCTTCCAAAGAAAGACCTTTTCTACTTCAGAAGACTCAATAGATAATGCCCTAGATAGTGATATGAGCGTATGGTATTCCTGCCACTGCTTACGGTCTCTAAATTCAATTAGCTTAGCTAATACATCCTCATAGTTCATTACTGAACCTCCTTATTAATACCCATAAAGTCATAGAAATATTGTTGCATTTTTTTGTCTTCAAAGTATACACGTACGCCGTCAATACCTCGCGTTAAAAGGACATAGTAAATATTCTTAATGAAGTTTGAAAAACCCTCTTTACTGTAGTCATCGGATTTGTATTGACCATTGCGATCTTTGTAATTCTCCGGGATGCCGATTATTTTACCGGTATTATCAATAGAAATATCTGTTGAAATAATAACACCTGCGTAATTAAGATCAATGCCTTGAACAGCATGAATTGAACCAATTTCAATGCGAGAATTCTTTTTCATCAACCAGTTTTCACTATCAGAATTCCATTTCCAATGGTAGTTACCCTCTACCCAGTCATAGACATCGTTTCGATCTCTGTTTTTCTTTTGATGACTAGCCCATTCACGTGTATAACCAGCCATAACACGATTTTGAGTAGCAGGTTCGTAATTTTCACAATCATCTAAATAGTCAAAAAGTTCATGAATTGAGTTCACCACTCCAAAATAGGCATCTGGATTAGTGAGGTATGATTGGAAAATATTATGATCAAATTTTGCATTAGAGGAATCTATTTGTAAGAATTCTTGAATTCCGGTCATAAAATCATCACTGGTATATGTTTTGTTTAGCTCGTTGATATTGACTCGATACTCTTTGGTAAGTTTAAGTTCTTTGAATTCATTATCGGTGAGAAATGTATTGTAATCTTTTTTGGGAATGTCAGATGGACGAATAGTTTGAGCAGGATCATAAAATAAAATAAAGCATGGATTTAATTTTCCCAGTAGTTTAAGCTCATTCTGGTTTTCATCTTTATTAAAAATGTCTTGGGTAACGTGATTACCTTTGGAATAATACCTCCTAAGTCGATGGGCTTCGTCAACCAGAACGTAATCATACTGCTCACCACTTTTAATTAATTTATAAGCTGTAAAGACATCTATATTTTTAACAGAATATGCTTGAAAAATCTTTTGAGCACTTTTAACCCAGTTAGTTTTAACAACCACTGCAATACGTTTGTTAGGGTAGGTTTGACTTAATCTGGCCGCCAAGTTAGTTAAAACGACAGTTTTTCCTGTACCGGCCAATCCAGAGACGATATAGTTTTGGGGTTGTCTAATTATTTCATTAATGATGTTATTTTTTTCTTCAGAAAGTGAAGTGAAGGGAGAATATTTGAATAGGATAGATTCTTTGACAGCCGCTAAATTTTTCTTCAACACGTAATCTTTACTGAATAGTTCTTCCCAAAAAGGATTTATGAAATCAGTTAGGACTTCATCTTGGTTTTGATAAGCTGGGGATTCGTTGCCTGAAGTGCCATTATTAACAGTCATATTTCTATCGTCCTCATAATCCGCCGTGATATAAGTTATGAGTTTTTTTTCGATATCGTCAAGTGATAATTGATTGATTAATATGCCAAAGACAACTATGACCTTGGTATATGATCCGTTTATGTATCGATGATTACTTTCTTGGACATGCTGCTTGTGTCGACTAAAAAAATGCTTAGTTTGGCCAACGTATACATTTTTTGGCCCTAAATATATATAGATGGCATCATTATTTTCAAGCGCTTTTTTATCACGAGGTCTGAGACGAATTGGTGACAATCTTCCAGTCCCCTTTTCTATGGAAAATTCCTTAGTTATAAATTTATTAGACATGATTATGTAATCCTCCGATTTTGGATTGGAATATGCTATTGCAAGAGTTACAATCAATTATTTATTATAGACGATGAGACAGTAGAATTGAAAATGTGATCAAATTATATTGTATTTTTTGTAGAAAGTGGGGAGTGAGCAGTTGTGGAGACATTTTATAGGACTGTTGAGGAGTTAAAGAAGTTAAGCGATGATAATAAGCTGGCTGATTTATTGTGGCATCATGAACATGGAATGGTCAAAATTGATCATTCAGACTCAGAGTATATGTCGTGGAAAAATTCATTGCCAGTATTGCTTAACGTATTGTATAATTCCGGATTAAGTAATCTGGTTATGGTTTTAGAGTATGAAACGCCATTAGGTGCCAGAATTGATGCAGTTCTGTTGGGGTATAACCATAAGCATGGTGATCAAATAATGTTATTTGAGCTGAAACAATGGTCGAGGATAAAGTCAACCAATAATTTATCTGTTGTCCAAGTTTCAGTGGGGATTAATGCTCAGGGGAAACGTATTTGGGATCCACGTTTGCATCCATTACAACAGCTACTTACATACGAGAAGCATTTGAAACAAGTAGTAATTGATCTACCGGCCTTAAAATGACCTAATTTTTTCAAAATTATTGGTCTAGTTTTAAAATGCCTTTAAATCAATAGTTTAGTCATTTGATAGACCATTAAATTACTAAAAGCATTCGCTATACCAAAAAATAATTTTATCGTTCAAGAGAAAGTATTATTATATATGTTGTAAAGCTAACAATTAAGAAAAGAGAAGAAAAGTGTTATTTAAAGATTACCTTTTAATGGTATTAACAAATTACCAAACAGAGAAGGAAACCCAATATAGCAAAAACAAATTGGCAGATTCTATTCGTAATGAACCCCTATCAATTGATATCATTTCTAATTTAGATTCTACCAAGTATAAAATAAGTGCCTCTGCAGGCAATGGACAATGGGCTGTTATACCTTGGTTAAGCATTTATGATAGAAAAATTACTGAAAGTGCCCAAAAAGGGTATTACATAGTCTATCTTTTTACTGCTGACCTCTCCGGAGTTTATCTGTCTTTAAATCAAGGCTATACTTTTTATCAAAAAAATTACGCCCGAGAAGATCCTAAAAAAAAGATAGAGCTTGTATCAAAATATTGGCAAGCCAATCTTCCCTTCTTAAAAGATATCAACGGATTTAATTCAAATAAGATTAATTTAAATTATAAGGGTACTGGAACAGTACTTCCTAAGGGTTACGAATTAGGTAATATATTCAGCAAATTTTACTCTACTAATGATCTACAAAAAATGTCAACAGATAAAGCTCTATCTCAAGACCTTAATTATATGATTACTGTTTATCAAGAACTAAAAGAATCGTTATACACTACCTTTGATAAAGTCAATGCCCATATTGTTAAAGGCCAATCGTTATACAAACTAACAGAAAAAATCGAAAATAAAAAATCTAAATCCGTTAATAAAGATATGATTTTAATAGAAAATCCAACACAGATACCAACAAATCTTGAAATAACTAAACCTAAAAACCTGGGTAACACAAAAAGAAAACCGGATTACATCAATAATTTAGAGCGTAATACTAAGCAAGGCTTAGAAGGCGAAGAATTAGTGATAAAAAATCAAATTGATATCCTTTCCAAAGATTCCAAATTAAAAGAATATGTAGATCAGATCAAACACCTATCCGTAGATGAAGGAGACGGAGCAGGATATGATATCCTATCCTTTAAAAAAGACACAAAGAACGAAATACTAGAACACTATATAGAAGTTAAATCAACAAAATCAGGAATAGAAACGCCCTTTTTCATGTCATCTAATGAGTTAGAAGTCGCTAGAACTAAAGGAAAACAATACTCTATTTATAGATTATATAAAAAACATAAGAACGACACAGAATTTAACTATTACATTATTAATGATCCATACAACAATATACAAAAAGAACCAAGTAAATATAAAGTACTACCGTCTAAAAAGCAAAAGGATTGAGCCGTTCCGGCTCTCTCGAGACACTTTCCCTATCAACGAGAAAGTGTCGTTGATTTCGCTTCTTTTGACACCTGCTTTATGCTAATTCAGCCTGATAAGGTTGACATCGAGATAATTCATAAGAAATTGTTGACGGTGATCGGTTCAGCCGAACGCCCATTTGGATATTGGACAGCCCTAGTTCACAAAAGGTTTCGATTTTAATTCGTTCGGAATAGGTTAAACTAGACAAAAGATCAGCTCCTAAAAGATGGGTTTGTGGTAAACACCATTTTAAAGGAAGCTGATCTTTTTTGTCCGAACAGCGTTCGGATTAATTTTACAATCTACCAAATGCATAAAAGATTTATGAATTGTATAGAAATAGGGAATGCCTTCCCTTATGATATTTAGTAACCACAGAAAACATCACAGGAGGCATTCCCCATGAATGAACTTACCACAGAAATTATCGCTGCACTAGCCCAAAAGCAAGATTTGGACGAAGTTTTTCGTCACCACCTCTAAATTGCGATTAACCAGCTTCTTCAAACCCAATTGGCAGAGTTTTTGGGTTACGAACGTGCTAAGTTTGAATTACATACAGAATCATATGAAGAATTCATGAAACGATTAAAGGAAAAAAATTAACAGTTATCATATACAAATTTATTAACATCAAAATAGAATAGATACGATCTAATAGAGTGTGTGCTTAATTGTATGCTCTCTATTTCTTTATAGCCCCCCGCCTAGTGTCTGCTGGGCGACAGCTCGCATAGTGGGCATGAGCTTTAAAAAAAGTCCGGAAATTAAACTTTTAGTACCTTTAAACGTATAAGTACCATTACATAAACATCATTAGAATGTATTAATCATTGATACTAAGACAACTAAGAGTTGTATTCATTAATCGATAAGAGCTATAAAACCTTATTAAGTTGCTATAAATTAGTCTATTTTTGCATGATTTAAAATAAGTTTTGTTAGTTTTATATAATCAATTGAATTAGTAATTTTAATGGAATTTAGGACGTTGACACACGCCGTGTATGACTTAGTTCACTTATCATACCAACGATTACACACACTATACCCCTTGTATATTAACGGGGCTTAGATTATAAATAATCACTTGAACGTACAACCTATTTTTTATACGCTAAATTCTATTAATTAAAATTCTAAATATAATTTTATGAAGTTTAACCACCGCCTTATTTAATAATTTAAGATACCATTTCTATAGATTTATTTATAAAATGTTTCATTAACAGCTTGTGTAATCGCAATTTGAACATGCGCATATGACAAACCACCTTGAATATATAGTGAATATGGCGGTCTAATAGGACCATCTGATGACAGTTCAATCGTTGAACCCTCGACGAAACTACCTGATGCCATAACGACATCATCTTCATAGCCATCTTGATGACTAGGAATTGGATCAACGAATGAATTCATTGGTGAATAATGTTGAATAGCAGCACAGAATTTAACCATAGGTTCAGGATCACCAAAGGAAACTGTTTGAACAATATCGGTTCTTGGTGCGTCCCATTTTGGTGAAACATTCATTCCCATTTCTTCACAAAGAGCTGAGGTAAAGACCATACCCTTTAGAGCCTCACCTGTCGTGTGTGCTGCCATGAAAAATCCTTGATAAAAGTCACGCAAGTAACCCCAAGTAGCTCCTTCACCTTTACCAGCACCAGGAACTGTCAAACGTGAGCCAGCACCATCAACTAGATCTTCTCGTCCAACAATATAGGCACCACTCTTAACAATTCCAGCACCAGCGTTCTTATACAAAGATCCTGCCATAATATCAGCACCATAGAAAGTAGGCTCTTCTTTTTCAGAAAATTCACCATAACAATTATCAATAAAAACATTAACGTCAGGGCGAATTGATTTAACGAATTTGATCATTTTGGCAATCTTATCAACTGTAAAACTGTCACGAACTGCGTAACCTCTTGAACGTTGGATAGCAACTACTTTGATGTTATCGTCAGCTTTCAATGCTTTTTCCGCGTTCTCATAATCAACTGAACCATCATCTAATAATTCCGTTGTAGAAAAGTTAATGCCATACTCCTTCATATTGCCACGCTTATTACCAGCTAAACCAATAACTTCTTGAATTGTATCGTATGGTGTTCCAGTTAAATAATAAAGTGTATTTCCAGGACGCAGCATACTGAATAGAGCTGTCGAAATTGCATGTGTACCTGAAGCAAATTGAGGACGAACTAAAGCATCATCTACCTTAAAGTAGTCGGCGTAAATGGCTTCGATCTTATCACGACCGATATCATCATAACCATAGCCGGTTGATGGTACTAAGTCTTCCTCACCTACTCGATGTTTTCTAAACAAGTTCAAGACACGTTGTTGGTTATAAAGAACTTGTTGATCAATTTCTTCTAAACGTGGTTGAATTAGTTTTTCTACTTCAGCAACTTTTGTTTTTAAATCTTCTGGTAAATCATCTGTCCATGATAATGACATAAATAAACTCCTTTTTTGCCTTTAGACTGCCGTCCTCCACAACAAAGAAAATTGGGCTGGAACGCAGTGGGCACGAATTTGAACCAATTGAAGTTCACAATTGTTTCAAATCTCGGCCTTCTACTACTGAGCCCATTTTCTTTGTTTTTCCGGACTAGTGTATTCGTAATATTTTATTTTACTTTTAATTTGAATTATTAAATTTGTTTCTATTTAAATTAACTCATTAAATCCGATAACAATCTAGGTTTAAAAAATTATTTCTTTAACACCTCTGCTTGAACGGAGATAGTGCCGTCTGCATTCTTATTCCAATAAACACCTTGAATTTCTGGTACAAATCCTGGAAACCTCTCGATTGCGCCAACTAGAACTTCAAAATACTTCTGGTCAATATCGCCCCACTTTTCTCCAGGAGCAACGATGAATACTCCAGGTGGATATGGCAATGCACCTTCTACCGCTATACGCCCCTTAATGTCCTTTAAATCAACTAGTTCACTTTGATTTTTCATGAACAATTGATCTGCATTTTCTGGCGTCATTGTATAACTTTGCATATCTGGTTTAGCAAATAATTCTTTTTGTAAGGTAAAGGTCTTATTCTGGCGATAATACTCGTGCATTTCTTGGCATAATTGTTTCAATGTATAACCTTGATAACGTTCTGGATAAAATTGAGCTAGCTTGGGCAAAACTTTAGTTAATGGTGCATCTTCAAAATAGAATTGTTCAAATTCTAAGAAAGCATTTAACAAAGTATCTAATTCTTCCTTAGTATCGCCTGGTGTTAATAGGAACAAAAGTGAATTCAAATCATCTTTTGCTCGAATAATTCTTTTTTCCATTAAAAATTCCGCCACGACTGGCCCGGGGATTCCATTTGCTTGATATTTAGCATTTCTTACATCAATTCCAGGCGTTATAACGGTTATTTTTAGTGGATCAATCATTGCTTGTCCTTGAGCTATTTCATTAAATCCATGCCAATTATCTTGCGGATTCAACTCCCAATACTTACTATTGGTAGCTAATTCATCCGTACTGATTTCGGCATAATTATCGGGAACTAATGGTCTAAACAATTTTAACTTCTTTAATAACTGTTTACGCCATTCAATTCCCATTCTCAAAGTATCATCCCACCAATTCTTGTTACCTTGACCGGCAGTCAGATAAGCATTAACTGTTAATGAGGCATAGATAGGATAAGAATAACTTGAGGTAACGAATTTCAAATACGCATTATTAAAATGCTTATGATCAACGTAACGGGCTTGTCCTTTTATATGAGCATCTTTTTTTAGAATCTGTGAAGTTTGAGCTAGTCCAGCTTGTTGTTTATGTAACGATTGTGTCACTAAAATACCAGGATCTTCTGGTCCATACTCTAATGACAATGGCGATAAATGTTTCATGATTGGTACGAATTGCTCAAATCCACCCCAAGCACAATCGAATAATATATAATCACAAAGTTTACCAATCTTATTAATGATCCATTGAGCGTCATAAAAGACCCCATCATACGTTTCTAATTGTAGGATAGCTAATCTAAATGGACGCTTATCTTTCGCCTTCTCAGGGTCAATTTTGGCTATTTCAGCTCGAATATTAGTTTCATCTAGTGCTTCAGGATTCATTTCGCCAATTAATCCTAAAGGATTTCTGTCAGTCGGAATGTAAACCGGTTTCGCTCCACTCATTACTAAAGCACTATTATAAAGTGACTTATGATTATTACGGTCAAAGAGAACTAAGTCATCTTTTGATAACAAAGCACTGGCACAGATTGAATTGGAACTAGTAGTTCCGTTTGTACAGAAGTAAACTTTATCAGCATTGTATGTTTCAGCAGCCTTTTGCTCAGCGGTCAAAGGTGTACCACCATGGGTCATGGTATCGCCTAATTCATCAACTGTATCGCTAGTATCCGCAAACATCAGATTCTTTCCAAAGAAACGGTTAAAGACTACTCCTGCTGGATGTTTTTCGTAGTACTGACCGTTGTGGTGCCCTGGAGTAGTAAAACTAATTGGTCGATCTTCTGCAAAATTAACCAAATCAGTCAAAAAACCTGGAACCATTTTTTCTTGATATTTATTGGCAGAATCAATTGCTTCAGAAGTCACATCGGCAGTAGAATTTGTTTTGATAATAGGGATGCCAAGACCTGATGTTTCTTGTAGATTTTCAGCTATTTTGATGGCTGTTGCATCATGTTCGTTTAAGACGATGGCTGCTAATTCGGCAAGATCACTCTTAGCTGTAAATGGAACTGTTTCCCAGTTAGATGATCCACTCATTTTCACATCATCGCCAATGGCAATTTTCAGAAAATTCATATTTCCCCCTATTTTTTAACTTTTTCATAAAAACTATTGCAAATGATATATAAATCCCTAAAATTGTTTGAGGATATCTTTTATATTTTCGCAATATTAATTATGAAAAAATATTACAGCATTGATTATATATACGTATCGAGGGTATAAACAAGTGAAAATGAATAGTTCTCTGCTTACACTGAAGCCGCCTAAGTTCTAAAGCCTTCTATAACAAGACTTTTAGACAATTCGGGGGAAAATAAAATTGGAAACATTAGAACCAAATAAAAATCATTATCTAAGTTGGCCGGTCATTGCCTTGATCGACTTCGTTACTATCATTAGTTTTGAAAATATCTTCTATCCTTTTCAAAACCAAGGATTATCCGTGGTTATCTCATGGATCTTCTTACTTTTTGCCTACGTCATTCCTTATGCTTTAATTTCTAGTCAAATGAGTTTAACTTTTGACAATCAAGCCGGAGGGCTTGCTTCTTGGGTTCGTCACAGTAGTAACGACACCCTGGGTTATTGGACTTCATGGATGTATTGGGTTCAAAGTGTCCCTTACATCGTGGACGTTTCTAACTCAGTTATCGTTTCATTCAGTTGGATGTTTTTGGGTAACAATACTTTGGACAAAAGAATGTCGACTTTCTGGTTCGGTATTTTAACTTTTATCATCATTTTACTTTTCATCTTATTAGAAAATGTTATCAAGAATTCATTAGAAATCCTTTCACTTATCGGTGGAGGTGCCATGTTCATCATGTCGTTCCTCTTTGTTCTTCTAGCAGGTTACGCCGTCCTACATGGTCATCATATTGCTACACAACCATTTAACTGGGGAGCTTTCAAACCATCATTTAGCTTGAAGTACTTCTCAACTACCGGACTATTGATTTTCGCTATGTCAGGTGCTGAACTAGCTGCACCTTACGTCGTTCAAATGCGTGATCCTAAGCATGAATTTCCTAAAGCTATGTGGCTTCTTGCTATCATGACTGGTTTCTTAACTATCTTTGGTACATTGGCCTTGGCAATGTTCTTCAATGCCAACCATATTCCACATGACTTCAAGATGAACGGACCTTACTACGCTTTCCAACTATTAGGTACTAGTTTAGGTGTAGGTAAATTATTGATGTATATCTTCGCTGTCGTTCAAGCAATCTTTATGATGGCTCAATTGGCTGTCTTACTTGATGCTTCAAGTCGTGTCTTTGCCGGTGATGTCGCCGACAAGTTCATGCCTAAGTGGTTAACTAAGAAAAACAAGAATGGTCGCCCTATCCACAGTTACACAATGACAACTGGTTTGAGTTTATTCTTACTTCTTTTGACAGGTACTTTGCCAAATATCAATACAATTTATAATTGGTTACTAAACATTAACGGAATTATTTCACCATATAAGACTTGTTGGGTCTTCTTCGCCTTCGTGGCAATGAGAATGCACCAAGACAAGTTCCACTCTGATTACACTTTTATCAAAAATAAAGCTGGTGCTCTAATCGTCGGTGGTTGGTGTCTAGCCTTTACCTTTATCTGTGCTACTTTAGGATTCATTCCTCAAGAAGCTAAGTTCGGTACCGGTGCTTTCAACCATCAATTACTACTAAACTTCATTACTGTTATCGTATTATTTGGACTAGGCTTCGTTATGCCATGGTTACGAAAACGCGAGCAACGTCGTGAAGGTATGGAATTAGATTAAAAATTTCACTTTTAAATAAAGGGCAGTATCATTAACATATGTTAGTGATACTGCCCTTTTTATTTATCTATGGAACAGATTCAAAAGTGTATAAGCTAAAGAATTATCAGATGGTCCCTTTTTCATATTAACAATTGCAGACCAGACTTTTCTCGTTTCTGCATTGAAAGAAACATCCCCATTAGCAATCTTTAAACTAATCCGTTGGACTAAATCATGAACCAAGTTATCAAACGCTAAGCCCTGACATTTTTCTTTCGATAATTTGAATATTCCATCATTCAATGATTCCACTATTTGTTGATTCGTTTCGTTGTGGTTGTTCATTAAATTGAGTTCACGTCGAAAATCAATTAATAAACTTAGAGCTTTTCGTTGTTCCTTGTAGTTCATTTTCCATCTCCATTTTTTCTAATTCAACGGACCAAATGTAAAGTGAGTTGCTCCAAGTCCATATCCTAAATTCACATCTCGCATCGTCTTTTGATCCAGATTATTTAACTTATCTTTTACAAACTGATATAACACTCGATTCTTTTTGGGCAACGTCATTGGAACGATGAAGTTATCGTGATAAAGTTGATAAATTTTTAAACAAACATCTAACCCACTTGTACCACTTTTTAATTCTTGAGCACTCTCTAATAATCCTTTTTTGTACTCTTTAGGCTGATTGGACAAGTCCTCTTGATATGCCTCATCAATCAATTCAAATAAACTTTTATTCGTCAAAATAGCATCCTCTTTCAAGTATATTCTAGTGGGAAGGTAACTTTAATTTGTAAAAATATCCCCAATGGTGGGATTTATGATCATTTACCCCGCCCTATTACACTTTATTCAGATGCTTTAGAAAGTAAATTAGCTAAGTTACCCTATAATTTAAATTATCCTACTTTTTTGCTACAAATAAAAGCTACCTTATACATTTCAGTCGATACAAGCAATTGTTTCACGTCCTAGATACTCATTTTAACGTTTTGACTATATTTTTTTATTTTCATAATATCCCTAAGTACAAAAAAAGACCGCTAGTCCAATGACTAACGATCTACACGCCCCGATAGTATATTTGTTTTTTGACTATATTTTGACTATATAGTTATGAAATTGATTGATAATTTTTAAAACTGTAATTCGTAAAACGTTTATTTATCAAGGCTTATAGCACCTTATACACTTTGTGAAACTCTCAATATTGGGCATATTGGGTTCGAACCAATAAATTGCGGATTCAGAGTCCGCTGCCTTACCATTTGGCGAATGCCCATTAATGATTAAAAGTATTAAACAACAATAAAATGTTATAAAAAAAACGCTGCAATGTCAATAGTAATCGGCTATTCATTATAAATATAACCATATTTTACCCGAAAAAAAGAACATCCCCACTGAAACGACAGCCAAGATGTACTTTTTTGGTTAAGTTCATCTTTATTTACTTTATTCTTTAACGTTTGATTCCAAAATATCAATAGATTTATCGATTGATTCAAAGATTTCAGTATTCAAGAGTTCAATAATCGGACTCAGTCGTTGATATTCATGTGACACCATATTTTTGTTAACTTGGTCGTCATTAATGCGCTTAATTTTCAAACTGTAATCCATCAAAGCATTAATTCCGATCTTTGAATCATCCAGCTCACACAATAAATCGTCGATATCGTCCATATCATACGTTCTCGTTAAATTTTTCTCCTTACATTCGTCCATAATAAATACTCCCTTCAAATTTCAAGTGAATTGACATAGTTTCTATTTCCTACATGTAATTCACTTCTTTGACACTCATTCTAATAGCTTAAAAATTTAAAACTAGTCAATTATCCAGAATGTAAAGTTTTATTTTGGTAAAGTCGTTCTCTTTCAATATTCCAAAATTATATATATTCTATTTTAAATAATTATAATTGTATGTTAAACTAGTTTCGTTTTGCTGAAAGAATATCAGCTGTTTACATTATGGAGGGATAAGACAAACATGCATTTAAGTACTATTGAAAAGAGAAATTACTTAATTGGATTTTCATTCATTATCATCATGGTAGCTAGTGCTACTTTACTGAACGATATTGAAATCATTCTACCCGAGATTGGAGCATTAACGGCTGGAACATGGATTTATCAAAACGATGGCTGGATCAATCAACCATTGAAAATCTTCCTAGCTCCATCAGGAACAGCCATCATTGGTTTTCTAATCAATCAGTTAACTATCGGTTATGCACAAAAAGTCATCTTGGGTCTTCTCTTGATGCTAGTTCTGTTACGAGTTCTTCACTCAAACTTGGCTCCATCATTTGCGACTGGCCTATTGCCGATTATCATTAACGCTACCCATTGGTTATTCATCGTTGCTATCCTACTATTCACACTAGCCTTGACGGTCGGTGTTTTCATTCAAGGCAGTTACAAGGAAACAACTTCTAGTTCTATCATTAAAAAGCACCACATGTTGATCTTCGCTATTATGGCGCTCATCTGGGTTGGTGCTGTCTGGTTCTTTGGTTTTTCACAAATGGCTGCTATTCCACCAGTTATGGTTGTTTTCTTCGAGGTTCTACAGAAGCCTCAATACAGTTGGAAAATGGCCGTTAAGCACTTCATTGCTTTGGTCGGTGCTGCTAGTATCGGTGTTTTAGTTCACACTTTTATCAGTTCCTGGTTAATCTCTGCCGTTATCGCCTTACCATTAGTTTTCGTATTACTACAACTTTTAAAAATCAAATTGCCAGCTGCCTTTGCTTTTCCACTGTTAGCCTTAGTTTTACCTACTAGTATGTTCCACATGTTGCCACTAACAGCCGTTCTAGCAACTACTTTTTTCTTAGGTTCAATCGTTATCCTTAAAAAATATATCTCTTCTCTAAAAGTCGAAAATGACTCTCAAATTTAATTGAGAGCCATTTTTTTTATCTGACGATTCCAAGATCAATCATAGATTGTGCTGTCGCAATGATAGCTGTTTTAGCAGAACGAGGATTCCACCCCAACAACTCCTTAGCCTTCTTATTGCTAGTACCAGCGTACTTACCAACAATCGAAGCAATCATTTTAAGTTGGGGATTAGTTAAAGCAGCGGCTTTTACAACTGCATTCGGTATAGTTCTAGTTGGAATGTTACTTGCATAATCAGGAAAAGCTTCACGTAAAATGTCGGCTACATCCATCATTGATAAAGTTTCACCAGTTGTTGCCAAGAATCTTTCACCATTGGCTTTAGGTGAAGTCATTGCCAAAATATGTAAGCTAGCGACATCACGAACGTCAATATAACCTGAATCAACCTTAGGTAAAGCTTTGATTTTTCCTTCTAACATTTCTTGAATCTGAACATTAGAGTGGGAATACTTGGCAGACAAGACCGGTCCCATAACACCAACTGGATTAACCGTAGCTAGTTGCAAGCCATCACCTTCCTTTTTGATAAAATCCCAAGCGGCCATTTCTGACATCGTTTTTGACTTTTGATATGGATGTATATTTTTAGCAGAAAGATCTGACCAATCTTTTTCAGTATACGGAGTTGTGCGATTCTTGTGACCTGCAAAAATGGCACCATAGGCTGATGTCAAAACCACTCGTTTAACCTCAGCATCTTTAGACGCTTTAAGAACACGTAAGACTCCATCCACGGCTGGACGAATCATCTCGTCCTCATTTTTAAAGTTTAATTTAGGAGTTGGTGAAGCCACATGAATAACATATGTTGCTCCTTGCATCGTTTCTTCCCAATTCGTATCAGAAGTTAAATCAGCTTGTGAGAATGAGAGATCAGAAAAATCTCTTATTCCACCGTTATATAACATTTCTTTAATAACATCTTCTTTTTTGGCCGAACGAATTGTTGTTCTAACCGCATATCCTTGTTGCAACAATTCCAAAATAATGTGTACTGCAATAAAACCACTACCACCTGTAACGACTACTAATTGTTTTCTCATGTTTAATATCTCCATTTCATTTTAACTGACGTTTCACTTGTAACGTTCATGAATGTATCCTACTATGTAAGAAACAGCTTCTCAAGTAAATCAGAAGCATCTGTGACAGAATGGAGAAAATGTAATGGCAGCGACCGAACATTCACAAAAAATCAAACAAGATTCCCAAGAATTTCTCATTACCGCATTATTACAATTATTAAAAACAAAAGATTTCAACGATATCACTATTACTCAAGTTGTAAAACGAGCTGGTGTAAGTCGAATGGCTTTTTATCGGAACTTTGAAACTCTAGACGATATTTTAATAGCTTACATAGAACCCAAAATAAATATTGGCTTTGAAAACATCATTAATAGAGTTCCTCAGAACCAGAAATTAACCGCCTTAGGAAATCTCTTTGAAGAGATATCTGACATCTTAAAAATGGCTGTCAATAAACATTATGAAGCAATTATTCAAAATATTTTTGATAAGAACATGACCGAATTCTACGATCAAACAATGGATTGGAGCCAATTCACAGCCATTCAACGTAAGTACTGGGTCAAATTTATGAGTGCCGGTGTTTATGCAATTTGGCGTGAATGGCTGATTAGTGGTCAAACAGAAAACATCAATGACATTCATGTTCTTTTAGCTGATTTTCAAATTTCTACTTTAACTGCCTTACGAAACGAGACTACAAATTAAAAGAGACGTTATCAATTAATCAGAAAATTGATAACGTCTCTTCTATTTATTCATGCAATTTTGCTTGAATTTTATCGCCGGCTTTATCGATGCCCTTTGCAGTTAAAATAGTTCCACCTACAAGAACACCTCCGACTATTAAGGTACTAATAGCCATGAATTTAAAAATTGATTTAACAGTATCCATAATTATTTACCTCACGACATTTTTTTAACAACGAATGATACCACTAAGACTAAAATGATGGCTCCAATTAATGAAGGAATAATAGCCATTCCTGCAAGCTGTGGACCCCAAGCACCTAAGATTCCCTCACCTAAAGCCGAGCCAACGATACCAGCAAGAATATTACTGATCCATCCCATTGATTTTCCATTGTTAGTAATTGCACCCGCAAGTGCTCCAATAATAGCTCCGACAATAATTACCCATAACCAATGCATAATGTTAATCCTCCTTAATAATATTTATATTCTAATATTATTAAATTCCAGTAAATTACGCACTAAATATGCTGTTAAAACGGATTACCATATTTTTTACAGTATTCATAGAAAACATTGTCATACAATTCAATCAAAGGTTTCAATTGTTTATCAGGTAGAAATTGAATCAGTTTCAAAACAGCTTCAGTGAAGTCTAAAGCAGCTGTACCATTAGCGGTTACTAAATTCCTATCACTAACCACTTGTTGAGGTAGGAACTGATCAGGATTATTATATTCCGAATAATTTTTCCAAATTGCCTGAGAGTTACCAGTATGTTGATAGCCACTCAATAATCCATTTTTGGCTAAATAGTCGACTGCACCACAGATAGCACCAACTGGTTGATCACTTTTTAATCTATCGGAAATTAATTTTCTCAAAGTTTCATTTTTAACATCCCAAGAATTACCACCAATCAAAATTAACAAATCGATTTTTTCAGGCAATTCATCAATTTGATAATCAATTATAGTTTTAAACCCACCGATAGAAGTAACCTCATCAGAAAATGAAGCCGTCTTAACCGTCCATTCAGAATTTTGATTCAATTGACTAGACAAATAAGGACCTTTCCAATCCGCGTATTCGTTTAATATAAAAAAGATTGCTGTTTTCATTAATAACTCCTCTGATAATTAAATTTTCATATAGCAGTTATTTAACTGTAATATAATCTCTTGGCCTTAAGCAAGGATTTACAAAAGATTTTAATGTGATACTTTTTGCTTAATAACAAAGCACATACTTGATTAACTATAATGTAATATCGGCAATTAATTCACTATTTTCAAATGGAAACCGTGATTCGGACAATTCAAACGGCTGACCATCGTCTAAATAACTTAATTGAATAATAACTAACACAGGATCCACTTTGTCTTTAGCTATGCCAGTTTCAAGATCAGTTTTATCAGCTCTATCAGCCTTTACTATTCGATGAGAGCCTTCAATATTCAATCCTAAATTCTTCAAGTGGTCATAAATAGAATGTTCTAGTACATCCTCATTTATTGGTGCTATCGTAGTTGGCATAATTGTATGTTCGTAAGCAAAAATTTTTCCATCCATATATCGAATTCTTTGAATATCATATACAGGCGCATCAGATTCAATTAGTAATTTTTCCATTTCTTCTTCTGTTGGAAGTCTAGCCGAATAGCTTAAAATCTTGCTGGTTACTTTATTGGCTTGGTGAGTATAAGTGGCGCCTAATGGTTTTTCTAAAGCTGAAACACTTTTATATTTTGTATCTAGATTAAAATCTTTTCTGACAAAAGTTCCAGAACCCCGTTTAGAGTAAATCATTCCTTCAATGACTAATAGATTCAAAGCTTTATGCACCGTACTTCTCGTAGTATTGAAATCTTTAGCAATTTGAGATTGATCAGGTAAGATATCCCCCGCCTTATATTGTCCATTTTTTATTTTTGATTTAATATTTTCAGCAATCTTTTTATATTTATACTCCATAATTTTTCTCCTATATCTTATAAAAGATTTTATCATCATTTAACATTGACTTCATTTTTATTTTAAAAGACTAGTCTTATTTATAAAATGATGTGGACATATAATTACAGTGATGATATATTGTAAGCGGATACAAGAGAGGCGAATTTAAGGAAAGAATTATTGGTAAATAATCTTCAATTTACTAATTTAAATGATTATTAATACATATTCTGGGGGAATATAAAATGAAAAATGGTTTTTCTGAATTTCTAAACAAGAAAATCATGCCATTCGCTAACAAATTAGCCGCGAATAAGGCCTTAATGGCTATTCGTGATGGTGTTGGATTTGCTATCACCTTAATCATTATTGGATCTGTTCCACTTATTATTAATAGTTTACCCTTTGACAATTGGACACAAACTTTACAAGGAATCAAAATTCCATATTTTGATAATCTAAGTAATCTTTTAAATATGATGACCAACATGACTTTTGGAATAATGGTAATTCCAACTGTTTTCGGTATTGCATATAGTTTTACAAAGAGTCATATTCACGATGAACTAAAATCAATTGGTTCAGGTTTCGTTGCTTTAGGATCATATTTAACAATTACACCTGTTATCACAAATAAAGCGGGACAAACTGGTGTTGATCTAACTTATTTAGGAAGTAAAGGACTTATCGTTGCCATTATCCTTGGTTTGATTTCTGCCAAAATATTTTCAATGTTCATTGAACATAATGTTGAAATTAAAATGCCTGAAAGTGTTCCACCTGCAATTTCTAAAACTTTCAGTGCTTTATTGCCTGGTTTCGTAATTATTTTCATGTGGATTTTAATCGCCATTATTATCGGTATGTTTGGATTTAACAACATACATGAAGTTATTTTGAAATTATTAAATAAACCTCTATCATTCTTAGGAGGTACTCTAGCCGGTACCCTGATTGCCGTCGGACTAAACAGTTTAGTTTGGAGCATTGGTGTTCACGGTACTGTTATTAACTCAGCCATGAATCCTATTTGGTTGATGAATTCTGATGCCAACAGATTGGCTCTACAACATGGTAAAGAAGTACCAAACATTGTAACCAACTCGTTTATGGATAACTTTACTTATATGGGTGGATCAGGTGCTACTGCTTGTTTAATTCTTGCCTTATTCATCCTCGTTCTTATGAAGAAAGCAAGCGCTGAAAGTAAGGCTATCACTTCTGTTGGTACAGCTCCAGCTATCTTTAACATTAATGAACCAGTCATGTTCGGTTATCCAGTTGTATTTAACGTAGCTATTATTATTCCATTTATTCTTGTCCCTATGGTTTTTGCGACAACTACTTACTTAAGTATGAAATGGGGACTAGTGGCTAAACCAACCGGTACTGTATTAAATTGGACAATGCCACCTATTATTTCGGGATATCTAGCAACCAATAGTATCAGTGGTGCCGTCATCCAAGTTATTAATTTAGTAATTGGTACTCTAATATACTTACCATTCGTTGCCTCAATCAATAACAAACAAGTTTTAACTGAAAAATTAGACGAAGAAAAAGCATAGGAGAATTATAAATGTCGACAAGATTAATTAGTGCTACTGCAAGCGAAATATCTAAAATGACCAAAGAGGAACTTTTAACTTCCATCAAAGCTAGTGAAGGACGCGTAGTTTTAAGTGAAAATGTAGTCATGCATGAACCTGTTGAGGACGGAATCACTATCAGTGAAATGACTAAAGCTTCAGGCGCTGATATGATTCTTTTAAATGCCTTTGATACATTAAATCCCATTATTTTGGGAATGCCTGATCAAGAGAATATTCAAAACGCCATTCCTAGAGACTCTGTTGTTAAAGAATTAAAAGAATATGTTGGAAGACCCTTAGGATTAAATCTTGAACCGATAGATTTAAAGGCTGAAATGTTAGAAACAAGATTAGAAATTTCCAAAGGTCGACAAGCAAATGAGGAAACTTTAAAACGTGCTAAAGAATTAGGATTCGACTTTGTTTGCCTAACTGCCAATCCAGGAGTTGGAACTTCTAATAAAGCTATTACTCATGCAATTGAATTGGCAAAGAAGTATTTTGGTGGTGTTATTATCGCTGGTAAAATGCATAAAGCCGGCGGTAACGAACCAATCTTTACAGAACAAGCAGTTAAGGATTATATTCAAGCTGGAGCTGATATCCTTCTACTTCCTTCCGTTGGCACTGTCTGGGGTATTAGAAGAGAAGATTTAAAAATGGCCGTTGATTTGGCCCACGATAATGGAATTCTTGCCATGAGTGCTATTGGAACCTCTCAAGAATCTAGTCAACCAGACATCATCAGGACAATGGCATTAGAAAATAAAGAAATTGGTTTTGATATTCAACATATCGGCGATGCTCAAAGAAATAGATTCGAAAACATCTCAGAATTAAAAAAATCCATTTCAGGTTATCGTCACTATATTGCTGGCATATCACGAAGTGTAAGAAGATAAAAGATATAGGAAAAGGAGTAACTAAAATTATAAAGTTTGAAGTAAACCCCTTAGTTTGGACACAAAACCGGCTGTTCGTCAAATCAAGTTGATGGCGGTTCAAGTTAACAGTTAGACCATAAAT
>NZ_AZES01000003.1 GCF_001434985.1 Companilactobacillus paralimentarius DSM 13238 = JCM 10415 | reverse complement strand
TTTTTTATTTTCTTCTTACTCGTTGCACTTCAATTGTAAATTCGTCATACAAAAAAGCCTCAACTGATTTAAAATCAGCTAAGACTTTATATTAATTTTAATTTAGTTAACACCTTGCATAAGTTTCTTGATCTTTGGTACAAACAATACCAAAATAACTGCTACTACAAGTGTTACAATTCCAGTCACACCAAAGAACATCATTTCATTATGTGGATCCCCTGGGTTGTATAACTTAACAATTTGCGCATTAGCAGCTTGTCCAGCAGAATCAGCTAAGAACCACATACTCATCATTTGACCCTTAAAAGCCTTAGGAGCAAGTTTTGTTGTAGCTGACAAACCAACTGGAGAAATTAGCATTTCACCAATTTCAATAATACCCCAACTCAATACTAACCAAAGTGGGCTAACTTTTGCTCCTGGTGCAATTCCCATCAAAGGAATAATCAAAACAAAGTATGAAATGGCCGTTGCAACTAATCCCATCCAGAATTTAGATGGAGATGATGGTTGACGGTTGCCCAACTTAATCCATAACCAAGCAAAGAATGGTGTATAGATAATGATAAAGAATGGGTTAAGCATCTGGAACAATGGAGCTGATAATTTAAATCCTGCAAAACTGAGTCTTGTTTGTTCAGCAGCAAATAAGGCTAGAACAACTGAACCTTGTTCTTCAATTGCCCAGAAAATAACGGCAGCCAAGAACAAAGGAATATAAGCAAGTACACGTGATCTTTCAATCTTAGTAACTTTCTTACTTGAAATCATCATAATAAAGTAACCAATTGGTAAAGCAATACCAAGAATACTAATAATTGTGATGATATTATCAATTGTAAAGGCATGAGCAAAGATCATTACAATTACAATAATAGCCAATACTAAGACTACAAGAGCAACACGTTGGAAGAACTTAGTACGTTCTTTATCCGTGATTGGATCTGGAGCATGTAAACTTTCTTCAGGAAGATATTTACGACCATCCCACCAGTAAACAATTAAGCCAATAAACATACCGATAGCAGCTAGTGAAAAACCAGCATGGAAGTTAAAGTGATTACTCATAGCATTTACTGCTGGCGGAGCAAACAATGAACCTAAGTTAATACCCATGACATAAATACTAAATCCTGAGTCACGTCTTGGATCCCCTTCACTATATAGTCCACCAACCATTTCGGATACGTTTGGCTTCAATAGTCCGGTACCAATAACGATAAGAGCGATTGATGAAAACAGTCCTGTCTCACCAATAGGAAGTGATAGCACAATATGACCAAGCATAATGGCAACACCACCCCAGAAGACAGTTCTTCTGGCCCCTAATAGTCTGTCACTGATAAATCCACCCAGAACACTAGACATATAAACTAATGAACCATAGATAGACATAACAGAAGCAGCAGTAGTACGGTCCATTCCTAGACCGCCTTTAGTTACAGCATAGTACATATAGAAAAGTAAAATGGCACGCATACCGTAATAACTGAATCTCTCCCAAAATTCAGTTAAGAACAAGGTGCGTAAACCTGTCGGTTGACCGAAAAATCCTCGGTCCTTCTTCTCATCCATTAAAAAATTCTCCTCACATTACACAATGATGTATTAATATTAAACTTTCAAAAACTTCATGTCAAAGTTTTTTTAATAAAATTCATAAGAATCCTTTTATATCAACAATAAAAAATAAGAGTCTTTTAAGATAGACTCTTATTTAAATTAGATATTATGTTTAAATGCCATCGTTGCTTCAACAGCATCTTTCCATCCATCATATAAATTTGTACGTACAGTTTCTGACATTTTTGGCTGGTAAATTTTACCTGCCTGATAATTTTGCTTAATATCATCCAAATCTTTCCAATAGCCCACTCCTAGTCCTGCCATGAATGCCACACCTAAAGAAGTTGTTTCCAATTCAGATGATCTTTGAAGAGATATTCCCAGAATATCGGCTTGAAATTGCATGAGATAGTCATTGGCAGAAGCTGCTCCATCAACCTTTAAAACTTCAATTGGAATCTTTGAGTCAGAACTCATTGTTCCAATAATGTCTTTCGTTTGATAAGCAATGGCCTGTAAAGTAGCCTTAATTACATCTTTGTCTGTCGTTCCTCTAGTCAAACCAAAAATAGTTCCATGAGCCTCGTTATCCCAGTATGGTGCACCTAAGCCGGCAAAAGCTGGTACTACATAAACCTCATTATCATCAATCGAATTCTTCGCTGCATCAGAAGTTGCAGGTGTGGAACTAATCAATTTCATATCATCCCGTAACCACTGCAAAGCTGCTCCGGCAACAAACACACTACCTTCCAAGGCATACTTGATTTCGCCATTTATACCATAAGCAATTGTCGTCAATAAATTATTATCTGACATTGCAGGTTTGTTACCAGTATTCATAACTGCAAACGCACCAGTTCCATAAGTATTCTTTACCATCCCTGGTTCGAAAGCCATTTGGCCAAATAATGAGGCTTGTTGTGAACCAGTCATTCCAGAAATCGGAATCTCTGAACCATAGAATTGATAATTCTTCGTTATACCGAAAACTTCTGAATTGGATTTAACTTCTGGCAACATTACTCGAGGAATATTAAATAGTTTTAATAAATCATCATCCCATTCAAGGGTATTGATGTTATAAAGCATTGTTCGACTAGCATTGGCACAATCAGTCATAAAGCTTTCACCGTCAGTCAATTTCCACAACAGCCAAGTATTAATAGTTCCAAATAAAAGTTCACCTTTTTCAGCCCGTTCTTGAGAACCATCAACATGATCCAAGATCCAACGAATCTTTGTTGCCGAAAAGTAAGGACTGATAATTAATCCAGTCTTTTGATGAATTTCATCTTTATAACCAGCTTTAATAAAATCGTTGGCTAGCTTAGAAGTCTGACGACTCTGCCAAACAATTGCATTATATATAGGAAGTCCAGTCTTTTTGTCCCAAACAACCGTGGTTTCTCTTTGACTAGCAATTCCGATTGCTTTAATTTGTTTTGGTTTAATCCCAGAGTCAATCAACGCCGTCGCAATAGTTGTTTGTACAGCATTCCAAATTTCATTTGGTTCATGTTCAACCCACCCTGGATTAGGCAAAATTTGTCTGATTGGATGTCTTGCCATCGCAACCCGTTGACCACTGTGATCAAAAATAATTGCCCGAGCTGTTGTTGTTCCCTCATCAATTGCTAAAATGTAATCTTTATCCATCTCTAACTCCTAAACAGCAAAAAAGGCGATGCTTCGCCTTTTATTTAGTTGTCTTATGCTTAAATTTTCTAGTTGCACTAACTGCTTCACGCCAACCTTCATATAAGTAATCTGCGTGTTCTTGATCCATCTCTGGTTCAAATGTAGCACCAGTAGCATATTGTTTCTTAATATCATATAAATTATCCCAATAACCCACTGCTAATCCAGCTAAAAAGGCAGCTCCCAAAGCAGTAGTCTCCAAGTCTTTGGCCCTTTGAACTGGAGTCTGTAAAATATCAGCTTGAAATTGCATTAGATAACGATTATTGGCAGCACCACCATCAACTTTTAAGGTTGGTATATCGATGCCAGTATCTTTCTTCATTGTATCTAGAACATCACGTGATTGATAGGCTAATGATTGCAAAGTAGCCTTAATGAAATCATTCTTAGTTGTTCCTCGAGTTAAACCAAAGACTGCACCACGAGCATCAGCGTCCCAATATGGAGCACCTAATCCCGTGAAAGCTGGTACAACATAGACCTCATCTTGATCTGTTGAAGCTAAAGCAGCCTCTTCAGATTGAGGAGCAGAATCGACCAAATTCATTGCATCTCTTAACCATTGAATGGCTGATCCAGCCACAAAAATACTACCTTCAAGTGCGTAATAAATTTTATTATTAATACCATATCCAATAGTAGTTAATAAATTATTATCAGACAACTGTGGTTTCTCACCAGTATTCATAACAATAAAAGCACCAGTTCCGTAAGTATTCTTTACCATTCCTGGTTCAAAAGCCATTTGACCAAATAAAGCAGCCTGTTGGTCACCGATCATTCCAGCAATAGGAACTTCTGATCCATAAAAATGATAGTCTTTTGTCTTAGCATAGACTTCAGAATTAGGACGAACCTCTGGCAACATTGCTTGTGGAATATTTAAGATTCTTAAAATATCTTTATCCCATTCCAAACTATGAATATTGAAAAGCATTGTACGACTAGCATTAGAATAATCGGTTATGTGAGCTGCACCACCAGACAGCTTCCAAAGTAACCAACTGTCAATTGTTCCAAAAAGGAGTTCTCCATCTTCAGCACGTTTTTGAGCTCCTTTAACATGATCCAAAATCCAACGAATCTTTGTAGCGGAAAAGTATGGATCAATCAATAAGCCTGTCTTTTCATGAATCATCTCACCATAACCACGACCAGCCAATTTTTCGGCAATATCGGTTGTCTGACGACTTTGCCAAACAATTGCATTATAGATAGGAAGACCTGTCGTCTTATCCCAAACCACTGTCGTTTCACGTTGATTTGTAATACCAATACCCTTAATTTGATCTGGTTTAATTCCTGATTCAATAAAAACATTAGCTATTGTTGACTGCACAGCGTTCCAAATCTCATTAGCATCGTGTTCAACCCAGCCAGGTTCAGGAAAATACTGTGTGAACTCACGTTGAGCATCAGCTATCTTATTCCCCTTTTGGTCAAAAATGATAGCACGAGTACTAGTTGTACCTTCATCTATCGCCATAATATATTCATTGGACATCAAATTTCACCCCGTTTTTAATGTAAACGTTTCATATCAGAATCTTATAACATCTACAGAATTTTGCAAATATTTCGATAATATTTACAAAAATTAGCTATTATATATCTCGTAATTTATCCTTTGATCTAACTATCAAAATAAAACTTATGAACAGTATAACGGCAACGGCAGAAACAAGCCAGCCCAGCTTTAAACCAGGAACTTGATAATTTAGAACTACATTATGCTGACCCTTTTTGAGATCAATCGCCATCAAATTTGAAACTACTTTATTAATTTTAACTTTTTTACCATCAACGTACGCACTCCAGCCATCATCATAAGGAATACTCAATAATAATGGTGCATCCTGATCTACATTAATTGAGCCTCGAACCGTATCATGATTCAAATCCGATTTAATATTTAATGACCGCCTTTTAAAATTATCTACCGATAAATCAAATTTAGACTGATCTAAAGATTGAAAATAGCGTGGATTTAATCCCAAAGTTTTATTCGTTAGAATCCTTATCTCCACTTGTTTATTTCGTTTAAAGTTACCCAAATATAACGTTGCTGCTTTATAGACATTAATCGATGAAGTCTTGATTCTCTTACCATTAACATAAATTTTAGACTTGTCGTAATTAAAAGGCGTTACATAAAAGTATAACGGTCCTGTTGTTCTCGTAGTTAACTGATAAGTATATAGCTTTTGATTACCAATAACACTCTGTTGCATGCTGGTTAAGAGTGAATTTTTAAAATATTCTGTACTATTGCCATTCAGGGCCTGCCATAATCTTTCTTGATTAGACAAAGCTTGACCTGATCTCATTTTAAAGTCATAGATATTATTATCAGCTAGAAAGCCTAAAGTCGGAGCTTTATAATTTTCCTCCACATGATAGTGACTTCCCCACTGACGAACTCGATAATAAACACCCAGCAAGGCATTAGTTAACTTAGTACCGCCATAATAACTAATTCTTCTGACATTGAGACTAAAATACCCTAAATTCTTCATCATCTCTAAAGTATTTTGATTTAACGTAGAACTGTACAAACTCAAACCATTAATATTGAAGAGAATAGGATCGTTATAATTATTATATTTTTCAGGGAAGGCTTTATTCAATCCCGACTTAGAAACGATTATTCGATGTCCCAAGTTACTTCGATCTTTCACTTCTTTTAAAATTGTGTTCTCTCGATCAAATTCATTCTGATAAATAGCCTGGTTCCCAAAGTCAGCTGTTGCCATTACTGAATTAAAATTGGCGATCACTTCAAACCCAACCATTAAAAATAAAATCAACAAGAAATTCTTATTACGATTCAGCAATAAAAGCGTTAGTCCTGAAAGAATAATGCAAACCAAGCTCAACCAGAAGTAATCAATACTGTAATTCAAACTGATACTATCAAAGCCTAATTTTTCAATAATCTTAGGCAAGAGCCATTCAGTTAAATAACCTAAACAAATTAAGATACCAGCAATACATGTTGCCTTCGTTATAACGTCTAATTCATTAACTACCCCACTTTGCCAGGCCTTTCGAGCAATAAAGATGCATGCAAAAGAAAAGATAAAACTATTTCGAAATGGAAAACCAGCTGGATTTTGAAACATATGCCACATCGTATTAAAAGTTGTCACAAACATACTGATCAGCAAAATTCCTAATAAAAAAACCGAATTCTGTTTATCACGATTACTAACACGTGAACTAAGATAATAGCTTAATAATAAAATCAAAATCGTTGATGTCATGAAAACAGACGGACCGTGTTCCAAACGTTGATCAAAGCTGTTTCCTCCAATTCCTAACTGAGTTAAAGCCTCTAAACCAAAACGTGCCGATGGTAAATAATTGAGAATATTAAATGAAGTCTTGGCTGTTTTTAACATTCCTATTAAAGTTGGCAATAAAACTACTGCTGAACTTAGCCCTGCTAAAACAGAAGAGATCAAGTAACGTCTGATAACTAACCATTTATCTTGTTGATGAAATAGATTATCTTCTAATCCAATATAGATGAAGAAACAAACGGAAAAAATACAGAGCATGTAACCCAAGTAATAATTAAAGATGATTGAAAATAAAATAGAAAAATAATACAGCACATATTGATGGTGCTTGATCACACGCATCACACCAACAGCTACCAAAGGTAGCATAATTAAGGCATCTAACCACATTAGATCATAAAAGTACGACGCTACAAAGCCACAAAAACTATAAGCAATCGTAAATATCCAATTAGCGGCACTACGCTCTTGAAAGTACTCTTTTAAAAAGAATGCCATCGTTACACCCATTGTGGATATCTTGATCATAATCAAAATATCAGCTGCAATCGGAATATTCCGAGCACTAAAGAAAACTAATAATAGATTAAAGGGCGATAAAAGATAGTAGCTCATAACGGGAAAAAAATTATCACCTAAAGATTGACTAAACAGATATAAATGCAAATTTCCTGACACAATTTGTCTTCTAAGCTCCGTTAAGAATGTTAAATATTGAGTACCCAAGTCGCTACTCAAAAAGTTATTACTACCAAAAGGAACCAAACCAGTGCAAGCAAAGATAATCGAAATAATAATCAAATTAATGATAAAAGTTCCAGAATAATAACGCACATAACGTTTTGCCATATCAAAACTCTCCTTACTAACTATCAAAATAATATGAGATATTAGGCAATAAGTAAAATTATTAACGTCGAAAACACAAAAAGGGCTTGCTTACGCAAGCCTATATTATTATCGTTTTTCATATTATTTACCTCAGGTTAGTTAAATAGTTATTTGTTTTGAATGGTTGTATTTTTAATTTGAATGTTAGTACTTTTTAATTAGTTTAAAAATTTCTTTTCATTGTGACTTCTGATCATCTTAGTACAAACAGTAGCTAAGACAGATACACCCGTGAGAACAAGAATCGGATGTTTTTTCATAAGCATTCACCTCGTTTTTTGAATAGCCATATTTGACTATGTATACATAGTACCGTGATTTTATGAAAGGAGTTTTAACAAAATAAGAATAATTTATGAATTTTAGAGAGCGAAGCAGGCCTGCGTAGCTTGTTTCCACAATATCGCATAGAACAACGGTTATTCCAAAAAAACATACAAAAAAAGGCAGCCCGAAAGCTACCTTCATAATCTTCAATTATTCGTTAATAGCTGAATCAGCTTTTTCAACAGCAGCACCTGCTAAGGCACTAACATAATTAACTGGTTTATCAAAGTTTGGTTGGAACAAGAAATCAACCATTGATAATTCATCAATTGTAACTTTCTTTTGAATAGCAAGTGATAACAAGTTAGCTGATTGTGATACATCATACTTACTTGTCAAAGCACCACCAAGCACTACTCTTGTTTCTGGATCCCAAACTAAATTCATCAATACAGGAGTTGTTGACAACATAAATTCAGGACGATAATTGTCTTCAAGTGAAACTTCAGCAATGTTCTTGCCCAATGCATCCGCATGAACTTTAGTCAATCCACTAGCTGCATAAGTTCTGCCGAATAATTCAACAGCTGAACTAGCTTGTGTACCCATATATTCGGCGGTATCTTTCTCAATATTTTTACCAACTAAAATACCCTGACGAACTGAGTTAGTTGCTAAAGGAATATATTGATTGTCACCGGTTGGATTATAATGTACAGACGCTGCATCACCTGCTGAGTAAACATTTGGAATACTTGTATGCATATATTTATCTACAACTAATGCACCGTTTGGTAAAGTTTCAAATTTATCAGCAAACATCTTTGTATTAGGACGGAAGCCAACACACATAACGGCGATGTCTGCTTCATAAGTATTCTTATCAGTTTTAACAATTACACTATGATCTGTTTCTTCAAATGACTCTACTTTTTCACTCAAGCCTAAAGTTACACCATTATCAACGTAATCTTTTTCGGCAACAGCTGACATATTCGGATCAAGATTCTTAGCCAAAACATCTGGTAAAGCATCGATCAATGTTGTTTCCTTGCCTAAAGTAGCATAACCTTCAGCCAATTCTGCACCAATATAACCAGCACCAATAACAATGGCACTCTTGATGTCTTTAGCATTTTCTTTCAATTCATTAGCATTAGTCCAGTTCTTACACAACATAACACGATCTGAATCAATTCCAGGAATTGGAGGAATAATTGGGGCTGAGCCAGTTGTAATTACTAACTTATCGTATGTTTGGCTAAAAGTATCACCATTTGCTAAGTTTTTCACTGACAATTTCTTGTTATCAAAGTCAATATCAGTCACATCATGTTGCATGTACATATGTGCACTCATATCAGTCAATGCTTCTGGGCTAGCATAAAACATCTTATTAGGATCTGAAACACGATCACTTACCCAAAGTGCAATCCCACAGGATAGAAAAGATAAATTATCATTTCTTTCAAAAACAGAGACTTCCCAATCTGGATGTTCCTTCAAAATGTTCATCGCTGAAAAAGTTCCTGCGTGTGTACAACCTACAATACTTACTTTCATAATAGACACCGTCCTTTTTTCTTATCATTATAATTTATTCACTAATACATTAAAAACGTTTACAAGATATTTAAAAAAATATATTTTGTTTATATAATATCTTGATATTAACCAATTAAATTATTTTTAATCCTCACTTCCTCCATATGTGTTGATTATCCTTTATTAACAAAAATTTTATGATACCGCTATTATCTAACTATTTATTGATTTTGTGATATTAAAAACAAATAAATATTTTTTTCGAAAATGAATTTAACTGTTTAAACACATGTGGTATATTATAAGTGTGCAAGGGGTTTAGATATGAAAATGCAATTCCTTCCTTTTTTAACTCTTAATGAAGGTTGCGATACACATCCTCATATCGTTAACCTATAAAGTTCATTCGTATCAACAATAAAAATTGCCCCCCTCAATCAATTTTTACTTAAACGATACGTTTGTAATATCCCATTACAATAATTTACTTTGAATGCTTTCATTAATTAATTAATAAATCCCTCTCTATTTGACAAATATGGAAACCTCACAAGCATTCATATCTTCCCCTGACACTACTGGTAATGCCGTTACACCAAACGTGTAACAAAAAACAAGCCCGTCCCCCCAGATGAGCTGTTTTTTTTTGACTTATTTTGATTAATTCGAATACAAATAGATTATCTTTTTCAATAAATTTTGATAATTAATTTTAAATGAGCTTAATTATCAAAATTAATCAATCATTATATCTCATAGAACCCTATTTTATTAATATCTTCTAGTTATCAAGAAACAAATATTGTGATATTAAAAACAAACAAATAAATTTACAATAATTGAAAAATTATGTTTAAACATATGTGCTATATTTATAACTGTGAAAGGGGATAAGGTATGAATCATTTATGATTCCTCCTTTATTAATTTTGATACACGGATCACGGTATACATCCTCATACCGAAATCTAAGCGAACTAATAAATATGAATTGTTCCCTCAATCAATTCGTACTTATTGCGAGTTATCCCAATTATAAATTCAATTTGAATGCTTTCCATTATTAATACCAAATCCCTCAATTTGGAAATTTTATCAGAATCATTCATATCTTCCCCTGACACTACTGGTAATGTCGTTACATAATCGTAACGAAAAGACAAGCTCATCCCCCTCAGATGAGCTTTTTTGTTGTTTAAAATTTATTCACTCGTTTTAAAACACAATATCGAATTATTATTACTCAATCAATTCATTATTTTATCCTAAAAATAAAAAAAATATTTTGTTCTATTTTGAACCGACATGTTTAAACATATATGCTATATTTATAACTGTGAAAGGGAAAAGATATGAGATGCGATTCCTTCCTTTAACTCTTAAAAAAAGTTACGATACATCCTCATATCGTTAACTCACAAATTTAAATTCTTAATTGACCCCCTCAATCAATTAAGAAAAATCCCATTACAATAATTTACTTTGAATGCTTTCATTAATTAATTAACAAATCCCTCTCTATTTAATATTTAAAAGAAATTGGAAACCCTCATAAAGCATTCATATCTTTCCCCCGACACTACTGGTAATGTCGTTGTGCATTTGTACAACAAAAAAACGAGCTCATCCCCCCTCAGATGAGCTTTTTTTATGTCCAAAATTTTTAAGCAACCCACTAGTCCCTGATATATCAAACTTTTATACATCAAAGGTAACTTATATTTGCACGCTTGTTAGTTTCTTTTGTACCTAAGTTGAGAATTACTTGCTTGTACACAGAGAAAGTTTAATCGAAATTAGAGGTAGCAAATAAATATCAGAGGGTGTTACAAATGTTAGAAATCAAGCAGGTCAGTACAATCATAGGCAAGAAAAAAATCATTAATAATGCAACTTTCTCCATCACTTCCGGCAGTATTGTTGGCTTAATTGGACCCAATGGGGCTGGGAAAACAACAATCATGAAGTCGATTCTCGGACTAACTAAATTCAACGGTGAAATCAATTTAAACAATCAGAAGATTACGGAAAATGATCATCACGCCTTAGAAAAAGTTGGCGCCTTAATTGAACATCCCGCTATCTATCCCTTTTTGACTGGTACACAGAATCTCAGTCTTTACTCGACGGATCCAATCGATATGCAACATATCATCACTTTATTAGGAATGAATAAATATATCGATCAAAAGGCCAAAGAGTATTCCTTAGGTATGAAACAAAAATTAGGTATCGGTATTGCTCTATTGAATCATCCCCAACTAGTTATTCTCGATGAACCAATGAATGGCTTAGACATCGAAGCAACCATTTTAATTCGGAAAATTATCAAAGAATACGCTCAAAACGGTTGTTCCTTTTTGATCTCTAGTCATATTTTGAGCGAACTACAAAAAGTTATGACTGAAATGATTCTGATCAACAACGGTAAAATCATTTTGACCAAACCAATGTCGGCTTTTTTAAAAACTAATTATGACTATTACGTAATTTTAACTGATCAACCCGACAAAACTAAAATTTTATTAACCAATTATCAGATAACTTCAAACGATAGATTAATTGTTAAACGTCAAGATATCAAAAATGTTCAAAAAATACTTTTTAACAATGGAATTAACCTACTAGAATTGGTCCCTCAACGCCCTACTTTAGAAAGAACCATTGTCAACTTACTTAAAAATCAGGAGGTAAAAAATCATGCTTAACAACTTGAAACAAGAACTTTTTAAATTTCGTTGTCAAAAAATGCCACTATATGGCGTAATCACCTTATTATTATTAATGATTTATACCTATCTCACTAATCACAATGCCAATTTCCTCCTGAACAACGGTTTTGGATCTAGCCAGTGGATCATTATCATTCTGGTAACTATCTCCTCTTCAATCCTATCCATGGAATATCAGAACAATACCATTATCAATTTGCTCTACAAGACTTCACACAAGTGGCAGATCTATCTAGCTAAATTTTTAGTAATGTTACTATATAGTTTTTTTCTATTAATAATGAACCTCATTTTTACAATGATTTTGAAATTTATACTATTTAATGGCTATCACGCCAAATTTTTAGGAACTTTACTACTTAATCTCAGCGGTGGATTCATTTATTCAATCTTCATCATTGCATTAGCCCTCTTACTAATTTCTTGGTTAAAAATCAATCCCCTTGTTATTGGCATTGGTCTAATCATTGGTTTCTTAGGAGCCGTCATTTCAACGGCCTTATATCCACTATTTAATTTCATCAAATGGAATCCTCTCAATATGATTTATGTATCCAATCAATTGGCTAATCCACAACTTATGAACAGCTCGCATCTGAATAGTTCGGAACTGATTATCTGTACTCTTCTTTACACCATTTTATTTTTAATTATCGGATACCAAATTTTTAAGAAAAGGTCAGTCTAGGTGAATAAAATGAAACAAAGTATAAAGAATGAATTCTTCAAAATTACCCATCAAAAGATTACGTGGATTGCGCCCATATTAATTTTGTGTTTAATGATGCTGTCAAGAGCTTTCATTGGCAATTCTGAGCAAAGACTCTTGATTATGGCAACTTACAATTCAGGGGAATGGATCTTATTAGCTCTAATCATCGTCTGCTCAACTGTCCTTTCCATGGAATATCAATATCACACTATTCTATTAACAATCTATAAAGCTCCTAACAGATTCCAAGTTTTTGCATCAAAATTATTAGTCATTTCAATCTATAACCTATTTCTCCACTTTTTGGCTATTATTTTTACTTTATTACTTCAACTGACACCACTAAAAGCCCATGTTTCTTGGTTGATTATCAATAAGTATTCTCAAAGTTTAGTTATCAACATGTTAAACACAACCTTAATAGATCTTGTGGCTTCAACTTTAATCGTCAGTTTGATTTTTTTAAGTTCTAGTCTAATTAAATCCAATTCAATCGTCATCACTATTAATTTAGCCATCGTTTTCATGGGTCAAACAGCTTCATCACAACTTTTGAATACTAATGCTCACTTACTAAATTTGGTTAAATGGAATCCACTCAATATGTACAATTTGACCGCTCAGTACTATAACCATGCCGTTTACCATGACACTAGTCATTTAACCAACATAGAACTACTTTTAGGGACATTAATATATACTGCAATATTTTTAATTCTGGGATATTATCTTTTTAGAAAAAAGAAATTTTAATAAAAAAACAGCCTCCATTAAGCATTCAAGTTATAAATCACGTACTTGAATCTCTTAATAGAAGCTGTTCTTATTATCCAATTAAACTTATTAACATCTTGCTCTTTTATTTAGTGTTTCGATGCACTACTTGTAGCATCAACTTCCGGTTTAACTTCTTTTTCTGTTTCTTCTTTAGAAGCACTAGCTGTTGCATCTACAGGTGCATCTGGTTTCTTTGAAGCGCCTGAAGTGGCATCAACCTTAGCATTTGGATCTGGAACTAACATTTGACCAGTTTGTTTTAAGTATTCATTAACGATAGGTTTCAAATCAACAGCCCATTCATTAACACCTTTATAGTTACCCTCTTCATCATGCATAGCTTTGTAGTAATGCATAACATGATGGTCACTATCGCCTCCGGGTACTGGCATTGAAACTAGATCCGTCTTACCGCTTCTCAACATGTGGATAACTTGCTTAACATGCTTAATAACACGTTCTTTACCTGGATGGACTGTGGTTAATGAATCTCCAACTTGTTCAGGAGTTCTCTTAGCTAACATCTTTTCAGTTGGCAAGAAACGATTGTAATAGATAAATTGATTATTTTCATCAACATAAGTCAATTCAATTGGAGTAGTCTTCAACATGTAATTCAACTGGTTAACAGTCAAAAGACCGCTATCCAATTTAACATATGTATTGCCTTCCACAGCGTTAACTTTCTTTGCAGCCTTATTTAACCAATCAGGATCATCCATGTCTACACCTTCTACAGTTGTATCTGTCTTACCAGTGGCCGATAAATCTTCCTTTTCATAGTCGTCAGCATCGATCATATTAATCACCTTCGCAAACTTAATAAATTTCTGTAAAGTTGTATCAAGAAAATCAATAGTACGTTGATCTTTCAAATCACCATTATCATCAAAAGCTGTTTTAACATTACCTAATAAGAATTCATTACCAGGTAAAACAACAGCATTAACTCCTGGTGCCTCTAAAATTTGTCTCAAATGCAATTGAGCACGTGATGAACCTTGAGTATGATATGAGGCTCCCACAATCATAACCGGTTTACCATCAAGCGGATGGATCTCATATGATAACCATTCGATAACATTCTTCAAAGCAGCTGGAACTGTGTGGTTATGCTCAGGAGTAGCAATGATAACACCATCAGCCGATTTGATTTTATTACTTAACTTTTGAATAACGGAACTATTTGTTTGATCATCATCTTGACTAAACATTGGGACTTGATTGATATCCAAAACTTCAATATCAGCAACACCCTTACAGTGCTTAGACATGAAATTCAACAATGTACGATTGTATGATTGGTCAGCAATTGAACCTGCAATACCTACTAATTTCATATTTATCTCCCCTAGTCCTTATCCCAAGAAAATTCTTTGGCTTTTTGTTTGTTAATTTCATTGGCATTATTTAATTGTTTAGATATATTTACGAAATCCAAGAAATCTTGGAATAATCCGTCTAGTTGTTTAATAATCTTTTCATCCTTCAAATCACCATTCTCATCAAAGGCTTGTAATGAGTGACCCAATAAAAATTCTGAACTAGGCATAATTCTAGCCTTCAATTCTGGTGAATCCAAAATCTGGCGTAATTGCGCTTGTGCCCGTGATGAGCCTAATGAACCATAAGAAGCTCCTGTAATCATAACTGGTTTATCCACAAATGGATGGATTCCATATGATAACCAGGCTAAAGCACTCGATAAAACAGCTGGAATGGAGTGATCGTATTCAGGTGTCGCAATAATCACACCATCGGCGGCTTCGATTTTATTAGCAATATCTAATGCCTCTTGAGGAACATACTTATCAGCACTCTTCTTATAAATTGGAAGATTCTTGATTTCAACCAACTCAATTTCAGCGGCTGATTGGAAACGTTTCTTCATGTACTTCAATAATTCACGATTAGTCGACTTATTGGAATTAGATCCCACTATTGCAATAAATTTATTCATATTAGCAATCACCTTATTTATAATTATCTTACATGTTCATTGTAAATTCGTTCACAATATAAATCAACACAATTTTGGAATTGTTATGATATATAATTGTTATATTTTAAAAAACTTGTCACGTAATCCACTAGTAGTTTGATATTCCAAATTTTTCGTGATAAAAATGGCCTCGACACCAGGTTGACTTTCAATCAAAGCCAATCCTTTTTCGATACCTTGATAGAATCCAACAGTTGACCAAATCTCACCATCAATCGACTTATCACTGACAATCGTCACACTGGCAAGATTGTTTTTGATGGGATAACCCGTCTTGGAATCAAACATATGATGGTATTCATGACCATCGATAACCAGTTTACGTTCATAAATACCAGAAGTTCCAATTGACTTAGCGGTCGTATGCAAAACGCCTAATGACACATCTCGTTTTTCCACTGGATTCTGAACACCGATATTCCACATTTTGTCTTCATGAACACTGGGACCAAGTAAAAGAACATTGCCACCCAAATCAATAATGCCTGTTTCAACATTCATGCTTAACCACAAGGTTTTGATTTTATCAGCGATATAACCTTTAGCAATTCCACCTAGGTCAATTTCCATACCCTTTTCTTCCAAGAAAACCGTTTGTTTTTTATCATCTAATTTAATTCTTTCAGGATCAATAATACGTAAACGTTCTTTAATATCGGCATCACTTGGTTTGTTAGCGCCCTTGAAACCGATTTTCCACAGTTTAACTAAAGGTCCAATCGCAACGTTAAAACCTAAATGTTGGCGACTAACTAATACGGCTCGCTTAATTAGTTCATAAGTATCAGTTGGTACAGCCACTGGTTTGATTCCGGCCAAATGATTGATTGACATAACCTCGGACTGATCGCGGTTAACAGTCAATTTATCTTCATAATTTTTGATCAAGTCATAAGCTGCGTCCAACTCTTTCTCTCCAGCTGGAGTCGCAACGGTCAGATTGATCAAGGTTCCTAAGGCATAATACTTCTTATTAACTAAACTCATTTTCATCCTCGATTTCAATTCCAGATTTATAAAACGTTCACAATGTCACAATTTAGAGTTATATTAACCTTAACACCTTACGGAAATGGAGTGAATGATATGTTTGAGGATTCAAAACTAAATTGGAACGCTACTTATGATGTAATCGTCTTGGGCTTCGGTGGTGCCGGTGCTACTGCTGCTAGATTTGCGGCCGATAATGGTGCCAAAGTCTTAATTACTGATTCAGCTCCCGAGGGTCATGAGGGTGGCAATACTCGCTACGCTGGACAAGTTATTTCTTCAGGTGACGATCTCGATGACTTGAGAAAATATTATCAAGATTTGGCCTACCCATTAGCCTATGATCAAGACTTGATGGAAACCTTCATTCAAGGATTGTATAAGATCCCTGATTATTTGGAGAAATATCTAGGTGTAAAGCCTTTTGTTATGGGCCAACATCCTGAATCACCTGTTTCCAAAGCCTTATACTTTATGGCTCACGAATATCCTGAATTCAGAGGTCAAGCTACACACGAATTAGTCGCTGTTCATGAAGGCGTGGCTGATTCAGCTTTGTGGAAAAACTTACGCCAACAAGTTCTCGATCGTGCTGATAAGATCGATGTTCTTTACCAAACGCCTGCAAAACATTTAATTCAAAACCCAGAAACTAAAGCAATCGTTGGGGTTCAAATTGAACGTGACGGTAAATTGTTAAATGTTAGAGCTAACAATGGTGTCATAATGGCAACTGGTAGTTTTGAAAACAATCCTAAGATGATTGAAAACTATTTAGGTGAAACTAGCTTGAATCCAATCGGTTCTCTCTACAATAAGGGTATCGGAGTCAAAATGGCTAGCGAGGTTGGCGCCCAACTTTACAATATGAACAATTATGAATCATACGGTATCTTCCATGGGTTGACACCTAAACCTGCTAAGGGTCAACGTTCACAATTTTTACCATTTGACTGGCCTGCTTTCCACCAAGGCAGCTTGATCGTTGTTGGTGACGATGGAACTCGTTACTTCGACGAAAATGAGATCCACAGACATGGTCACATTCAAGATCACGGCAACTGGAGAATTCCACTAGCTCAACGTCATCCCTATGTTGTCTTTGATCAAAAGAAGTACGATGAATTATCTAACGATAAAAATGCTCCTTACCCAGAATTCTTGAAAGCAGTTGTTAAGGCCGACAATCTTGAAAGCTTAGCAAAAGTTTTGAATGTTGACGTTGATAAGTTGCAAAAGACTATTACAGACTTCAATTATTTTGCTGAACAAAAACGTGATTATGCCTTCAATCGTGATTCTGAAACTTTGACTGCCTTTGACGATGGTCCCTATTATGCTCTAGCAATGGTCCAGGGTCTATTAAATACTCAAGGCGGTCCGGTTCATAACTCTCACGCCGAAGTAGTCGACAATGATGATCAAGTAATCCCTCATCTTTATGCTGCTGGTGAATTAGGCAGTTTAATGGGACGTCAATACAACGGTGGTAGCAATTTAGCTGAAAATTTAATCTTTGGTAAGATTGCCGGCGAAAATGCTGCTAGTGTTAAACCAGAAATTACCGCTACAAATGTTGATGCTCAAACTTCAGCCAGCATGCATGAAGAAGGACTTGGTTCTGATATTGCCGAAGAATATTTCGAAACGAAAGATAACCAATATATCGGTAAATCAACCGCCGGCATGGGTAACGAAATTGTTGTACGAGTTACAGTTGATGATGACAAAAATATCCAAGATATTGAAGTTTTGAAGCAAAGTGAATCCGACGATTATGGTTTGAAGGCTGTTAAAGAATTACCTAAGGAAATTGTCGCTAAAAACTCTGTCAACGTTGATACTGTTTCCGGTGCCTCTGCCTCAAGTAAAGCTATTAAAGAAGCCGTTCAAAACGCATTAAATCAAGTTAAATAAAAAAAGCCAACAATACAGATTTAATTGTCGACTTTAATCTTATGAGCTAACCCTTTTACAGGTTAGCTTTTTTGTTTATTTTTTATCAAAAAAATGGAGAAACACGTCTGTGTTTCCCCTAGGAGGTATTTCTCAATTCATTATCTAATACAGTCATTATATAATTAATGTGGGCAAATTTATATAGCTTATGGAAATTTATAACATTTTTTTGATATTCTTTGATTTGTAAAATAATCTTCTTTGAAAAGGCATACATATGAATTACTAAGAAATTTGCCTGGCAAATTTAAAAATCGAAGAATTTGTCAGCCGTGCAAAGTCATTTGACTTTCTATGACATTCTTAGATTTTCACAAATAAAAAAAGAGCTTTGAATGCTGATTTAACAGTATTCAAAGGCTCTTCTGTTTTTAACTGATATTCTTATTATGCCGTGTGCAGGAGTCGAACCTGTGACCGCCGGTTTACGATACCGATGCTCTACCAACTGAGCTAACACGGCAAAAAAAGAAATCCTATAAAAAAATACATCTAATTCAAATGAACTAGATGTATTTCTATTGAAGACACCTAGGATTTCCTAAGTATTTATAACTCCGGATGTCAGACTCGAACTGACGACACCCTGATTAACAGTCAGATGCTCTACCAACTGAGCTAATCCGGAATAATTCAATAGCTCTTTAACAGAACTATTAAATCTTATCAATCTATTGGGATTGAGTCAATACTTATTTAGCATTTTCTTTAGTAATTTTTGTAACTCCACCCATGTATGGTACCAATACGTCAGGAATTGTAACTGATCCATCTTCATCTTGGTAGTTTTCAAGGATAGCGGCTACGGTACGACCTGCAGCAAGTCCTGAACCATTCAAAGTATGTGCCAACTTGGTCTTACCATTTTCGTCACGATAACGAATATGAGCACGACGAGCTTGGAAGTCAAGACAGTTTGAACAACTTGAGACTTCACGATACTTGTCTTGAGCAGGCATCCAAACTTCAAGATCGTATGTCTTAGCTGAACTGAAACTAGCATCCCCACTTGAAAGTACAATAACGTGATATGGAAGTCCTAATTGTTTCAAAATGTTTTCAGCGTTGGCTGTCAATTTTTCTAGTTCATTGTATGATTCTTCTGGTTTTGTAACCTTAACCATTTCAACCTTATTGAATTGGTGCATACGGATCAAACCACGAGTATCACGACCAGCACTACCTGCTTCTGAACGGAAACAAGGTGTTAATGCTGTAACGTATTTAGGTAAGTCTTTTTCATTTAAAATCTTACCAGCAAAATAGTTTGTCAATGGTACTTCAGCTGTAGGGATCAAAGTTAGTGGATTTTCATCAACCATAACTGTATAAACGTCTTCAGTAAACTTAGGGAATTGACTTGTACCAAACATGGCGTCGTTATTTACCAAGTATGGAGGGATAACTTCTGTGTAACCTTCCTTTTGGTGTTGATCCAACATAAAGTTGTAAACGGCACGTTCAAGTCTAGCACCCATACCGATGTAGTAAACAAAACGTGAACCGGCAACTTTAGTAGCTTGTTCAAAGTCTAGAATTCCTAATTCTTCACCGATATCCCAGTGATGACGAGGTTTGAAACCTTCCTTAGGAATGGCACCGACTTTACGAATTTCAACGTTAGTACTTTCATCAGGTCCAACAGGAACTGAATCGTCAGGAATGTTAGGTAGACGAACTAAGATGTAGTTCATCTTTCCTTCTGTTTCTTCAAGCTCAGCATCCAAATTCTTAATGTCTGAACCAACTTGCTTCATAGCAGCAATTTCGTCACTGGCATCTTCTTTATTACGTTTTTTAGTAGCGATACCTTGAGAAACTGTGTTTCTTTTTTCTTTAAGGGTTTCACTCTTAACTAATAATTCACGACGCTTGCTGTCACAGCCAAGCAATTCATCGATTTCATCACTAGTTACTCCACGTGATGCTAACTTGTTCTTGATCCATTCTGGATCTTTTCTAATCAATTTGATATCTAACATTGAGATTCTCCTTTTTGATTTTTGGCTTGAGAGAGTTTGTACTCTTTTGGTTTGGGATGATTTGGGTTTGAGGTTAAATAACCGGTTCTTTTATTAATAACCATTGTTCTATTTTTTATAGTGGAAACGAGTTTTGCAGGCCAATTTCTTCCGGTTTGCTACAGTACTGGAATTGCACGCATGGTGCGCGTGCGATTCCAGTACCTAAGCAAATCCTCGGAAATTCCCGGGCCTGCTCCGCTCTCTACAAAAAAAGGCCGATTCATCCCAATAAAGGGACGAATCGACCATTCGCGGTACCACCCAGTTTCAGTGTACGCAAATACACTGCACTTTCAGACTTTATCGGATCAACCCGAACGGCATTACCCGTTGCCAGAATGCTGGAATAAAAGCCTTTGCGATTTTCACCAACCATCGCTTCTCTGAAAGGTTTATGAGTAGGCACTCTCTTAGCGTTATATTCATTTCTTATAATAATTTAAACTAACTTAAATATCAATAGTGGTTGTGTTTTTGTTCATGTTTTACATCAATATCCTCTAATTTCAAGAACTTAGTCTTGTATCTGAGTTTGTAGTAAAGCCAACATACGAACAGAATAATCAATCCACTGTAACTGATCAATAATCTTCCGATATTGAAATCTACCATTGATCTTACATCCTGTCCTAAGATAATAATAATTCCTAAGACAATGGCTAAAATTGGTCCAAATGGGAACCACTTTGCTTTGTAGCGGAGATCATCTAAATCATATCCTTTATACAAGTAAGCTTTTCTAAATCGGTAATGTGAAAAGGCAATTCCTAACCATGCAATGAACCCTGTCAATCCTGACGCTGCAACTAACAATTCATAGAATGAATCACCATACAAACTTGTAAATAGAGCGATGGCCCCAACTAAAGCTGTTAATAATAGTGAAAAGACGGGTACGCCTCGACCACTAGTTCTTTGGAAAGCCTTTGGCGCCATACCTTGCTTACTCATGGACCAAAGCATACGACTAGCAGCGTATAATCCTGAGTTAGCAGCAGAAATAACTGATGTCAAAATAACGGCATTCATTACCCCAGCAGCTAGTGGAATACCAACTTTTTTGAAAACAATAGTAAACGGACTAATAGCAATATCGCCAGCTCCTGAACCTAACAAATTAGGACTTGTATAAGGAATCAAAGCGCCAATAACAGCGATTGACAATATGTAGAATAACAAGATTCTCCAGAAGACTTGTTTGATAGCTTTGGGTATACTCTTCTCGGGTGTAGCAGATTCTCCTGCAGTAATTCCGATCAACTCGGTACCCTGAAACGAGAATCCAGCTACGACGAATACGCTTAGAATTGCCGGTATTCCACCAACAAATGGTGCTTTCTTGTAAGTATAATTAGTTAAACCAACAAAATGTTGATTGCCTAGAATACCTAAAATACTCAAGATACCGACAATCAAAAAGATAATTACGGCAGTAACTTTAATTGACGAGAGCCAATATTCAGTTTCACCAAATGAACCAACTGAAATGAAGTTAATCACTAGTAAAACGATCATAAACGTTAAACTTATTTTCCATGATGTCCAACTTGGGAACCAATACTTAACAACCAAAGAAATAGTTGATAAGTCTACCGCTAAGGTAATAGCCCAGTTAAACCAATAATTCCAACCCAAAGCAAAGCCAAAGGCCGGATCGATAAATTTAGTTGCGTAAGTTGCAAAGGAACCAGAGACCGGCATATAAGTAGCCATTTCTCCTAAACTTGTCATCAAAAAGTAGACCATAATACCGATAGCCACATAAGCTATCAGAGCTCCTCCAGGTCCTGCGGTTGAGATTGAAGAACCACTGGCAACGAATAAACCAGTTCCAATCGAACCTCCTAACGCAATCATTGATAGATGACGAGTCTTTAACGAACGACTCACATCATTATTTTCCATCTTTCATTCCCCTTTTATCTGGACATAAAAAAAGTCCCTATTATCAGAGGAACTACTGACAATAAGGATTATAATTAATTATCCCAATAATCAATAGCTCAACGTTTTTCAAAAAATAAAAAAATCATTTTCTGAACGTACGACAGTCTACCACCTATTAAGTAATAGCCCAATCAACTTTATCAAGTAGGGATAAAATGATTTCGGCAACTTTTCCTTTAATGTTTTTTCAAGGTACCCTATCGTACTCCAAAACACGACTAATAAAAATTGCGCCTCTATCTGATTACAAAATATTATAAATAAATGTTAAGATAGTAGCAAGTAGTGTTTCTTATATTTATTAATCTTTTTAAATTAACAATTTAACATTGCCGGGGGAAACAAACATGTTGGAGCAAATTTTCTTAGTTAAGCAAGACGTAGAAAAATATCGAATGCTAACTGTTATTAAGTCGCTACCTCCTCGTGAAGTAAACTTGAGTAATATCAGTAGTAGATTGCAATTTACGTACGACGAATTTACAATTGAAGTGCAACGAGTAAGAAGAAAATAAAAAAGAACTCAT
>NZ_AZES01000057.1 GCF_001434985.1 Companilactobacillus paralimentarius DSM 13238 = JCM 10415 | reverse complement strand
TGGCCTACACAATTTTAGTGTTAAAACTTTGTTCAGTTTTCAAAGGTCTACCAGCTGATTAAGCGCTTACGCTCATCAGCGACTTAATTATTTTATCAAAGAGACAATAACTTGTCAAGAACTTTTTAAAATAATTTTTTCTAACTAATTATCAACGAATTGATAAACAATTAGGAGTCATCTAACAGACAACTTAATTATCATATCGAAGTAACAAGAACATGTCAAGGACTTCTTTAAAATAATTTGGAATCAACGGAGAAGCAATTAAGCTTGAAAGC
>NZ_AZES01000056.1 GCF_001434985.1 Companilactobacillus paralimentarius DSM 13238 = JCM 10415 | reverse complement strand
CTATTTTAGAACATCAAAAAGACACCATCCATACCTTTAGATGTTCTACCCTCTACAGCTTCACAATGAAAGGAATTTGAATGATGTCCCTAAGTAATAAGTCTATACGAAACGCTCTTGAAATGAAAGATGAGAATATTATCTTTACTGAAGACTCAAAATTTATGTTAGTTAATGGCATCAAGTCCTTAGTCTATTTTGCAATGCTAACTAAACAGATTGACCGTTGTCTTAACTGTGGCCTTGCAGGCCACTTAGTTAAGAATGGATTTAATAAAAATATGATAGTCGCTCCATCATTATCATTACGTCCAACGTATATAAGTCTGAAACGTCAAAAGTATAAATGTAAATCTTGTAACTCTATCTTTGTAGCCAAAACTAGTTATGTTTGGGAATATTGTCAAATCGCACAACCTGTTAGACAAATGATCTTATCAGAAACTGCTTTTAATACATCATTGAAGGATATCGGCAGACGTTTTAACGTCTCCGATAAGACCGTTCAACGTATCAT
>NZ_AZES01000055.1 GCF_001434985.1 Companilactobacillus paralimentarius DSM 13238 = JCM 10415 | reverse complement strand
CAAAAATAGAGTTGATGGCAAAATGCCTATCAACTCTATTTATCGTACAGCCTAATAAAAGTACTTATAGTTAAAAGATTTTATTAGAAGTGATACGATAGGGCTTGTTTTGCACTAACTAAATCAAATGTTGGAGGGGAATTATGACAGAATTTGATACTAAATTAGTTCATGGAACAACACAAAAAGATAATAATACAGGGGCCGTTAATGTACCTGTTTACAATTCATCGACTTATATTTATCCATCAGTTGATGCTAAAGTTAAATACGATTATGCCCGTTCTGGTAATCCAACTAGAAATTATTTGGAACAGCAAGTTGCAGAATTAGAAAATGGTTATCGAGGGTTCGCCTTTTCTTCAGGCTCAGCCGCTATTCATGCAGTTTTAGCAATTTTTAAACCAGGGGATCATTTAATTATTGGCAAAGAAATCTATGGCGGGACTTTTAGGATAATTAATGAATTTTTCAAGCGTTGGAATTTAGAATTTACTGCTGTTGACACTCAAAATCCTGAAGAAATTGAAGAAGCAATTAAATCAAATACTAAAGCAATTTATTTTGAAAGTTTTACCAATCCTTTATTACATGTAACAAGTGTTAAGAAGACAGCTGAAGTCGCTAAAAAACATCATCTTTTAACGATTGTCGATAATACTTTCTTATCGCCATATCTTCAAAGACCTTTGGATTTAGGAGCCGATATTGTAATTCATTCGGCCACTAAGTACTTGAGTGGACATTCAGACGTTATTGCCGGTATGGCTGTGGCCAAGGATGCAAAAATTGCTGAAAGAATTTATTTTAACCAGAATGCAATTGGTTCAACACTTTCGCCAGAAGATTCCAATTTAGTTCGTCGAGGAATTCAAACTTTGGCAGTCAGAATGGATCGCCATTTGAGTAATGCACAAAAAATTGTTGAATTTCTACAAGGTCGTTCAGAAATAGCTAAAATTTATTATCCAGGAATTGCTGGCAGTAAGGATCATGAAATAGCTCAAGCCGAAGCAGATGGTTTTGGTGGAATCGTTTCTTTTGAGTTAAAAGATGGCTTGGACTCTACCAAATTTGTTGAAGGAACTAAATTGATTCAATTGGCCGTTAGTTTAGGCGCTGTTGAAAGTTTGATTGAATTGCCATACAAGATGACACATGCTGAATTATCGCCTGAGGAGCAATTAAAAGCGGGTATCACACATCAATTAGTCAGATTGTCCGTTGGTATTGAGGATCCTAAGGATTTAATTGCAGATCTTGCCAATAGCTTGAATCAATTATAAAAAATATCGCTAAGTAATTGTTATAAAATTTAAATAATAAATAAGAACGGCTTCTATTAAGGGATTCAAGTAAAAATATATCTTGAATGCTTGATAGAGGCCGTTCTTTTGATTAAATGTTTTTTTAGTTATAGATATTTACTTATTTTTTTTAATATTTTGATGATCCTCATTAAATGGTTTTTGGTTATCAACTGAAACCTTAGAAGAATCATCGAATTTAAAATGTAATTGATCGGGCTCAGGATTAGTATTATTAACCTTAAAGTCGCCCTTAAAAATACGTAACTTTGGTTTATTGCTGGTAAAAACTAAATCTTGACCTTGAAATTTAGATCCGCTATGGACAGTCAAGTCGTTTTTATGAGGTACCTCATACGAAACCATGGTTAAGTTGCGAAAGTAAGTTTCTGAATGCTGACGTAATTTAAATTCATGAGTAACAATTGAATTTCTTAAATATGCTTTTGATTTTCTTTGAAACAAAAATTGAATCGAAGTATTATCAGCAAAGATTTGACTATTGTCGAGTGATAGACCAATTGCTTTTGTTTTCAAACCAGTTAAAATTTGTGAATTTTTGAATGAAAAAGTAGCATTTTGACCATAAACAGTATCCCAGTTGTCAGATGTTTCCCGATTTATACAGACATTATCTGCATAAACTTCCGCACCATCATAAGCTGATAAAGTATTTTCACCGTTAGCGGGAAAAGTGATGGTTAAATTTTTGAAAATAATAATATTTTTGGCACCAACGGTAAAACTACAATTTAATTTAATATTATCTTTATTAGAAGATTTACCGACAAAAGTTAAGTTTTGTCTGACTGTACAAATAAAGGGGCTCTCACTTGTAAAATAAGTACCAGGTTGCAATTCAATAATATCGCCATCCTTAGCATTTACAATAGCTTGAGCCAATTGATCATCTTTATTTTCTTGATCGCCAATGATAAATTTACTCATTTTAATAGGCCCCCTTTAGAAAGAAATTTTAGAAATTTATTATAATAGAGTAAAATAAAAAGGACCAACAATATAGATTGCTAGTCCTTTTTAAATAATTAAGTGATAATTATACACGAGTAACTTTTCCTGATTTCAATGCTCTAGCTGAAACCCATACACGTTTTGGCTTACCATCAACCATGATACGAACTTTTTGCAAGTTTGGCTTCCAAGAACGTTTTGATTGGTTAAGAGCGTGTGAACGTTTGTTACCGAACACTGTTTTACGGCCTGTAATAATATCTTTTGCCATGGGACCGACCTCCTTTGGCTACATGTTTTTCTTTAAAATATCACCTGACTAATTTACCATAACCAAGAAATGAAATCAATAGACTAATTGTGTAATAATAGAGTTTATTATAGTTTATTTCTTTAATTCGAAATGTTGCTATGATAAAATTTTAATGTTTATTATAGCTTAGGTCCAAAGAATAGGAGGATCCAGAAATGGCAGTTACAATAAAAACAAAACATGGTGAAATTGAAATTTCAACAAATACTGTTGCAACAATCGTTGGTGGAGCTGCTTCTGATATCTACGGTATTGTAGGTATGGCAAGCAAAAATCAATTGCGTGATGGTATGAACACAATCTTAAACCGTGAAGATTTTTCTAGAGGTATAGTTATTCATCAAGAAGATGGTAAACTGGCCGTTGATGTCTATATAATCGTTGGATATGGAATTAAGATATCCGAAGTAGCAAGAAATTTAAAAGAAAAAGTAAAATATAACCTAGAAACAATGCTAGGAACACCAGCCGGCACTGTTAACATCTATGTTCAAGGAATTAAAGTTCTGGATGATATTGAATAGGTAAAGCTGGTTGGAGGGGAAACTTTTGAGCAAAGAATTAATTACAAAAAAAGAATTTTCAGATATGGTGCGTGTCGCATCGCACAGACTTGAAAAAAATGCTAAGTTTGTAAATTCGTTGAATGTCTTTCCGGTTCCTGATGGCGATACCGGAACTAATATGAGTTTGACAATTCAGAGTGGTTTCAAAGCTGTTAATGAATCAGAGAGTGAGAATGTTGGTGTCCTTGGTAAAGCTCTTGCAAAGGGTCTTTTGATGGGAGCACGTGGTAATTCAGGTGTTATCACTTCACAAATTTTCCGTGGTTTTTCAAAGAGTATTGAAGATAAAGATTCTTTGACGGCTATGGATTTGGCTAAAGCTTTTGATGATGGTGTTAAAACGGCCTATAAAGCTGTTATGAAACCAGTTGAAGGAACAATCTTAACTGTGGCTAGATATGGTGCTGAGGCTGCTATGAAGAAGGTCGAAAGTACTAATGACACAATTGAAATTTTGCAAGCAGTTGTAGCAGGTGCCAAAGTTGGACTAGAGAAGACACCATCATTGCTTCCTGTACTGAAGGAAGTTGGCGTGGTTGACTCTGGTGGTCAAGGATTAGTTTTCATTTATGAGGGCTTCTTAGAAGGTCTCAGCGGTCAAGTAAGTAACGATGAAGAATATGTTCCTGATGAAAAAGATATGAGTGAAATGGTCAATGCTAGTCATCACCAATCAGCTCAAGGTCAATTCAATACAGATGATATCGAAAATGGTTACTGTACCGAGATGATGGTTGAATTAGGTGATAATCCTACATCCGATGAAAAGTTCGATAATGAAAGATTACGTAGCTATCTAGATACTATTGGTGACTCACTAATTTGTGTGTCTGATGATGAAGTAGTTAAAGTTCACGTTCACACTAATTATCCTTATAAAGTTTGGGAAGCTGGTCGCAAATACGGTTCCTTATCAAAAATTAAAATTGATAATATGAGACTTCAACATGAGACAATTGTTGAAGAAGATGAACCATTTGAAAATGCTGAAGCACCTAAGGAAGAAGCAAAACAACTTGATTATGCTGTTATTGCTGTTTCTTCAGGTGAAGGATTGGCTAAACTATTTGAAAGTTTGGGTGTAACTAATATTATTAGCGGTGGACAAACAATGAATCCATCAACCAATGATATTGTTGATGCAATTAATAAGTCCAATGCTAAACGTGCGCTTGTTTTGCCTAACAATGGAAATATTATTATGGCAGCCAAGCAAGCAGTTGATTTAGTGGATATTCCAGTGGCCATTGTTGCAACAAAGACGATTTCTCAAGGAATGACAGCAATGCTATCATTCAATCCAGAATCTGATTTGGAAGATAACAAAGAAAATATGGAAGACTCCTTAGATACCGTTAAGAGTGGACAAATTACTCAAGCTATCCGTGATACTGAAATTGATGGTCTAAAGATTACCAAAGGTCATTATATGGGAATTGTCGACGGCAAGATTTTAGTTGATGATGCTGATATTATTGCTGGTACTGAAAAAATGCTCGACAAGATGATTGATGAAGACAGTGAAGTAATTACTATCTTGGTTGGTAAAGATGGTAATACTGAAGATGCTCAAAAGGTTGCTGATTACTTGGATGACAAGTACGCCGATCTCGAAACAGAGATCCATCAAGGTGATCAACCAGTTTATCCATATTTGATTTCGGTTGAATAAAAATAAAGGAGGCAATGATGAAACGTTTGTTTTGTCATGCCTCTTTTAATTCTGTTGGAGAAAGGGGAATTTATGGATCTTAGAAAAGTATCATTGGCAACATTGCCAGGCGTAGGTCCTAAACGCTTAGAATCTTTACAATCGTTAGGAATCGAAAATGTCTATGATTTGTTGTTTTATTTTCCTTTTCGATATGAAGATATGGAAGCTAAGTCGTTAGATGAGGCCACTGATCAAGAAAAGATTCTTTTAAAAGGTGTCGTTGCTAGTGATCCTGTTGTTTTTCGTTTTGGCTACAAAAAGAATCGCTTGAATGTGCGACTCTTGGTCGAAAATGAATCGATCATGGTAACTTTCTTTAATCAGCCATGGTTAAAAGATAAATTTGAGACTGGTAGTGATGTAGCGGTTTATGGTAAATGGAATCAAAATCGACGTGCTTTGACCGGTGTTAAAGTAATTGATGTAAATAATGACGATTCGATTGATTCGGTTTATTCAGTAAATAAAAATATTCATCAAAAAACACTAATTAATTTGATAAAGTTAGCTTTTGAAAAATATCATGATCAAATTGATACAGTAGTGCCAGACTTCTTGCGAGAAAAGTATAAACTTTTGGATGATGAACAGATTGTAGCCGGGGTTCACTTTCCTAAAGATGCAGAACAGAGTGATGAAGCCAGACGTAGTGCAAAATTCCGTGAGTTTTTCTTATTCCAGTGTGGATTGCAGAGTATAAAATTAAATGACAACCAAGGGAATGTCGGAATAATCGAAGGTTACGATAAGACATTCATTGAAAAATTTATTCAAGGTTTGCCATTTACTTTAACGCCAGCACAGGATCGAGTTGTTAAAGAAATATTGAGTGATATGGATTCAGATCATCACATGAATCGTCTTTTGCAAGGGGATGTTGGATCTGGAAAAACAATTGTTTCAGTTATTGCCATGTTGGCCTCAGTGACTGCAGGATATCAAGCGGCAATCATGGTCCCAACAGAGATTTTGGCCCAACAGCATTTTGATAAGATAAGTAAATTATTGGCACCTTTAAAAATTAGAACGGCTCTGTTGACGGGCTCACAAACAAAAAAGGAACATGATTTTATTACTAGTGATATTGCTGATGGCAAAACAAATATTATCGTGGGAACCCATGCTTTAATCCAAGAGGGCGTCAACTATAAGAATTTAGGTTTGATTGTGATTGATGAGCAGCACCGTTTTGGTGTTAACCAACGAAAAGCTATGCGTCAGAAGGGTGAAAATCCGGATGTTTTGGCGATGACAGCTACTCCAATACCAAGGACTCTGGCAATTACCACTTATGGTGACATGGATGTTTCACGAATCGATCAATTACCTGCTGGACGTAAAAAAATTGAAACTTATTGGATTAGAAGTCAAAAGATTGAACAAATGTATCAGTTTGTTGACAAAGAATTGTCCACAGGCGCTCAAGTGTATGTAGTCACGCCATTGATTTCTGAATCAGAGAAGATGGACTTGAAAAATGCGGAATTGATTTATGATAAATTTACGGAGCTCTTCGGTAAGAAATATAAGATAGGATTGTTACATGGGCAAATGCCTAATGATCAAAAAGAAACAGTTATGAATGATTTTAGTGATAAAAAGATTGATGTTCTGGTTTCTACAACGGTTATTGAAGTCGGAGTCGATGTGCCAAATGCTTCGGTAATGGTTATTTATGACGCAAACCGTTTTGGTTTGTCACAGCTACATCAACTTCGTGGACGTGTTGGTCGTGGAGAAAAACAATCTTATTGCATTTTGATTGCGGATCCTAAAAATGAAACAGCTTTAGAGCGGATGAAAATCTTAACGTCCACTAATGATGGTTTTGTTCTAGCTGAAGAGGATTTGAAAATGCGTGGTGCAGGTGATATGTTAGGTAATCGTCAATCGGGTTTACCGGAATTTAAAGTTGGTAATCCTGTCAATGACATCAATATTCTTGAAGTGGCTCAAGAAGAAGCAACACGTCTCTTTGAAGATAAAAAAATGATGAACAGTCCGGAAACAAAAGTTTTAAAATCATTTATAAATGATGAATTTGACCAATTAAATAATTTTGATTAGTGAGGAAACAAAATGAAAATAGCTGTAGATGCAATGGGTGGGGACAATGCTCCTCAAGTAATTGTTGAAGGTATTGAACAAGCACGAGACGAATGGGATAATCTGGAGTTCGTTTTATATGGCGATCAAGAAAAAATCAAAAAGTATTTGAAAAATGATACAAGAATCTCTATCGTTCATACGGATGAAGAAATTTTAGGAACTGATGAACCAGTCAGAGCCATTCGTTCTAAAAAGAACGCATCAATGGTTTTGGCTGCTAAATCAGTAAAAGATGGTGAAAATGATGCTCTCTTTTCACTTGGAAATACTGGAGCATTATTAGCAGCTGGAATCTTTATCGTTGGTAGGATTAAACAAGTGGATCGTCCAGCTTTGATGCCAACTTTACCGGTAACTAATTCTTCTTTAGGTGTTAATATTCTTGACGTTGGTGCCAATGCCGAAGCTAAACCTAGTTATTTACAACAGTGGGCTGTAATGGGTTCAATTTATGCTCGTGATGTTAAGAAAATTGATAAACCACGTATTGCTTTGTTAAATAATGGTACAGAATACGATAAGGGTGATACGCTACATAAAGATGCCTATCAATTATTGAAAAATACTGAGGGCATCAATTTTATTGGTAATGTTGAATCAAATAATATTTTAGCTGGTGTGGCTGATGTTATCGTTACAGATGGCTTCACTGGAAATGCAGCTTTGAAGGCAACCGAAGGAACTGCGACAATTCTTTTAAGTGAGTTGAAAGATGCCTTGCTAAACAACGGTATTTTTACTAAAATGGGTGCAGCTATCGTTTCACCATCATTAAAGGGGTTAAAAAAGATGTTTGATACATCTCAAGCCGGTGGTGCTGTTTTACTCGGACTGAAGTCACCAGTAATTAAAGCACACGGTGCCGCAGACGCTAAGACAGTCTTTTATACAGTTAAGCAAATTAATGATATGCTACAGAATGATACAATTAATAAAGCAAATAAGTATTTTGAAAAAATGAGTACGGAAAAATAAGGAGAAACTCCATGACAGAGCAAGAAGTTTTTGACAAAATCGTTTCATTAATCACTGATAAGTTTGAAGTTGAACCATCAACAATTACTAAAGAAACATCATTCACTAAAGATCTTGATGCTGATTCAATTGACCTTGTTGAATTTGTGCTTGAACTAGAAGATGCTTTCGGTTCAGAAATTCCAGATGACGACGCTGAAAAGATTACAACAGTCGGTGAAGCAGTTACTTATATTTCTTCACATCAAAAATAAGGCCGCGTGGTCTTATTTTTTTATCCGGATAATTATTTATGATAAAAGTTTAGTATAATTAATGTTATTGGAAAGGGGACACGTTATGTTAGATCCGAAATTCTTAGAATTTTTAGATGAAAGATACGGAATTAAGTTTAACGATAAAAAGCTCGTTGAAAGAGCTATGACACATTCGTCATTTGATAATGAACACAAGGAATTAGGTATTGGTGATTATGAACGTTTGGAATTCTTGGGTGATGCCGTTCTAGAAATCAATATTTCTCGTTATTTATTCAAAAAATATCCTGAATTACCTGAAGGTAAGTTAACAAGATTAAGATCCGACATTGTCAGAACTGATAGTTTTGCTCGTTTTGCTAAAGAAATTAATATTGATAAATACCTTTTGATTGGTAAAGGTGAAGAAAAACAAGGTGCACGTCAAAGACATACATTGTTGGAGGATATTTTTGAGGCTTTCAATGGTGCCTTGTACTTGGATCAAGGTAATGAAGTTGTAAATGAATTTTTAAAGAAGGTTGTTTATCCACATATCGATTCAGGTGAATTTTCTGAAGATACAGACTTTAAAACTCACTTGCAAGAGAAGTTACAACAATCTGGTGAAGTAGAAATTGATTATAAAGTGATCGATGAAGAAGGTCCTGATCACGATAAGAAGTTCAAAGTAGAATTAATTGCTAATGGTAAAATCTTGTCCAAGGGTCTTGGATACAGTAAGAAGCACGCCGAACAAATGGCAGCCAAAAGAGCATTAGAGGAATTATAGTAGGAGTTTAGTTTATGCCATTAAAATCGTTAACGATCAATGGGTTTAAATCTTTTGCTGACAAGACAAAGATTGACTTTACAAGTGGAATCACTGGTATCGTCGGACCCAACGGGAGTGGAAAATCAAATATCACAGAAGCCATTCGTTGGGTAATGGGTGAACAATCAGCAAAGAGCCTGCGTGGAGACAAAATGGTCGATGTGATTTTTGCTGGTAGTGCAACACGTCCTCAAATGAATCGGGCGGAAGTTGTTTTAGAGTTTGATAATCGTAATCATGAATTGAAATCGTCACAAGATGAGATTGTTATTTGTCGTCGTCTATTTAGAAATGGTGACACTGAATTTTTAATTAATAATAAGCAGTGTCGCTTACGTGACATTACAGAATTATTTATGGATTCAGGGATGGGAAAACAATCATTTTCTATTATTTCCCAGGGACGTGTTGAAGCAATTTTCAATAGTAAGCCGGTTGAAAGAAGAAGTATTATCGAAGAATCAGCAGGAGTTTCTTTGTTTAAACAGAAGAAGCAACAGGCTGAAAATAAAATGTCTGAAACTACAGATAACTTACATCGTGTTTCAGATATTGTCTCTGAATTATCTAAGCAAGTGGAACCCTTGAAAGAGCAAGCTAGTATTGCTCGCGATTATCAAGAACAAAAGAGTAAATATGATAGCATTTATCAAAAAATCTTAACTATCGAAATTAGAAATTTATCAGCTCAAAAGCATCAAATTGATAAAGAATTGCGTGAAGTTAAGCTGAGTGCTCAGAATATTGCTAGAGAAGTCAAAGTTGCTAATAAACAGGTCGAAGACAACAACGCTGCTATCAATGATTTGACACAAAAAATCGATGAGAATCAGACTAAATTAGTTGAGAATACCCGCACACTTGAAGTTTATAACGGTAAAGTAGCTGTAGCGGATGAACGTAGTGGTTTCAATTCAACTAATCAGCTTTCTTTAAAGAAACAGTTAGATGATTTAAAGAAACAAAAAGAAATCAATGAAAAAAAATTGGCTAATTCTAATCAAAAATTGGCCGATTGTGAAGCACAGATTGCTGATTTTCAGAAGCAATTGAAAGATGTTCAACAATTAAAACAAAAGACTCCAGCTGATATTGAAAAAAATATTAGTGACCTTCGTGATCAATATGTCGATTTATTGCAGAAACAAGTTTCTAACAATAATGAACAGAACTTTTCACAGAAGCAATTGGATCGAATTCAAGCTCAAATCAATGATCAAAAGCAACAAATTCAATCAATTAATAGTGATTTGGCTGAATCAAAAGAGAAACACCAAAAAATTGAAACAAAGGTTAAAACTTTAGTTACCGATAATAAATCTTTGATTGAACATGATCAGAATCTAGCTAAAGAAATCGATCAAATAACTGAGACCGGAAAACAAGAGAATCGTAATTACTTGAATGTCTTGGAAGGTCTTCAAGAAATTAAAGCACGTAAAAAAGTTCTAGAAAATATGGAACAAGAACATGCCGGTTTCTTTGAAGGCGCTAAAAATGTCTTGAATAATCAGTCCAAATTGACTGGGATTGTTGGCGCTATTGCTGAATTAATTTCAGTACCTAAAGAGTATCAATTAGCGGTTGAGACAGTCGTAAGTAATCAATTACAATCAATTGTTACTGAAGATGAGGCTTCCGCTAAACAGGCTATTGCATTTTTACGTCAAAGTCGTGGTGGTCGAGCTACTTTCTTGCCTCTAAACATCATCAAACCACGTAGTATTTATGCTAATGACTTGAACAAAGCCCAAGCAATCGCAGGTTTTGTTGGAGTCGCTAGTGACTTGATCGAATATGATGGTAAGGTTGAAAATATTGTAAAAAATATTTTAGGTAATTTATTAGTTTCCGAGAATATTGACGCTGCTACTAGAATTTCGGCCGCAGTAGGCCGTAAATATCGTGTCGTGACTTTGGACGGTAATGTGGTCAATGCTGGTGGTTCTTTAACTGGTGGACAACAAAGAAGAGTCAATTCTAATATTTTGACAAGAAAAGATGATTTAACTGCTTTGACAAAAGAGTTATCTAAGAAGGAAATTCTACTTGATCAAAAGCAAAAGATTGTTCAGGATTTACGTCAAAAATTAATGGGATTGAATGCTGAAAAGAAGACGGCTGATGAAAAATTAGCCAGCTTTAATCAGGAAAAGAATCAATTAGAGAATTCAATATCAACTTATCAAAATGAAGAGAAACATTTTAAAGAACGTTTGGATGTTGTAGAATACAGTCTCTCTAAGAATCAGACGGAAGAATCAGATCTGAAATCTGACTTGGAAAAACAAATACAATTGGCTAATGATATCAAGGATAAGATTGCTCAAGTTCAAGATGAGATTAAGCAAAAAGAACAAATCCTGGCCGATTTTGATAATGAATTAAGTTCAATTAACGAAAATGAACAAAATTTGCAGACTAAATTAGCAGTTGTTCAGAGTAAACATGAAAATGAACTGGCTCAGAATAATGATTTGAAGGAAAGTACAGTTAGTCTTGCTCGACAAGTAACAGAAGTTGAGGAACGATTGAAAGACTTGAATTCTGAGAAGGATAAATTACAATTAAGCAATTCAGAAGTAAAAGAAAAAATTAATCAATTGAAACGAACAATTACAAAACTTCAAGACAATGCTACCGATTTGAAGGGGAAACGTCAGAAGCAACAAGAATTATCTACTCAATTGAATGCGAAAGCTCAACGTAATTTTGATCTACAAAAGAATGCCTCTGATCAACAGGAGACATTGGCTATTAAGAATACAAAGCTTTCTAATGAAATTGATAGTCGTTTAGATATTTTGTCGCAGGATTATCAATTGACTTATGAGGCTTCATTAGTTGAATTGAATAAGGGCGACTATGATTCCGAGCAACTACAAAAAGAGGCTCGTTTGCTTAAAATGGGAATCGATGAGTTAGGAACTGTTAATTTATCGGCCATTGCTGAATATGATAAAGTAAAAGATAGATATGAATTTTTAACACAACAACAAAATGATTTGTTAAAAGCTCGAGCACAATTATTAGACACAATGTCGGAAATGGATAAGGAAGTAACGACTAGATTTAAAAAGACATTTGATGAAGTTGCAGATGCCTTTGAAGAAATTTTCCCAGAGATGTTTGCTGGTGGTCGTGCCAAATTAGTACTAACCGAACCTGATAATCTTTTGGAAACAGGAATTGAAATTATTGCTCAACCACCAGGGAAGAAATTTCAACGTTTGAGTTTGTTATCTGGTGGTGAAAAAGCGTTAACGGCTATTACATTGTTGTTTGCCATTATCAAAGTGAAACCAGTACCATTCTGTATTTTAGATGAGGTTGAAGCTTCACTTGATGATGCTAATGTTTATCGTTTTGCTAATTATTTGAATCAATATGATGACAATACGGAATTTATTGTGATTACTCACCGTAAGGGAACCATGATGAATGTTAACCGTTTGTATGGAGTAACCATGGAAGAATCTGGTGTATCACGTATGTTGTCCGTCGAAGTCAAAAAATAAGGAGTTAATTATGGGATTATTTGATCGTATTAAAAAAGCCTTCACTGGAAAAGATGATTCTAAAGATGAAAAATTAGAAGAAAAAGTTCCTGAAGCTGAAAAAGAACCTGACCAAAATGTTGAATCCGGCAAAACTTCTGATGATTCCGATAAAACAGAGGAAACACCTAAGGAAACTAAAGAATCAACTCCAGAGGTTAAAACAGAACTGGATTTGGAATCAGAACCTAAATCAGAACCAGAGCTAGAAACAAAGGAAGTTGAAAAAGAACCAGAAGAAGTTCAACCTAAGCAGGTAGAACCTCAGATTGAAACATCAGAGATTAAAGAACCAGTGGAGTCTAAGGAGTCTGAACCAGAAGAGACACAAACAGAGACAACAACTACTTCTGAAGATGTTGAGGTCGAAAAGGAAACAACATCTGAAAATATTAAAGTAAACGAAGAAGTTAAATCCGAAGAGTTAGAAGAGTCAGAGGAAGCTGAATCAGAAACTGAAAAAGAACCTGAGGAAGAAGCCAAAGACGATGTTAAAGAATACGATGAAGGATTGAAAAAAAGTCGTAACTCTTTCAGTGCTCGTTTTAATCGTTTCCTGGCTAATTTTAGAAGTGTCGACGAAGACTTCTTCGATGATTTGGAAGAGTTATTGATTGAATCGGATGTTGGTTATGAAACAGCTATGCGTATTTCCGACGAATTACGTGAAGAAGTAAAACTTGAAAATGCTAAAAAACGTTCCGATGTTTCTAACGTTATCGTTAAAAAATTGGTCGATATGTATGGTGAAGAAGGTAAGGATGAAGATAATACTCTGAAATTTAGTACTGATAAGACACCAACAGTCTTTTTGTTTGTTGGTGTTAATGGTGCCGGCAAGACAACAACAATCGGTAAACTAGCACACAGATATCAGCAAGAAGGTAAAAAAGTTTTACTTGCCGCAGGTGATACATTTAGAGCTGGTGCGATTGAACAACTTCAAGAATGGGGTAAACGTGTTAATGTTCCTGTTCAAGCAAGTAAAGCACACACTGATCCAGCTTCAGTTGTGTATGATGCTGTTCAAAGAGCAGTAGACGAAGATTTCGATATTTTATTAGTTGATACAGCTGGACGTTTACAGAATAAAGAGGGTTTGATGCGTGAATTGGAAAAGATCAAACGTGTTATTACTCGTGAATTGCCTGATGCACCACAAGAAGTATTATTAGTATTGGATGGTTCAACTGGTCAAAATGCCTTAAGTCAAGCTAAGCAATTTAATGAAACAACTGCTGTTTCAGGTATTGTGTTGACAAAACTTGATGGTAGTTCCCAAGGTGGAATTGTTTTAGCTATTCGTAATGAACTACATATCCCTGTGAAGTTAGTTGGTTTGGGAGAACAAATGAATGATTTGCGTGATTTTGATCCCGAGAAGTTCATTTATGGACTGTTTAAGGAACTAATTGTTGGAGCTTCAAATAAATAAAATGAAGATAGATGAAACCACACGCGTGAATCTGTTGTATAATTTTTATCATTCTTTATTAACTAAGAAACAGAGTCGTTATATTGAGCTTTATTATGTTGAAGACTTTTCACTTAGTGAAATTTCTGAACAGTTAAAAGTTTCACGACAAGCGGTTTTGGATAATTTGCATCGTACTGTTAATTCATTGGAGTCTTTTGAACAAGAATTAGGATTAATTAAAAAGACAACTGAAATTGATGATATTGCCGATACTTTGCAAACCTTAGTCGAAAAAAAATATTCCAACGATAAAGAACTTTTAGATTTAGTACAGAGAATTTTAAAAATAAATGAAAATTAATAGGAGAAGAATATGGCTTTTGAAGGATTAAGCGAACGTCTACAAAAAGTTTTTTCTACCTTAAAGGGTAAGGGAAAACTTTCTGATGAAGATATTCGTAAAGTAATGCGTGAAGTACGTATGGCTTTACTTGAGGCCGATGTTAACTTTGATGTTGTTAAGAGCTTCGTTAAGACAGTTAGAGAACGTGCTTTAGGTGCCGAAGTAATGGATAGTTTGACACCATCGCAACAAGTTATCAAAATTGTTGATAAAGAGTTAACTAAGTTAATGGGACAAGAAGCTGTTCCATTAAACAAATCAGCTCATATACCAACAATTATCATGATGGTTGGTTTGCAAGGTGCTGGTAAAACTACAACAGCTGGTAAATTAGCTAATTATCTTAAAAATGATAAAAAAGCTCGTCCAATCTTTATTGCTGGGGATGTTTATCGTCCAGCCGCTGTTGAACAGTTAAAGACTATTGGACAACAATTAGATGTACCCGTATACGATGAAGGAACAGAGCATGATCCTGTTGACATCGTTCGTAATGGGTTAAAAGTTGCTGACGAAAATAAAAATGATTATGTAATTATTGATACGGCCGGACGTTTGGAAATTGATGAGCAATTGATGGAAGAATTAACGCGTATCAAGGAGTTAGCTCATCCAGATGAAATCTTGTTTGTCGCTGATTCCATGACTGGTCAAGTAGCTGCTAAAGTAGCTGCTGGATTTGATGAACAATTGGATATCACCGGTGTTGTTTTAACTAAGTTAGATGGTGATACCCGTGGTGGTGCAGCACTTTCAATTCGTTCCGTTACTGGTAAACCAATTAAGTTTATTGGACAAGGTGAAAAACTAGATCAATTAGATGTTTTCCATCCGGATCGTATGGCCAACCGTATCCTTGGTATGGGTGATATGTTGACCTTGATTGAGAAAGCTCAATCAGATTATGATGAAAAACAAGCTAAAGAAGTAGCCGAAAAGATTCGAGAGAATAGTTTTGACTTTAATGACTTTATTGATCAAATGGATCAAATTCAAAAAATGGGTCCTTTGGATGAAATCATGAAGATGATCCCAGGTATGGCTAATAATCCAGCTTTAGCTAATATCAATATTGGTGAAAAGGATATTGCTCATTTAAAGGCAATTGTTTACTCTATGACACCAAAAGAACGTGAAGATCCTGATTTGTTAAATCCTTCAAGAAGAAGAAGAATTGCCAAGGGTTCAGGACAAAGTATTCAAAATGTTAACCGTATGATCAAACAATTCAAACAATCACGAGACATGATGAATAAGATGAGTAAAGGTAACATGGCTGGAATGGACCAACTTATGGGCAACGGTATGCAAGGACGTCTTGGTAAGATGGCAATGCATTCAATGGTCCGTAAGAGTAAGAAACGTAAGAAGAAACGCTTAAAGAAGATTAAACGATTCAAATCATAGAGTGCAGTAGAGAGCGGTCAGCCCACGAGGATCCGCCTAAGTATTGAAATTGCCCGCGTACCGTGTGGGTGATTCCAATACTGTAGCAAACCGCCCCTACGCAGCTCATTTCAAATAGAGAGCATAGTAAGCCCGTTTCCACTATTCAACATTGAACATTGGTTATTAAAAAATAAGGGCTCTTTGTCAAATCGTATTGATGAATAGTTTTTGTATAGAAGGCAACCTCA